>JALEOU010000007.1 GCA_022766945.1 Fusicatenibacter sp. | reverse complement strand
GATCACCCTGTTAGACTGGATCGAAGCACACAAAGGCTCCAGAAAATACGTAACCCTGACCGGAAAATGCTGGCCGGCATTCCAGACACAGTTCGGATTCGTTCCTTGCTATGTCAACAGCCGTCTGACCAAGATGGGCATTCCGGTATCCTGTGAGGTAGATATCTACGGAACACTGTCCGAGTTCATCGGAACAGTTGTATCCAAAGATACGGTAACGCTGCTGGATATCAACAATACCGTACCGAAGGATATGTACGAGAGCGAAATCAAAGGCAAATATGACTATACTCTGAAAGATACTTTTATGGGATTCCACTGCGGAAATACTGCTTCTACCAAACTGTCCTTCTGCTCTATGAAATATCAGATGATCATGGCAAGAACTCTTCCGGAAGAAGTAACTCAGGGTACACTTGAGGGAGATATCGTTCCCGGAGAGATCACATTCTATCGTCTGCAGAGCACCGCTGATGCAAAACTGCGTGGATACATCGCAGAGGGAGAAGTTCTTCCGGTTGCTACCCGTTCCTTCGGAGGCATCGGTGTCTTTGCAATTCCGGAAATGGGAAGATTCTACCGTCATGTCCTGATCGAGGGCAACTATCCGCATCACGGTGCAGTTGCATTCGGACATTTCGGAAAAGCTCTGTTTGAAGTATTTAAGATGCTCGGCGTGGAAGTTAGCGAAATCGGATACAATCAGCCGAAGGGTGTTCGTTATCCGACTGAGAATCCCTGGGCATAAGAATACAGCAGCAGGGTAAAGGGCCATACTGTCTGTGTTCCTGAAAAGCACATGAAATCTGCGCAGGAACTGTACAGGGCGGAACAACTGCCGGAGTTTTTGTGACTTCGGCGGTCTATCCGCCCTTTTCAAAGGAAACAAACGTGTCTGTGTCAGCAGACATCAAAGCGAATAAAAGGAGAATGTCATGTATTACATAGGTGTTGATCTTGGTACCTCCGCAGTAAAACTTTTGCTGATGGATGGCACCGGCCGGATTGTAAATATTGTATCTCGGGAATATCCGCTGTATTTTCCACATCCGGGCTGGTCTGAGCAGAAGCCGGAGGACTGGTGGAAAGAGAGCAAAGAGGGTATCAAAGAGCTGGTGAAAGATGTGGATAAATCCCAGGTGGCAGGTATCAGCTTTGGCGGACAGATGCATGGACTGGTTATTCTCGATGAGGAAGATCAGGTGATCCGCCCGGCAATCCTCTGGAATGATGGACGTACCGGAAAACAGACCGATTATCTGAACAACGTGATTGGCAAGGCAAATCTGTCAATGTATACCGCAAATATCGCATTTGCCGGATTCACTGCACCGAAGATTCTGTGGGTGAAAGAAAATGAGCCTGAGAATTTCGCAAGAATTGCAAAGATTATGCTTCCCAAGGATTATCTGGCTTATTGCCTGTCCGGAGCATTTGTCAGCGATTATTCCGATGCCTCAGGAATGCTGCTGATGGATGTGAAGAATAAATGCTGGTCCAAACGCATGATTGAGATCTGCGGTATCAGTGAAGAAATGCTGCCCACACTGCATGAGAGCTATGACGCAGTAGGAACATTGAAACCGGAAGTGGCAAAAGAGCTGGGACTGCCCGAGAGCTGTAAAGTGGTGGCAGGAGCCGGAGACAATGCAGCTGCAGCGGTAGGAACCGGTACGGTAGGTGACGGTATGTGTAATATCTCACTTGGAACCAGCGGAACGATCTTTATCTCCAGCAGGGAGTTTGGCGTGGACAGCAACAATGCCCTTCATGCTTTTGCTCATGCAGATGGCCATTATCATCTGATGGGCTGCATGTTAAGTGCCGCTTCCTGCAATAAATGGTGGATGGATCAGATCATCAGAACCAAGGATTATCCGGCAGAGCAGAAGGATATCACGAAACTGGGAGAAAACAATGTCTTCTTCCTTCCTTATCTGATGGGAGAGCGTTCTCCTCACAACAATCCGGATGCAAGAGGAACCTTTATCGGACTTACGATGGATACCACCCGCGAGGATATGACACAGGCTGTTCTGGAAGGTGTGGCATTTGCAATTCGCGATTCTTTTGAGATTGCAAAATCTCTGGGAATCAAAATCGAACGCACCAAGATCTGCGGCGGCGGAGCAAAAAGTCCTCTTTGGAGACGTATGATTGCCAATATCCTGAATATCAAGGTTGACAGAATTGAGTCGGAAGAAGGTCCGGCGTTGGGCGGCGCAATACTGGCAGCGGTTGCATGCGGAGAATTTGAGTCTGTAGAGGACGCTGCAGCGAAAATTGTGCGTGTGACAGAGACGATTGAGCCGGAACCGGAACTGGTGGAGAAATACGAGAAACAGTATCGTAAATTTGCGCAGATCTATCCGACAGTCAAGGATTTGTTTACAACGCTTCTGTAAGAAAAAGGTGACCATTCGCGAAATAGCTGCGAAACTGCTGCTGGAAAGAAGAAGGTGCGCCCAAACCATGTGGATAGAGAAGAAATGTGTGGAGGCTTGGTGCGATGATTGAGATACTGAATGGAATGCATGAAACTATCAATTATGGCGATTCTCTGGGACTTCGCCTGTATCATAACGTGGATTACGAGGATTATCCGGATCACTGGCATGTGGGAATGGAACTGATTATGCCGATTGAAAAAGGATATGTAGTGATTGTGGGAAAAGAGCGATATGAGCTCGAGGAAGGAGATATTATCCTGATGAATTCCGGTGTGATTCATGCCCTGGAAGCTCCACCCACAGGGGAACGGATCATCCTCCAGTTTGATACAGCGCTTCTCTATACCTTAAAAGAAATGGAGACATTGTTGTTTATGATGCCTGCGGTGTTTTTCTACAGAAAAGATCCACAGGATGAACTGTATTGTTTTCTGAAAGAGAAACTGGATCGGATCATTCGCGAATATGATGGAAACAGTGCGTTTCGGGAAGCGTCGATTTACGCAGCCCTGATCGAAATCTTCGTGGAACTCGGACGCAGAGAAATCTATCAAAGCGGACAGGGAAAACAGGCACAGTCAATGAAACAGCAGGAATACCTGGAAGCAGTCATGAATGCCTGCAATTACATTAACAGACACTATATGGACAATCTGACACTGGAGGAAGTGGCCAATGTCAGTGGTTTCTCGAAATTCCATTTTACCAGAATCTTTAAACAGTACATGAATATGACCTTTTATGAATATCTGAATTCGAAAAGAGTCAAACGTGCGGAAGAATTGCTGTACAATAAAGAGATGAGTATTACCGATGTGGCAATGAATTCGGGCTTTTCCTCTTTGAGCGCGTTTAACCGCACATTCAAGACCATCAAGAACTGTTCTCCGAGCGACTACCGGAAACAAGGTAAGCCGTGATACAGCAATGTCGCGATTTTGGCAGCACAAGGAACATGTTGCTTTAAACAAAAAAGCCTCACAGAATTCTGTGAGGTTTTTTTGTGTGTGTAGAGATTGGTTTTGTATCGGCTGACAGGAGATTACCATCTTGCATCTGTCTCATATACAACCCAGTCAAAATCAGCATAATTACTGCTGTCGATGTGATTGGATGAGACATACATGCCAAGGTAAGCACCTGTAAAACCTTCATTGACAAGAGAGCTTAACAGGGTCGGATCCGCATTTTCATATACCGGAAGAAATTGCTGATCATCAAAGCCGTAGTAAAAATGGTATCCGGTATCGGAAGCGGCCACAGTCAGATAGATCCGTCCGTTTTGCCGAACGGGCACTATCTGTAAACAGGTGCGGACATGATTTCGCACTTCAGTTACCAGGAGACAGTTTTCGCCATCTCTTTGCGTGAGAGTGAATGTATAGTGATACCGGTCGTCCTGAACCAGGGCCAGGCCGGCTTCCTCTGCCGGCGATGCAGGCGCAAATTCCATAGCCGTCTGCATGCGGAAACTGGTATGCTGCTGTCTTCTTCCGATAAAAGCGGGCGTGCAGATTTCGTGAAGTACTTCCGGAATCAGATGGATGCGCAGGAAACCGGGGCGTTCCGTCAGTGAATAACAGGGCTTTGTAAAAGGATGTATGGTGTTCCAGCGCAGATGGAGTGTGCTGCACTCGAAATTGTCTGTGAAGAAGCAGGGTTTTGGCAGGTAGGCGGGCAGATTGGGTTTTTGCTCTTTGGGATTGACCATACCGTTGTCATTGTTTACGCGGATCCAGCCGTCGGATTCCCAGCGCACCGGAATCAAAAACGTTTCCCTGCCAAGGTTGAAGTGCGGAGCGCCATAACCGTCATAAGGTCTGACACCGAGCAGCACCATCCACCATTCTCCGGTCTGAGTCTGGACAAGATCTCCGTGACCTACGACTGAGATCGGGCTCATAAGAGACAGATGACGATGCGTGACAACCGGATTGCGCGGGCAGACCTCGTAATCACCATCGATGGTTTTGCAGCGTGCCATCATTACACTGTGGTTGGTAAAGGTACCGCCTTCTGCAACTACGAGGTAATAATAGCCGTTTTCATAATAAAGATGAGGCGCCTCAATCCACTTTCCGGCGGACTTTTTACCGTCCCAGATAATGGTGCGTTTGCCTTTGAACTGGAAGGTATCCGGATTCAGCTCGCACAGATAAATGCCATGATGGCCTTCGTAAAGTGCTTCCTCGCTGATGAAGTTTCCGGTATACCACATGCGGCCGTCACGGTCAAAGAATAAACTGGAATCAATGCCGTCCGCGCCTTCGATAAAGCAGGCCTTGCTCCATGGACCGGCAGGATTTTTGGCAGTGATGATATAATTATCACGTCTGGCTTCGCGGCCTTCCGAGACAAAGGTATTAATGATGTAGAAAGTGCCTTCGTGATATCGGATGGTAGGGGCCCAAAGTCCCAGAGAGGTTTCACAGTTTTTATAATCCAGCTGATCCGGTGAGGAGATTCCGTGGCCGATCTGTTCCCAGTGAACCAGATCGCGGCTGTGGAAAATGGGAAGACCCGGAAAATATACAAAGGAGGAGGTAACCATATAGTAATCTTCTCCGACTCTGCAGATGGAAGGATCCGGGTAAAAACCGCTGAAGATGGGATTCTGATAAGTATTCATGAAAAACTCCTTTCTATGTCAACTAAACGCCAGTATAGCAGGCCATGGACGAAAATGCATTTGAATCTTTGCGAAACTATTGAGCGATTATTGCTTTTTGTTTCTGTAAATTTAGCAACATATGCGCAGAACAGGGCAAGATTCGGAATGCAACCTATTGTGCAAAATGCTATGATGGGCTATAAATAATTGGAAAATCAGGTGAAAATGACGATGAACCGCTTGTTTTCCGGAAATGAAGAGAAAGAGAAGGGTAAGTGCATGAAAGCAGAGAAAATGAAAGAATATCGTAGACGTGCCAAGGAACTGGTTGCTTCCATGACGCTGGAGGAAAAGGTTTCCCAGACGGTGCATGGGGCGGCTGCCATACCAAGACTGGGGGTAAAAGCTTATAACTGGTGGAATGAGGCACTGCATGGTGTCGCAAGAGCAGGTGTCGCAACGGTGTTCCCACAGGCGATTGGTATGGCGGCGACGTTTGATGAGGATCTCCTTTGGGAAGTGGCAGAGGCTGTTTCCACAGAAGGAAGAGCGAAATTTAATATGCAGCAGAAATACGGAGATACCGATATTTATAAAGGCCTGACATTCTGGGCTCCCAATGTGAACATCTTCCGTGATCCCAGATGGGGCAGAGGCCATGAGACATTTGGTGAAGATCCTTATCTGACATCGCGTATGGGTGTCCGCTTTATCGAGGGAATGCAGGGGGACGATGAAAACTATATGAAGGTTGCTGCCTGTGCAAAACATTTTGCAGTGCATTCCGGTCCGGAGGATGAGCGCCATTCTTTCAATGCGGTTGTGTCAAAACAGGATCTGTTTGAGACGTATCTTCCGGCATTTGAAGCGTGTGTAAAGGAAGCGAAAGTTGAGACCGTGATGGGTGCTTATAACCGTACTAACGGAGAACCATGCTGCGGCAGCAAAACGCTGCTTTTGGATATT
Source organism: Fusicatenibacter sp. (assembly GCA_022766945.1). GTDB lineage: Bacteria > Bacillota > Clostridia > Lachnospirales > Lachnospiraceae > Fusicatenibacter. The sequence continues at coordinate 49,248 of JALEOU010000007.1, read as the reverse complement.
CTCCGAAAAGGATGGGGCTTTGAGGGACATGTGACTTCTGACTGCTGGGCAGTCAAGGATTTTCACGAATACCATGGGGTGACAAACTCGGCTCTGGAATCTGCTGCCATGGCGATGCAGAACGGCTGTGACCTGAACTGTGGAAGTCTGTTTCTGTATCTGAGCGAAGCAGTAAAAAGAGGACTCGTGACAGAAGAGCGTCTCAATGAGGCCGTGACAAATCTGATGACTACCAGGATGAAACTGGGCCTGTTTGACGATCCGGAAAAAGTGCCCTACAGTCAGATCAGCTTTGCGGAAAATGATTCCAGGGCAAATGATGAGCTGAATCGGAGAGCGGCAAGAAAATCCGTCGTCCTTCTGAAAAATGAAAATCATCTTCTCCCATTGGATAAAAACAAGATCCGTACGATCGGTATCATCGGACCGAATGCCAATAACCGCAAAGCTCTGGTAGGCAATTATGAGGGAACTGCTTCCCGGTATTACACCATCTCTGAGGGAATTCAGGACTATGTGGGAGAGGATATCCGCGTCCTTTTCTCTGAGGGTTGTCACCTGTGCAGGACGAAAATGAGCGGCCTTGGGCAGGAGAATGACCGCTTGTCGGAAGTGCGCGGTGTCTGCGAGATGAGTGATGTAGTGATTGCCTGCATGGGTCTGGACTCCAGCCTGGAGGGAGAGGAAGGCGACGAAGGAAATGAATATGCCAGCGGTGACAAACCGAATCTTTCCCTGCCTGGTCTTCAGCAGGAGATTCTGGAAGCAATCTATGAAAGCAAAAAGCCGGTCATTCTGGTACTGCTCTCAGGAAGTGCGCTGGCAGTCAACTGGGCGGATGAGCACATCCCGGCGATTCTCCAGGGATGGTATCCGGGTGCCGAAGGCGGAAGGGCGATCGCCGAGCTGATATTCGGTGATTATTCGCCGGAGGGCAAGATGCCAGTCACTTTTTACCGCACTACGGAAGAGCTTCCGGCATTTACCGATTATTCCATGAAGAACCGCACCTATCGATATATGAAGCAGGATGCCCTTTATCCATTTGGATATGGACTGTCTTATACGGAATTTGCATTAAGCGGAACATCCATTGATACGGATGTGATCCAAAACGGAGGGGTAATCCGGGTAAAGACGACGATCACGAATACCGGAACCATAAGAGGCGCTGAGACAGTTCAGGTATATGTAAAAGTATGCCGTCCGGGCACGCCCAATCCCCAGCTGAAAGGCCTGAAGAAAACAGAGCTTGCGCCTGGGGAATCCAAAGAGGTAGAAATCATGCTTGAGGAACGTTCTTTTTCGCTGCGTGATGAAAATGGAGATCTGGTGCTGGAGAAAGGAACCTGTCAGGTCTTTGTCGGAACACAGCAGCCGGATCATCGGAGCAGTGAGCTGACTGGCCGGACACCCGAAATGCTGACAGTAACTGTTCCGGAAACGGTGATCGTGGAAAAGTGCTGTATCTGATGGGGGAAATTTCCGCAAAAGAAACAGAAAGAAAAACGTAGAAAGATGTGTGGGGTCAATTATTTTTGACCCCACACATTATAACGGGGAGAAAGAAGCGGGGAAAGGAAGAAATCATGACAAAAAGCGAAAAACTGCAGCTGCCCAGCCTTTTGGGAGATGGATGTGTTCTTTTGCAGGGAGATCGGACCAGAATCTGGGGAAAAGCAGTGCCCGGGCAACGGGTGACTGTGGATATTCAGGGAAAATCTTTTTTCTGTACTGCGAAGGAGGACGGATCTTTTGAGGTGTTTGCTTCCCATCTGGTTCCGGGAGGGCCGGAAATTCTGACTGTGACAGCAGAAAGCGGGGAAAAGCTTCAGGTTCGTGATGTCTGGATCGGCGAGGTGTTTCTCTGTTCCGGACAGTCAAACATGGAACTTCCCATGAACCGGGTTAAAGATCGATATCCTGAAGAGTTTCAAAGGGCAGGTGACAGAAGGCTCCGTCTGTATAAAGTAAAGGAGCGTTATTGTTTTCAGGGGTCCGTCCATGATCATGCAGAAGCTGGCTGGATACCGTTTGAACCGGATCAGATCGGAGCGTTTTCCGCAGTTTCCTATTTCTTCGCACGTATGTTAGAAAAGAGACGGAAGGTACCGGTAGGCGTGATTAATGTAAGTCTTGGTGGTTCTCCCATCGAGGCATGGATGGGAGAAGAGGCGCTGAAGGATTTTCCGGATCTGATGGAGCTGCTGGGAAAATATAAGAACGATTCCTTTGTGCAGCAAAAGCTGGAGAGTGATGCCAGAGCGGAAGCAGCATGGCAGAGGGAACTGAACCAAAGAGATCTTGGATGGACAGATGCGAAACAGTCCTGGAAGCCGATTTTTTTGCCTGGTTTTCTAAGGGATCAGGGGCTGGAAGGATTTTCAGGCTGCATCTATCTGCGGCGCCGTTTTCTGGTGCCTGCGGCAATGGCGGGAGAGATGGCCAGCCTCTGGCTTGGAACGATGACCGATGCAGATACTACCTATGTGAACGGACAGCTGGCAGGAGAAACAGGATATCAGTATCCGCCGAGAAAATATCAGATTCCGGGGGGATGCCTGAAAGAAGGAGTAAATGAAATCTGCATTCGTCTGGTTGTGCGCCGTGGGCAGGGAAGAGTGACACCGGGAAAGAAATATGAGATCTTCAATCCGCACGGCAGAATTGATCTGGAGGGTGCATGGGAATACTGTATTGGATGCAGTATGAAAGAAGCACCGGAACAGGACTTTATTACCTGGCAGCCAACCGGGCTTTACAATGGTATGCTCGCCCCCTGTCATCCCTATACGATTCGGGGTGTGCTCTGGTATCAGGGGGAATCCAATGACAAGCGCCCGGACACCTACGAAGAGCTTCTGAAAAGAATGATCCGGTTCTGGAGAGAAAAATGGCAGCAGGAACGCCTTCCTTTTCTCATCGCACAGCTTCCCGATTTTTCGATTGACCTGCCAAAAGGGGATGAATCCTGGCCGAAAATCAGGGAGGCCGAGCGAAAAGCAGAGCAGCTGCCGGATGTGGCAGTGACGGTCAATCTTGATCTTGGCGAGGAAAATGATCTGCATCCGCTGAATAAGAAGGAAATTGCCCACCGTTTGGAGCTTGCAGCCGAGGGAATGATCTATGGGGAAGATCTGATCTGGCGAGGTCCGAACTTACGTGGCTGGTCATGGAAGGAGGAAGGAATCCTCCTGGAGTTTGAGACTTATGACGGAAAGGGGCTGACAACCGTCGATGGCGGATGTCCGAAAGAATTTGAGATAGCGGGAAGTGACGGTATCTATGTCCCTGCCGGAGCGATCATAGAAGGAAGCAATGTACTTGTTGCCACAACAAAAGTGAGCATGCCTGCTTACCTTCGCTATGCCTGGAAGAATGCACCAAAGGGGGGACTGTTGTGCAATCATGCTTTTCTGCTTGCATCCCCGTTTTGCATAGAACTTTCAGATTTTAAGAAGAATGGAGAGAATCAGGATGGAAAATAGCAGAAATTGCTGTGAGGTATGGGGAACTCATCTGTTCAATGACGGATGGGAATTTACCAGGCAGCCGCTGCATACACCGATGGAACAGCTAAAAGAGGAGGACTTTGCTCCCGTGGGCCTTCCTCATGACTGGTTGATCTATCAGGGAAAGGCTCTTTATGAGGATGGTACCGGCTATTACCGCAGACATCTGGAATTTCACGGACAGGAACAGCAAAAGGTGCTGCTTCGGTTTGACGGCATCTATATGGACTCGAAAATCTATGTCAACGGACAAAAGGCAGGTGAGTGGAAATACGGGTATTCCGCGTTTGAAGTGGACCTGACCGAATATCTGAGGGAAGGAGACAACGTGATTCTGGTGCGGGTGGACTTTCAGGCGCCCAACAGCCGCTGGTATTCCGGTGCAGGGATTTACCGGAATGTGTGGCTGAAAGTGCTTCACCAGGATCATCTGGTTTCTGATGGCATTTATATCAAGATCACAGAACAAAACAGGGAAGTCTGGAGATTGCATGTCGGGACAGAAGTGATGGCAAGACATCCGCTTGTCCTGGTGTATGAACTGATTGATCCCAGGGACGGTACAAGGATTGGAGACCAGGCGCTGGCAAGAATTCCGGTCAGTCCCAGGGAGGAGATACAGACTGTTTGCTATGAGGCAGAGCTTTCCGATCTGTGCCGCTGGGATGTGGAGGACCCTCACTGTTATCAGTTTTGCGCGACGCTGATGGATGGAGAGCGAGTGCTTCAGAGGGAGTGCCAGACCATTGGATTCCGGACAATTCACTTCTCACCGGAACAGGGATTCCTTTTGAACGGCAGAAAGCTGAAACTAAATGGTGTCTGCGAGCATCACGATCTGGGATGTCTGGGGGCTGCTTACCACACTAGGGCGATGGAGAGAAAATTCCGCATTTTAAAGAGCATGGGTGTCAACGCAATTCGGCTGACACACAATATGCCCGCAGCAGATGTGATGGAACTGGCGGATCGTATGGGAATTCTGGCAATATCCGAGGCTTTTGATATGTGGGAACGCTCCAAGACACCTTACGATTATGCGCGGTTTTTCCCGCAGTGGTACAAAAAAGATGTAAGGAGCTGGATTCGCCGGGACCGGAATCATCCGAGCCTGATTATGTGGAGCATTGGCAATGAGATCTACGATACTCATGCAGATGAGAGAGGGCAGGAACTGACCAGGATGCTTATGCAGGAGGTAAGAATCCATGATCCCAAAGAAAATGCTCCGATTACAATCGGCTCCAATTACATGCCGTGGGAAAATGCCAGGAAATGTGCGGATCTGGTAAAACTGGCCGGATACAATTATGCGGAAAAGTATTACGATGAGCATCACAGGGAACATCCGGACTGGATTATTTATGGAAGTGAGACCTCTTCCACCGTTCAGAGCCGGGGAATCTATCACTTTCCGTATCAGCAGTCGGTATTGGCTGATGAAGATGAGCAGTGTTCTTCCCTTGGAAATTCGACGACCAGCTGGGGAGCTGCCTCCAGTGAAGCGTGTATTCGGGCGGAACGTGACCATGCTTATTCCTGTGGACAGTTTTTGTGGACAGGATTTGATTACATTGGCGAGCCTACACCGTATCATACGAGAAATTCTTATTTCGGGCAGGTGGATACGGCTGGTTTTCCGAAAGATTCTTTCTATATTTACCAGGCAGAATGGACAGATTATCACACAGCACCTATGGTTCACATCTTTCCATACTGGGATTTTAACGAAAACCAGCTGATTGATGTAAGAGTCTGCTCCAACGCGCCGTATGTGGAACTGTTTTTGAATGGCAGAAGTGAGGGCGTGTTCCACATAGATCATGAGCATGGTGAGCAGCTGCTCGGTCACTGGCAGCTGCCCTACACGAGAGGAAAACTGGAGGCAAAAGCTTACGATGAAGCGGGTCACGAAATCGCTTCCGAAGTGAGAGCTTCTTTTGGAGAGGCAGCGAAGATCCGCCTGACATCGGATGTGGATACATTGAAGGGAGACGGACAGGATCTCGCCTTTATCACCATCCAAATGGAAGATGAAGACGGACATCCGGTAGAAAATGCAGTGAATCGGGTGCAGGTGGAGGTTTCCGGAGAGGGCCGACTGGTTGGCCTTGACAATGGTGACAGCACAGATACCGGGGAATACAAAGGCTGTACGAGAAGACTTTTTGCCGGAAAGCTGCTGCTTGTGGCCGCTGCGGGTACCAAAGAGGGAGCCCTGAAGGTGACTGTGCGTTCGAAAGGCATGGAGGAGGCATATCTTGTCATTCCGGTACTGGAGGCAAAGATCATAGAGGGCAGCAGCCCGATGGCATATCAGGCCGTTATGGGAAATTGTAAAGGCAGTGATTCGGAGGAAGCAGCAGATGAAATTCCGGTGCGCACCATTTATCTTACCAGTGAGAACGGCATGCATCTTCATGAGGAGAATCAGCAGACAGTCGTTCATGCAAGGATCTGCCCTGCCGATGCAAACGATCGGGAGCTGATCTGGAGTATTGTGAATGATGCAGGAATTCCCTCTACTCTTGCAGAGGTGAAAGCAGAAGGGGAAAAAGCGGTGATCACCGCCAAAAGCGACGGACAGTTCCGGCTTCGCTGTATGTCGAAGTCGGGAACATCCGGGATCCGTGTGATTTCTGTTCTCGAATTCAATGTAACCGGTATGGGGGAAGCCTATCTGAATCCGTATGAATTTATCAGTGCGGGACTCTACGATTACAGCCAGGGAGCGATCGGGAACGGAAATGAGCATGGAGTGGCCACGGCCCGTGACGGTGAAAGTCAGGTGGGATTCCATGGAATCAATTTTGGAGCTTACGGTTCCGATGAGATTACGATACCGGTATTCGCACTTGATGATGACCCGTGTGAGATTCTGATCTACGAGGGAATGCCCGAAGAGGAAGGATCAGAGCTTGTAGGCGATGTCATTTATCAGAAGCCATCCATCTGGAATGTTTATCAGGAAGAAACCTTCCATTTGAAGAAAAGGCTTACCGGAATCACCAGCCTGTGCTTTGTTCTCAGGAAAAAGATTCATATCAAGGGCTTTTCCTTCACGAGAAGAAACCGGGCATACATGGAGCTTACCGCAGCAGAATGTGATCAGATTTATGGAGATACCTTTACCGCGGGAGAGCAGAAAATCAGCGGAATCGGAAATAACGTAACCATCGAGTTCCATCAGATGGAATTTGGAGAAAAAGGTGCAGCGAAGCTGATTCTGTGCGGATACACGCCCAATGAGAAAAACACGATTCAGCTGCGCCTTACCGGAAATGGAGCGGAGGAACGACAGATGCTGGAATTTCTTCATACGGAGGAAGCGTCAGAGCAGATGTTTGAGATCGAGAACATTACCGGAACATGGGACGTCTCGTTTGTGTTTTTGCCTGGAAGCAATTTTGATTTTCACCGATTCCGTTTCTGCTCGAAATAGGCAGAAAGAGGAATTCTGCCTTTGGCGTTATAAATATAAGAAAAAACTGTTTTGAGATCTTTAAATGAGAGAGTGCAAAATCAACTGTTTTTCGAAGTAGGCTGATTTTGCACTCGTTTTTTGACGCAAAAATGCTTTGAATGTCAAAAAAACGGGTAGAATGCATAAAGTGTATGGAGAAAATACGGGCTTGTTTTTGTTGAAAATGACGAAGAAAATGAATATTCTAAAAAAAAACCCGCAATATCGTCGAAGAAACCGCAATATGTGAATAGCTTTTGGCAAAAAACGCGATGCAAGAGACGGCATGCTGACCTATAATAAGAGAAAAGAAACGAAAAACTATACAAAACACCGAAGAGCAAAATGTAAGTTGTGATTCACAAAAAGAAACTTGCATAATACATCTTCGATGTTGGAAAGGAAAGGAAATGAGCTACGAAAACGCATGGCTTGCATATCAAAAAAAGCCTCCAACAGCAGATGCAGCATACTTCTCCTCTCTGTATGTGGAAGGTGATCACCGTGTGATTGCAACTGCCCGGGAAGAGCTCCTAAGAGCTGCCCGTGAGATGTTCGGGAAGGATATGATTCTGTGTGAAAACCGTGAAGAAGCAACCATTTCTTTCATTTGGGACCGAATGGCAAAAACCGGGGAGGAAGGATATCACGTCAGAGAAGATAACGGAAAGATCACGATCACCTCAGAGGGACCAAAAGGCATTCTCTATGGATGTTTTGCCTGCATCCGATGGGTCAAGATGGAGAAACCATTTGCGGGAATGGATCTTCTGGAAAAGCCATCGAATCCGATCCGAATCCTGAATCACTGGGATAATATGGATGGTTCCATTGAACGGGGATATTCCGGAAAATCGTTTTTCTTCCGGGATGAGAAAGTCCTGGTGAATGAGAGAACCAGAGCTTATGCCAGAATGATTGCCTCTGTGGGAATCAATGCATCTGTCATCAACAATGTGAATGTCAAGGGAAATGCCACAAGACTGATCGACCCGGTGTATCAGGAAGAACTGGTACAGATGGCGGAAATTTTTGCAGATTACGGAATCCGGCTGTATTTCTCTCTGAACTTTGCAGCCCCCATGGAACTTGGAGGACTCTCAACAGCAGATCCGCAAGATGAACAGGTACAGTCCTGGTGGCAGGAAAAGATGAAAGATGTTTTCCGGAGAATCCCGAATCTTGGCGGCTTTCTGGTGAAAGCAGATTCGGAAGGACGTCCGGGACCGTTTACTTACGGAAGAACACATGCGGATGGAGCCAACATGCTTGCAAGAGCTGTGGAACCTTATGGCGGTATCATCATCTGGCGATGCTTCGTTTACAACTGTCAGCAGGACTGGAGAGACAAAAAGACAGACCGGGCCAGAAGCGGTTACGACAACTTCATGCCACTGGACGGAACCTTTCTGGACAATGTCATTTTACAGATCAAAAATGGTCCGATGGATTTCCAGGTAAGAGAACCGGTTTCTCCGCTGCTTGGGGGATTGACGAAAACAAATCAGATGCTGGAAGTACAGATCGCTCAGGAATACACAGGGCAGCAGCGTCATGTATGCTATCTGATTCCAATGTTTCGGGAGGTGCTTGAGCACCGTACTTACTGCAGCAATGAGCAGGATACAGTGGCAGATATCATAAGCGGCAGAACCTTTCACCAGACAAACTGCGGGATGGCTGCGGTTGCAAACACCGGTGATGATGAGAACTGGACCGGACATGATCTGGCCGCAGCAAACCTTTATGGTTTCGGAAGGTTGAGCTTTGACACGGATCTTAGCTCGGAAGCAATCGCGAAAGAGTGGATAGCCTGTACCTTTGGAACCGATCCGGAAGTAATGGAAAAGATAGAAGCGATACTGATGATGTCCTGGCCGGCTTATGAGAAATATACTTCTCCACTGGGGATTGGATGGATGGTAAATCCTGGATTCCATTATGGACCAAATGTAGACGGATATGAATATGACCGCTGGGGAACCTACCACAGAGCGGACCATTTAGGAATCGGTGTGGATCGCACATCGCATGGCACCGGATATGCACAGCAGTACCGGGAACCTTTGTCATCTCAGTATGAGTCACTGGAGAAGTGTCCGGAGGAACTGCTTTTGTTCTTCCATCATGTATCGTATACGTATCGGCTGAAAACCGGAAAAACACTGATTCAACACATTTATGACACTCATTTTGAGGGAGCGGAGGATGTGGAGAAGATGGCAGAACTGTGGGATTCCCTTGAAGGGAAGATCCCGGAAAAATCCTTTGAGAGAGTACAGAACCGTTTCGCCCACCAGATGGATCACTCAAAGGAATGGAGAGATCAGATCAACTCCTATTTTTACCGGAAATCCTTTCTGGAGGATGAAAAGCACAGAACCATTTATTAGAATCGAAACAGCCAAAGAAGCGGAGCAGTCTTCTCCGCAAATAAATTATAGAAAGTGGTGGAAAAATGGCAAAGAAACAGAAAAAGCAAAAGCTTCATCATGACGAGTCACTGTTGAGACATGTGCGGAAAGAATGGAAACTGTATACTTTTGTGATCCTTCCGATTCTCTGGTATATTATTTTCCGTTACATTCCGATGCTCGGCAACGTGATTGCATTCCGCAAGTACAGAGGCGGCCCGAATATTTTCGGTGATTACTGGGTAGGCTTCCGTTACTTCAAACAGTTTCTGAAGGATGAGCAGTTCTGGAATGCATTCTGGAACACGCTGCGTCTGAGTATCAAGTACTTGCTGGTCAGATTCCCGGCAACGCTGATCTTTGCGCTGCTGATCAATGAGATCAGACACGTAAAATGGAAAAAAGTGGTACAGACCATCTCCTATCTGCCGCATTTTGTATCTCTGGTAGTTCTCTGCGGTATGGTAAAAGAGCTGGTATCCTTAAGCGGACCGATCAACAGCATTCTTTCCAAATTTGGTGTGGATGCGATTTCCTTTATTTCCGATCCGAAGTGGTTTGATACACTGTATATTACTTCCGGTGTATGGCAGGCGCTTGGCTGGGGAACCATTCTGTATCTGACTGCCATGACAGGCATTAATACCGAACTCTACGAGGCAGCAGCCATCGATGGAGCCGGACGTTTCAAACAGACAATCCACGTAACTATCCCGGGGATTCTGCCTACCATTATGACTCTGCTGATTCTGGATATCGGCGGCATCATGACAAGCGGAAATACACAGAAGATCCTGCTTCTGTACAACAAGTTCACCCAGAACCGTGCGGACATTATCGGAACCATGGTATACCGCATGGGTATTACGAACGGTAACTTCAGCTATGCAACTGCAGTAGGTCTCTTCGAGGGTGTCATCGGCCTGATTCTGGTAACCGGTGCCAATACCCTGTCAAAGAAACTTACTGAGACATCCCTGTGGTAGAAAGGAGGAAATAAGGCATGTTACAGTATAAGAGCAAATCCTATCGCGTATTCACCGTGATTAACTTTATCATTATGCTGCTGGTCATCTTTATTACCCTGTATCCGGTAATCTACCTGGTGGCACAGTCTTTCAGCAATGATGCAGCGGTTGCTTCCGGACAGATTACCTTCTATCCGATTGGCTTTACAACGGCAACTTACAGATACATACTGAGAAACGGTGATTTCTTCCGCTACTATGGAAATACCATTCTCTACTCGGTCATTGGTACGCTGATCTCCGTGGCATTTACAGCACTGCTTGCGTACCCGCTGTCGAAATCAAAACTGCGTCTGAACAAGTTCCTGATTCCGTTTGTTGTATTTACCATGTATTTCTCAGGCGGTATGATCCCGAACTACGTTATGATCACGCAGTGGCTGCATCTGCGCGACACCATGTGGGCGATCGTTCTGCCGGGCGCAGTCAGCACTTTTAACTTTTTGCTGATGAAATCCTTCTTCCAGGGACTTCCGGCTGAGCTGGAGGAGGCGGCTTCCATCGACGGTATGGGAACGTATGGGATTTTCCTGAAAATTGTGCTGCCGCTGTCAAAAGCAATCATGGCTACCATGTTCCTGTTCTATGTGGTAGGCATGTGGAATGAATGGTTTGGTCCGTTCATGTATCTGGACACCAAAGACAAATGGCCGGTTGCTCTGTATGTCAGACAGCTGGTACAGGGTGCCAATACCGTGGAAGCAGGCTCTACATCGGAGGCTTCCAACGTTCAGAGTACCTTAAAATCTGCTTCCATGGTCCTTACGACACTCCCGATTGTCTGTGTTTATCCGTTTGTACAGAAATATTTTGTACAGGGTATGACAATGGGTGCAGTAAAGGGCTGATAATAAAATAAAAAATCTTTTTAAGGAGGAACAAAATGAAAAGAAAAGTAGTTGCACTTACTATGGCTGCCCTGATGGCTCTGTCATTTGGCGCATGCGGTGACTCTAAGGGCGGTTCCGAGGGCGGAAATGCAGCATCGGTGGAGATTGATGAAAACAGCCTGGACTACCAGTACGGCGAAGGTGTTACGTTCCATTCGGACGAACCGGTCACCTATTCCTTGCTGTATTCAGATCACGAAAACTATCCGTACAAGGAGGACTGGAGAATCTGGTCTGCCATCGAAGAGAAAACCAACGTCAAATTTGACATGAACCTGGTTGCACGTACTGATTACAATGACAAGATGTCCACGCTGATCAACACCGGTGATGCACCTTACATCATCAGTAAGGCATATGATGAAACCCCGTACATTGATGGCGGACAGATCGTGGCAATCAGTGACTGGGTACAGTACATGCCGAACTACCAGAAATGTGTAAAAGAATGGGGCATGGAGGAAGACTTAAAGCAGATCTATCAGTCCAACGGTAAATATTACAAACTGCCGGGTATGTGGGAGAAAGCAGCAGGCGGTTACTCTCTGGTCATCCGGAAAGATATATTCGATGCAGCAGGCATTGATGTGACAGAGCTTGAGAAAAACTGGACCTGGGATGATTTTGTGGAAGCACTGGAGACAGTCAAAGAGTATACAGGTGCTGATTATGTATGGTCCGATCAGTTCCAGGGTGATTCTGCACTGAATATCTGTGCGGTACAGTACGGTGTTACTGCCGGCTGGGGTGTTTCAAACGGCACTGCATTTGATTTCGACAAAAATGAGTTCTATTTCGCTGACAGCAGCGAGGATTTCAAGGCATTTGCTGCTCTGTGGAACAAGATGTATTCCGAAGGTCTGCTGGATCCGGAATCTTTCTCTCAGGACAATGAGCAGGCACAGGCAAAATTCTATCGCGGTGATTCTTATGTCATGAGTGTAAACTATCAGGTACTGGCTGATATGATGTCCAGCGACAAAATGCAGGTAGAGGGAGCAGACCTTTACATGGTAGTATATCCGGGCGGACCGAAAGGCCATCTGCAGTGTGAGACTTCCAGACTGGAAAATGGTCTGATGATCTCCAAAAATGCACTGGATGAGCTGGGTGAGGAAGAATTTGTAAAAATGCTTCGCTTTGTTGACTGGCTGTGGTATTCTGATGAAGGACAGACGCTGGTACAGTGGGGTGTAGAAGGCGAGACCTATACAAAAGATGCTGACGGCAGCATCGTACTGGATTCCGGCATTTACTACAATGGTATCAATCCGGGGGCTGAGAAACAGCTGAATGTAGATTTTGGTTTTGGCGGCGGTGTATTTTCATACGGCGGAAGCGAAGAACTGAGATTCTCCAAATTCACTGAGGGAGAAAGAGACTGGAATCAGAGAATTTATGATAACTGTACTCCAAGAGAACTGGCACCGCCGATCATGGCAGATGAGGAACAGAAAGAGGAGATGGGACTGATTCAGTCTCCGCTCATCGACTACGTCAATACCAGCCTGGCACAGTTTATCTCCGGCAGCATGGATGTGGAGAATGACTGGGAGGAATATGTAAGCCAGTGTGAATCCAAGGGAAGCACAGAATATATTGAAATGGCAAATGAGATCTTCCAGAACACCAAAGATGTTCTCGGAATGGAGTAAACATACCTGCCAATCCATAAATAAAATAAAGCAGGAAGGGGTTGGGTATGTCATGCACAGCCCCTTTTTACAAAGTGCATCCCCAATCAGTACATGACCAGGGAGAGCAAACGGCATCAGACAGCTCCGAAAAACAAAAAGAAGAGGAGGAAAAAGCAATGGAAGGGACCATGAAACAGGCTGTGATGACAGAGATCAGGAAGGTAGAGATTCAGGAAAAACCAATTCCAACACCATCAGACAATGAGGTGCTGGTGAAAGTGGAGTATGTGGGGATCTGCGGTTCTGATCTGCATTATTATGAATCGGGAAGAATCGGTGATTTTGTTGTAGAACCGCCCTTTGTATTGGGGCACGAGGCAGGCGGTACGGTAGTGGAAGTCGGTGCCAACGTAAAGAATCTGAAAGTCGGAGACCGCGTTGCGATGGAACCGGGAAAAACCTGCGGCGAATGCGAATTCTGCAAGCAGGGAAAATACAATCTCTGTGAAGATGTGGTCTTTTTTGCAACTCCTCCGGTGGACGGTGTTTTTCAGGAATATGTCGCGCATGAAGCCGGATTGTGCTTCAAACTTCCGGACAATGTAAGTACCATGGAAGGCGCTCTGATTGAGCCGCTGGCAGTCGGTATGCATGCAGCAAATCAGGGCGGTGCTCATCTGGGACAGACTGCAGTCGTGACCGGCGCAGGCTGTATCGGTCTTGTTACCCTGCTGTCATTAAAAGCCATGGGAGTATCAAAAGTAATCGTTGTAGATGTGATGGAGAAACGTCTGGAAAAGGCACTGGAGCTTGGCGCTGATGCGGTGATTAACGGGAAAGAGGAAGATGCGGTAGCGAGAATCAAAGAGATGACCGACGGAAAAGGATTTGATCTTGGAATCGAGACAGCAGGTTCCCAGATTACCGCTGCACAGCAGATCCGTGCGGCGAAAAAAGGAGCCACGATCGTTTTCGTAGGATACAGTGCATCGGGCGAGATGACTCTTCCGATCGGCATGGCACTTGACAAGGAGCTGACTTTCAAGACCGTGTTCCGCTATCGCAATATCTATCCGATGGCTATCGATGCAGTGGCATCCGGAAAAATCGACATCAAAAATATTGTGACCAACTATTTTACACTGGATGATATCCAGAATGCTCTGGATTCCTGTGTCAACAACAAAGCAGACATCGTAAAAGGTGTAATCAAAGTCTGCTGAGAAAATCAGTGTCTGAGAGTTCACATGCTGCTTGCGGGTGAAAACCTGTAAGCAGCATTTTTGTCGGCAGCGTGAGGAAAATTTGACTTTCCTTCCGGAATTGGGTATGATAAGCGGTAGGAAATCAGGAAGGAGACGTGCTTTATGATAGATTTACTGGATGCGCATACCCATACGGTTGCAAGCGGTCATGCGTACAACACGATGAATGAGATGCTTCTGGCTGCCAAAGAGAAGGGACTGAAGCTATTGGCCATCACAGACCACGGAAACGGAATGGAAGGGACTACGCCCCGGTATTATTTTGAAAATTCTGCGATGATTGACCGGGAAGCGCTTGGCAGGCGATATGGCGTAAAGCTGCTCTTTGGAGTAGAACTCAATCTGATGGATGTGGATGGAAGTGTGGATATGAGCCAGAAAGTGCTGGAAAAGATGGATCTGGCGATCGTCAGTATCCATCCGCCCTGCTTTCCCAAAGGAGCCTCCATGGAGCAGGTGATGAATGCGTATGTAAATGCTATGAAAAACCCGCTGATCAATTTTGTCGGACATCCTGACGATGGCCGTTTTCCGGTAGACTATAAGGCACTGGTACAAGCAGCGAAAAAATACCACGTTGCTCTGGAAATCAATAATCACTCGCTGGACGGAAAAGGCAACCGGACCAATGCGCGGCAGAATGATATGGAAATGCTGCGTTACTGTATGGAATATGAAGTGCCGGTCATCTTAAATTCCGATGCGCATGTAGACACCGAAGTGGGAAATCACAAGGAAGCATGGGAATTGATCCACGAAATCGGCTTTCCGGAAAAGTTGATCCTGAATACAGATCTGAAACGCTTTATGACATACGTGAATTGCCGCTGTTCCGGTGTTACTGCACAGCGTCCGTTGCCACCTGAACAGGTTGTTTGACCATGGGCTTGTATTTCAAACTTTAGTGTGTTAAAATGTTATCTGATAGCCAGGATAAATTTGAAAAAACATCAAATAATAGGAAAAAAGGGGTCAGCCCACAAGCGGGAGGTTTTTATATGAACAAAAAGATTCACACGGAGGCAGTAGATCAGCTTTTCGAGGCTGTGCTCAGTCTGCGTAATAAGGAAGAATGCTATACATTTTTTGAAGATGTCTGTACCATCAACGAACTGCTTTCTCTTTCCCAGCGTTTTGAGGTAGCCAAGATGTTAAGAGAGAAGAAGACTTATCTTGAAATTTCGGAGAAAACAGGAGCATCCACAGCAACGATCAGCCGTGTCAACCGGTCTCTCAGTTATGGAAATGACGGATATGAGATGGTGTTTGCGAGAATGGAAGGAAAAACGGAAGAAGAGGGCGAAGAGTAAAGGCCCAAAGAAGGTTCAATGGATTTTTCCTGCATGCATGGCAACGAAAAACACAGCCCAGGGATGGAGTTTAAGTTCATCGGGGCTGTGTTTTTTACAATAGCGGTTTCTGCATCAAAAAGAAGCGCTATTTTTCTTTCTTTCCGCCTTTTGTGTCGCTGCCTGTCTGAAGGGAGGCGAGCTCATCCACAATTTGCTCGAGCATCTGCTTTTTTACATAGATATCAAAGCTTAAGATGCACACAAAAGAAAAGAGACGAAGAAAAGACTGATCTTCGGTGGGTGCATCTCCGAAAATCTGACCGGATTTCTCATATTTTGTCATAAGTTCTTTTTTGATCTGTTCAATCTCTGTTTTTTCCATAGAGTAAACTTCTGCATAGAGATCTTCCATAGAATAACCGCTGTCTTTATTAAAATAACGCTCTGTGATAGGAGAAAGCAGCGTCTGGATATCTGTGATGGACAGAATATTCTTAAAGTAATAAATAAAGATCAGAAGCAGCATATGCTCCGGAGAATATTTTTTCTTAATCGGCGGCGGGAGAAGACGATTTTTTGCGTAATTGTTGATCATCGTTTTCGTCAGAATCTTGTCGGACTCGTAACGCTTGGAAGAAGACAGCTCCGCATCCATAAACGTTGTCACCTGATCCATATATAAATCGATGTTCGGAATCTCATCGGGGCGAATTCCCTGTAAGGAATCCAGGGAAGCCAGAAGATCTTCCAGTATTTTTTTTGCGTCAATGCTCATCTGTTATCACCTCACTATCCATATTATATAGTTTTGAATACCAGATAGCAAGCGTTTTTTCAAAAAACGAAAAGTTGTATCTTTCCCCATTTTGTTATATACTGAAAAGGACTAAAATCGGAGCTTATAGGAGAGTTATTTATGAATACAGAAGCCGCATTAAACCCGATGCAGCAGGAGGCTGTGAATTATACAGAAGGACCGCTTCTGATCCTTGCGGGAGCGGGATCCGGGAAAACAAGAGTATTGACCTACCGAATTGCGGGGCTGATCCGGGACAAAGGTGTAAAACCGTGGAACATTATGGCGATTACATTTACCAATAAGGCAGCCGGTGAGATGAGGGAGAGAGTCGATCAGATCGTTGGCTTTGGAGCAGAACAGGTATGGGTGAGTACGTTTCATTCCAGCTGCGTGCGGATTTTGCGCAGATATGCAGAGCGGATCGGATATGCGAATCATTTTACAATTTATGATACAGAGGATCAGAAGAGTGTGATCAAGGATATCATGAAACGGCTGGATCTGGACCCGAAGATGTATCGGGACCGTGCACTGATGGCGGCTATTTCCGCGGCAAAAAATGAGATGATTTCTCCGGAACAGTACAGCCGTGATGCACAGGGAGACTGGAAACTTCAGAAATATGCCAGAGTTTATGAGGAATATCAGGAGCAGCTCCGGAAAAATAATGCGATGGATTTTGATGATCTTCTGGTGGAGACAGTACATCTTTTTGAGCGCTGTCCGGATGTTCTGGAGTCTTATCAGGAGCGTTTTCGCTATATTATGGTGGACGAGTACCAGGATACCAATACGGTGCAGTTTCGCTTTATCAGCCTTTTGGCTGCGAAATACCGGAATCTTTGCGTGGTTGGAGACGATGATCAGTCAATTTACCGGTTCCGGGGTGCAAATATTGAGAATATCTTAAGTTTTGAGCAGGTATTTGATGATGCAAAGGTGATTAAGCTGGAACAGAACTATCGTTCCACTCAGAATATTCTGGATGCCGCAAATGAAGTGATTTCAAATAACGAAGGACGTAAGAAGAAGACACTCTGGACAGAAAACCCGAAAGGTGATCTGATTGACTTTCGTCAGTTTCAGAACGGATTTGAGGAAGCGGAGTATGTTGCAGGTGAGATTTCGGCAAAGGTGCGTACCTTTCAGAACCGCTACCGTGATTTTGCGGTGCTGTACCGCACCAACGCCCAGTCGCGTCTGTTTGAGGAAAAATTTCTGATTGCCAATATTCCCTATAAAATCGTGGGCGGAGTCAATTTCTATGCGCGAAGGGAGATCAAGGATCTGCTGGCCTATCTGAAGGTGATTGACAATCCGGAAGATGATCTGGCTGTACTGCGGGTGATCAACGCGTCGAAGAGAGGCATCGGTCCGGCCACCATCCTGAAGGTTCAGCAGTGGGAATCCGAACAGGGAATCAGCTTTTTTGATGCGCTTCTGGAGGCGGAGTATATTCCGGGAATCGGACGTATGCTTACGAGAATCAAATCCTTTACTTCGTTTATTCAGGTTTTGAGAGCCAAAGCGGAATTTCTGTCAGTAAATGAACTAATGGATGAGATTCTTGAGGAGACGGGCTACGTGGAAGAGCTGAATGCAGACGGCACAGATGAGTCGAAGGCCAGGGTTGAGAATATTGACGAACTGATTTCGAAGATTGTGGACTATGAGCAGCAGGCAGATCAGCCCACCCTGGGAGGATTTCTGCAGGAAGTGGCACTGGTATCGGATATTGATACGGTTGATGAGAACAGTGATTATGTATTGCTGATGACGCTGCACAGTGCCAAGGGTCTGGAATTTCCGTGTGTGTATCTGGCTGGGATGGAGGATGGAACATTTCCAAGTTATCTGACGATTACGGGGGATGATCCGTCTGAACTGGAGGAAGAGCGTAGACTGTGTTATGTGGGAATCACCCGTGCGATGAAGCACCTGACGCTGACGGGTGCTTCATCGCGTATGGTGCGCGGCGAAGTACAGTACTGCAAGACTTCCAGATTTGTGCGGGAGATTCCAAGAGAGCTGATTGATCTCGGAAGGACAGGAATGCAGACGAATGCTGTGGCAGGTACAGGAAGAATGGATCAGATGGAGATTCCGTCAAAAGGAAATCTGTATGCGGCAGTGAAACAGGCATTCTATGCGAAGCCCCAGCAGAGTAAAACCTTTTCACCGAACAAAGTTGCTGCACTGGATTACGGCATCGGGGATACGGTGCGCCATGCCAAGTTCGGCATCGGTATCGTTAAAGATATCGTGGATGGCGGACGCGACTATGAAGTCACCGTTCTGTTTGACAAAGTGGGAGTGAAAAAAATGTTTGCCTCCTTTGCAAAACTGCAAAAAGTGTGACACCCGGAGAGAAAAAGCCCGGGGAACGAAAATGGCGGTTCCCGGGCTTTTACAGAACGGATCTCTCAGGTAGTGATGAAAGTGGCATAGCCGTCTTTTCGCAGCCGCTGTTCCATAAGAATAGCGTTCTTTAGCTGGCGGAATGCACCTACCTGCACTTTATAAAAACCGTCCTCGTGAAGAATAAAGGCGGGATATCCTTTATCCAGCAGCTCGTAGAGAAGACGGTCGGCATTCTGGCGGACACGGAAGAGTCCTGTCTGTACCCGATAAAAGGTTTCTGCGGAATCTGCCATATCTTTTTCGGTCCGGGCTGTGAGCGGGGCAGAAGCGATGGAAGCGGCAGCAGGAGCTTTTTCGATGGTTTCAAGATCCAGTGTGCCAAGAATGGCATCCGCAATCGCTTTTGCGATTTCGGACTGTTTTTCGTCATAAAGCTGGTTGTCTGCGTCTGTATTTAGAAAACCGGTTTCCACCAGAAGCGCCGGTGATTTTGTACGGCGCAGTACTACCAGTCCGGGTCTGGCCTTGACTCCAAGATCCTGAAAGCCTAAGGAGGAGAGTGCTCCGTTTATATTTTGTGCCATTGTCTGCTTCAGACCGGAAGGGTCATAAATCAGAGTTTCCACGCCGCTGTACTGATTTGGCTCTTCGGAAGAATTGCGGTGAAAAGATAGGAAAAAATCACCGTCTGCCTGATTGGCAATCTGAGCTTTTTCAAAAGGAGTCTGGTAGACATCCGTCGTTCTGGTATAAAGCACATGGACGCCGTTTTGCTCCAGCAGATGTCCGACTGCGAGAGCGAGAGCGAGGTTGTCGTCCTTTTCCTGCCGTCCCTGATAGGTGGCTCCGGGATCAGCACCTCCGTGTCCGGCATCGATTACAATTGTATATGCCATAGTTTGCTCCATGAGAATATGCTTCTAGCTAAAGTATGACAGAACCGGCCGGGATGTGCACCGGAGAAAAAATTTACGCTTATTTAATTGTTTCCTGTACATGGTCTGTGATAGAATAAGTTAGATTTAAGGAGTGAATGACCATGAAAATTACGATATTCAGTTTTGGGGGAGCTTTAGGCCAGGCAGTAACGAATGTCGCATTGGCACATGGAGATCAGGTTACGGTTTATATGCCGGATGCGCGGGCGGTATGGCCGAGAAAGAATCTGACTGTGATAGAAGGAAGCATGACGGATCGCGACAGGATCCTGGAGGCGCTTTTGGAGGCAGATACGGTCATCAGCGTGTTGGTACCGAGCCATGGAGGTCACCGGATGGACGGCGGGACACCGACAGCAGACGGGAATGCAATGATTATCTCGGCGATGGAACAGTTGGGAAAAACAAGATTTGTGACGGTGGGTCATTTCTGTATTCATGCATTCGGAGACTGCAATAATTCGTATCTTCGCCTGACAGGCAGAATTATGCAGGTGTTATGGCCTGGGATCTATAATGATATGCAGAAGATGGGGCAGGTACTTTCGCACTCCCGTTTGAACTGGACACTCGTGAGAGTGCTTCCTTCGGGACAGAAAGGAAGGAATGGAAGCCTGAAAATTTCTCTGGACGGCAGTGACTGCCGGGGAGGAATCTCGGAAGCCCAGCTTGCCGATTTCCTCTATGATGCTGCAGCAGATCAGGGAAAATACTGTCGGAAGATGCCGATGGTTTTTAACAGGTAACAAGTGAAACAAAAGATTGAGGGGGAAAAAACAAATGAATATTGGGAAAGTGGTGAAGGAATATACTGCGCTTACCGTGGCGACAGTCATACTTGACGTGGGAATTTATATGTTCAAATTCCCGAATAATTTCTCTTTTGGAGGCGTTTCCGGTCTTGCGATTGTTCTGGATCGGATGTTTTCACTAAGCGCCGGTCAGTTCAACCTGGCGATCAATATGGGTCTTGTGATTCTGGGATTCTTGTTCCTTGGCAGGCGTTTTGGTACGAAAACCGTTTATGTCAGTCTCCTCTCTTCGGTAGGACTCTCAGCTATGGAATATTTCTTTCCTATGAGTGGTCCGCTGACGGATCAGCCCATGCTGGAACTGGTCTTTGCGGTTGTGCTGCCTTCCTGCGCGACAGCATTGCTGTTCAACATGGATGCTTCGAGCGGCGGAACGGATATTATCGCCATGATCCTGCGAAAATATACCAGTGTGGATATCGGGGTTGGGCTGTTTATCGTGGATCTGGCAGTCTGTATTTCTGCTTTCCTGGTCTTTGACGTAAAGACCGGTCTGTACTCTTTCTGCGGTCTGATGGCAAAATCTCTGGTGATCGACGGTGTGATTGAAAATATCAACCTGTGCAAATTTTTTACGATTATTACAGATTCACCGGAACTGATCTGTGACTATATTCATGTGGAATTGAACCGTTCGGCGACAGTGACACCAGCGGAAGGTGCTTATACCGGAATGAAAAAATACGTGATTCTCTCTGTGGTTTCCAGACATCAGGCGGTCATCCTGCGTAACTTTATCAAAAAAGAGGCGCCGGGATCCTTTATTATGATTACGAACAGCAGTGAGATCATCGGAAAAGGATTCCATGGATTTTATTCCTGATCAGGGGAACCGTTTAAAACATTCGAAAGTTTCACAGATGAGAAAAATGTGCATAAGAATAAAATACAGAAGATTTTCTGAGGGAGATAAAAAATGGGCAGTATATTGATAGGAATCATGATTCCCTTTTTGGGGACTATGCTGGGGGCAGCCTGCGTATTTGTGATGCGGCATGAGATGAGCACCGGTTTAAGGCAGGCATTGTCCGGATTCGCAGCGGGCGTCATGGTTGCCGCTTCGGTGTGGTCGCTTCTGATTCCGGCGATGGAGAGGGCATCCGGCCTTGGAAAGCTGGCATTTGCTCCGGCAGCCTGCGGCTTTCTGGCAGGAATTGCGTTCCTTCTGCTTCTGGATCATTTGATTCCGCATCTGCATCCGAACAGTACAAAACCGGAAGGACATCGCGCAAAAATCAAAAACACGACGATGCTGATTCTGGCAGTCACACTGCACAATATTCCGGAAGGAATGGCAGTGGGTGTGGTGTTTGCCGGGATGCTCTCAGACGATGCGCTCATAACACTATCCGGGGCATTTGCGCTGGCGATCGGTATTGCGATACAGAATTTCCCGGAAGGTGCCATTGTTTCGATGCCTCTGGTGGCATCCGGGGCTACGAGAAAACGGGCATTTTTGTATGGCATGTCTTCAGGTCTGGTGGAACCGCTGGGAGCGCTGCTGACGATACTTCTTGCAAAATGGCTGGTGCCGGTGCTACCGTTTTTGTTGTCTTTTGCAGCCGGGGCAATGATTTATGTTGTTGTGGAAGAGCTGGTGCCGGAAGCGGTGGAAGGAGAGCATTCGCATATCGGCACGATCGCATTTGCCCTTGGATTTACGCTGATGATGATCTTAGATGTTGCTTTGGGGTGAAACCATGGATTTTTGGATATTGTATCGGCTTCAGGAACTGCACAATGGATTCCTGGATGGTCTGATGACGGGGATATCTTTCCTTGGAAATGCAGGATGGTTTTGGATCGTGCTGACGATACTGCTTTTGTGCATTCCCAGATATCGGAAAAGCGGAATTGTAATGGCGCTGGCTTTGATTCTGGATCTGTGTATCTGTAATCTGGCGTTAAAACCGCTGGTAGCCAGGGAGAGACCCTGCTGGATTGATCCGACCGTGAAACTGCTGCTGGATATGCCGACAGATTATTCTTTCCCTTCCGGGCATTCTGCGGCTTCTTTTGCGGCTGCAGCGGGCCTGTTTTTCTATCACAGAAGAGAGGGGAGTGCTGCACTGATTGTGGCATCGCTGATTGCATTTTCCAGACTGTATTTGTTTGTCCATTTTCCTACCGATGTACTGGGAGGAATTCTGACAGGCCTTCTGTGCGCTTATCTGGCACGCGCGATAACGGAGAAGGCGGGGAAATACAGAGCATCCGAAAAAAAGAAAAGGAATAAGGGCAGATACTTTAAGAAAAGAGATATTTTTCGCTGAATCGTACGAAAACAGCAGAATTGGACAGAAGGAAGAAAAGGAAAAATGATCGAAAAGAAAGAACTAGAGGTGGAACTGGAGAAACTGGAGGAGCTTCAGAGCATTACACAACCGTTCCTGCGGCTGATGATGGAATATCACTGTGCGATGGAAGAGATTGCGACGAAGCTTAGAAACCTGAATCTGGAATTTGCACAGGTGTATAATCGGAACCCGTTTGAAACCATTAAAACCAGAATCAAATCACCCAGCAGTATTCTGGAAAAAATGCAGAGACGGGGATACGATATTACCATCGGGAATCTGGAGGAGAAGCTTTCTGATATTGCCGGAGTGCGTGTGATCTGTTCATTCCAGAAAGATATCTATACGCTTGCGGATTTATTACTGCAGCAGGATGATGTCGTGCTTCTGGAAAGAAAAGACTATATTCAGAATCCGAAACAAAACGGTTACCGCAGTCTTCATTTGATTGTGGAGGTACCAATCTTTCTTTCTTCCGGGAAAAAAATGCGCAAGGTTGAGATCCAGTTTCGAACCATTGCCATGGATTTCTGGGCCAGTCTGGATCACAAACTGCGCTATAAAAAGGATCTGAAAAATGCGGAGATGGTAGCGGCAGAGCTCCGGGAATGCGCCGAGACCATCTGCGGTATTGATGTCAAAATGCAGGGAATCCTCGAACAGATTGAAGGCGATGAAGGTTACGGCTGCAGGATGGATTGACCAGGGAGGTGTTTTGCCTCCTCCATATCGATAAAACGGAAGGAGAGCATCAGATACAGGATTTCATCCGGATCGGAGAGATCGGAATGGAGCAGTTCCCTGATTTTTTCCAACCGGTATAAAAGGGTACTTCGGTGGATAAACAGATCCCTGGCGGTCTGAACCACATTGCAGTGATTATCCAGGTAGCGCCGCAGTGTCGGGATATATTCGCTTCCTGTGGAAGCATCGTGTTCTTTGAGTCTCAGAAGGCTTTCGTGGCTGATCATATAGCCCGGAAGCCTTTTTGTGGCCTGTTCGAGGATATAATCAAAGGAAATATCATTAAAGGGATGCATCCGTTTGTCCGGATATTTTCTGGTGCCCATCTGCAGGGCAATCTTAGCCTGAATATACTGACGGCGCAGATTCATATGACCGCTCATGCTGCGCGAAAACCCGGCATTTAATGAGCTCTCTTCCACAAAATGGACAATACGCTCCATCAGTGTTTCCAGCGTAAACTCCGCCAGTGTCAGATTTACAAATACCACAATATTTCCATTATGGGAGAAAGCTGAACACCCTGGGAGAATGTTTTCTAGATAAGCGCAGATTGAATTGGAAGTCAGGTTCTTCTGATCCAGATCGGAAAGCTGCAGGAAGAAGCAGCAATACTCATGGCGCGAATACCATCCCAATGCATCCAGTTTCTGGCTGATCGCTACATAATCTGCGGTTCTGTCGTCCAGCGTCCGAAGCAGCACCGTGTGAAGAGACTGGGCAGGAGATGATTTCTGGACTACATTGTGAGTAAAAGCGTGTTTGATCATATCTGCCAGAAATTCCAGCAGAAAACCTTCAGTTGTATCGATTTTCTGACCTGTTTCCAGCATCAGGAGCCGATAACTCGTCTGCCCATGCCGCTTGATGTTGACGCAAAGCGAGGCAACGCCGGTGACATCGGAGGGAAAATAAAAAGCGCCGTCCAGTTCCCTCACCTGATGATAGAGCTCACTGTTTCGGAGAGCAATTACGCTTTCATGCGTATCTTCCGACGAACCGAAAACAGTCTCATGAAAAAAATCCGGGTCGTTGGAGGCTGAGGAAATAATCGTAAAATCCATCCCCACAACCATGAGGGGCTGGCCAAGCACAGGAAGACTCAAATCCAGAAGTGACTGGATTGACCGGCCGTCCAGCCTTGCCTGCAGCAGATTTGCATGCCATTCATCAAAAATCCAGAATAATTCCTGAACCTTAGAAAAGACATCAATCATCGGGACTTCTTTGGAAATCAGACATCCGTTTCCATGAAAAGAAGCAGTGCCATTCTGACAGATCAGAAAAAAAGCATGATCCGGCAGTTTGGTAAACGGATCTCCGAGAACGGCACTGTCCGCCACGTAGATACGTCCCTCTTCAAAAACAGTCTCTTTGGTGCAGATTGCAGGACGATCTGTCAAAAGGTCTCCGCAAAATCCTTCAAGCTTTTCTATATTAAAAATACGCTGCAGCCGATCTGCAACAAAAGCAGCTGATAATTTCATAAATAAACCTCCCGAAAGTGAATAGAATCCATAAAAAACCGAAAAAACAGGGAAAATCCAATATTATACAAAGTGTAGGAAAAAATAACCAAAAAGTCAATACTTTTCTTCGATGTTCCCTGGATGTGGTTGTCAAATGATGGCGGAACTGCTAGAATGGGGAAAGGTCAAGGAGGTACAAAAGATGTATCATATCATTGTGAATGCCAGGTCCCGGTCGGGATATGGAGAGAAGATTTGGCAGAGAATCCGGCATCGTCTGATTCTCGAAAAAATTCCTTTTTGCGAATATCAGACCAGATGCCGTCTTGATGCAAGAAAGATATCTGCTGCACTGACCAGCAAGGAGAACTGGAGGGAGGAGGATGTTCTGGTTGTTCTGGGAGGAGACGGCACTGTGAATGAAGCAGTAGATGGAATTTGTCAACCATCCAGAGTACGGTTCGGATATATTCCTACCGGATCTGGCAATGATTTTGCCAGGGGCACCGGGCTTTGCACGGATGCGGATGAGGCCCTGGATGCGATTCTAAGAGGCCATGAGATGCGCATAGATATAGGAAGAGTTGATTTTTCAGGAGAACAGACGCGAAGATTTCTGATCAGCAGCGGAATCGGTTACGATGCCGCAATCTGTCACGAAGCTCTTTCTTCGAAAATCAAGGATGCATTAAATCAGTTTCATCTGGGTAAGCTGACATACTGTATGATTGCTTTGCGTCAGCTATTCGCTCTGAATCCGTTTACGATCAGCCTGATGGGAGAAGATGGGAACACGAAGACTTATGAGAAAGCACTTTTTGCTGTTGCTATGAATTTACCCTATGAAGGAGGCGGTTTCCGGTTTTGCCCAGAGGCAGATTTTAGTGATGGACTGCTGGATGTTATGGTAGTGTCTTCTCTGGACAAATGGCGGATCTGTTATCTGCTTCCGGTTGCTCTCTTTGGAAAACATACGGGATTTCCCCAGATACATATGCAAAAATGCAGGAGAATCTCATGGAAGACAGACAGCGCGCAGTGTGTCCATCTGGATGGGGAATCCGGGGGCCGCAGATGTCAGATGACACTGGAAATCGAAAAAGAACAGCTGCGGCTGCTTGGCGGATGTGCAGATAGAAAGGAACGAAAATGACTGGATGGATCATCGGATCTCTGATTCTCTTTTTTCTGGCAGCAGTTTATTTCTTTGCCATTATGCCTTCCTTCGGACGCAGGGAGGAATGCATGGAATTAGCGGGATGGAATTATGCACATCGGGGGCTTTGGAATGAAGAGGAAAAGATACCGGAAAATTCACTGCCTGCCTTTGCGCGTGCCGTTCGGGATGGCTATGCCATTGAACTGGATGTGCAGCTGACCAGGGATCGGGAGCTGGTGGTGTTTCATGACGATACCTTACTTCGGATGTGCGGTGCAGAAGGAAGAATCCGTGATTATACCCTGGAAGAGCTTAGTAGCTTTCATCTGCAGAATACATGCTGTAAAATTCCTGCTTTTCGGGAGGTTCTGGAAGTGGTGGACGGAAAGGTGCCTCTTCTGGTGGAACTGAAAATGCCGGATAAAAATCCTATGGTTTGTGCGGTGCTAAACCGGGAACTGATACACTATACGGGATTGTACTGTATTGAGTCATTCAATAGTCTGGCTCTCCGATGGTACCGTGAAAATATGCCGGATATCCTTCGGGGGCAGCTTTCGGGACGCTTTTCCGCCCGTGACGGACAGCATGCCATTGTCCGAATGATGGCCACGCAGCTGATGTTTAATTTTGTGGGAAGACCGGATTTTATTGCTTATGATTATCGTTATGCCACGTGTCCGGGGTTTGTGATTAATCATGCGCTGTTCAAAACTCCCACGTTTGCCTGGACGGTGCGCAGTCATTTGACGTGCAGGCGGATTCGCGGGAAATTTGACGCCATCATATTTGAGCGCTTTTTCCCCGGAAGAGACAAAAAGGAATGCTGACAAGGCGCTGTCTGAAAAAAAGAAAGAGAAAATGTTTCATGAATTGTTTCTTAAAAAAAGTTAAATCCCATTGACTTCATTTTTGCTTGTGCTATACTTACAACAGCATTGAAAACCTGGTATTTTGGAAGTTGGAGTGGTAAAATGAAGACGATTAAGCAATACAAACATCTGTTGATTGTAGCGGTATATGGGTTGTTTTATCTTGCCTGTTTTCATTATCTTGAGCAGCATGTGACCTGTGGCTATCATCTCATTCGCACACCGTTGGACGAGATGATTCCGTTTTGCGAGTTTTTTGTGATCCCGTATCTGATGTGGTTTGGGTATATTGCCTGGTCCATTCTTTATTTTGGAATTTGTAATCATAACAGGAAAGAATACTATCAGCTGATCGTAAATCTTGGAATTGGCATGACACTTTTTCTGATTATTTCCTACCTGTATCCCAACGGGCAGAATCTTCGGCCGTCAGAGTTTCCGCGTTCCAACGTGTTTACCGCTCTGGTACAGTACCTTTACGCGATTGACACCCCAACGAATATTTTTCCGAGTATTCATGTCTATAATTCCGTAGCGGTTGCCATTGCAGTGGAGAAGTCTGAGAATCTGAAAAACCGTCCCGTGTTCCGCGGAGTGTCGACCGGACTGGCATTTCTGATTGTTCTCTCGACGATGTTCCTGAAGCAGCACTCGGTGTCGGATGTGTGCTGTGCACTGGTGATAAATGCCGGCACGTACATGCTTCTGTACCGTCCGCAGAAAGAGCGTATGGCCCGTCCGTCTAAGAGAAAAGAAAAGGGAAAAGTAAGAATTCATATATAAACAGGCTTTCTGATAAAAGATCTGTAAGGAGGCGGATAATCCGCTCTTTACAGATCTTTTTATTAGAATAATTTATAAAAAGAATAAGATGCATTAATTTTACTAATAAAGATAAATGTGTTATGCTGGACATAACAAAAGGAAGGTTCAAAAAGGCAGAGGAATGTCTGCTGATGAACGGATTATACGAATAATGGAGGAGCAAGATGAGTACAGTTAGACGCGTCTATGTGGAGAAAAAGCCGGAATTTGCTGTTCAGGCGAAGGATCTGAAGCATGAAATCAAGCACTACCTGAATATTCCGGCAATTACCGATGTGCGGGTTCTGATTCGCTATGATGTGGAAAATATCAGTGACGAGATCTTTGAGAAGGCTTGCAAGGTGGTTTTTGCTGAGCCTCCGGTTGACCTTTGCTATCTGGAGGAGTTTCCTCATGCAGAGGATGCAAGAATTTTTTCTGTAGAATTTCTTCCGGGACAGTTTGATCAGAGAGCAGATTCTGCAGTACAGTGTGTACAGTTCCTGAAAGAGGACGAACAGCCGATTATCCGTTCCGCTACGACATACGTGGTGGAGGGTGAAATGACCGATGAGCAGATAGAGGCAGTGAAGAGTCACTGCATTAACCCGGTAGATTCCCGTGAGACAAGTCTTGTCAAGCCGGAAACTCTGGTAACGAATTTTGAGGAGCCGTCAGATGTTAAAATTTTTGAAGGATTTACGGATATGCCGGAGGATGAGCTGAGAAGTCTCTATGATTCTCTCGGTCTTGCCATGACCTTTAAGGATTTTCTTCATATTCAGAATTATTTCAGAGGAGAGGAACAACGCGATCCGTCCATGACGGAGATTCGTGTACTGGATACGTACTGGTCTGACCACTGCCGTCACACCACATTCTCCACTGAGCTGACGAAAGTGGAGTTTGGAGAAGGCGACTATCTGGAGCCTATGAAAAAGAGCTATGAGCATTATCTGAATGACAGAGAAGCTATCTATAAAGGACGGGATGATAAATTTGTCTGCCTGATGGATCTGGCACTGGTTGCCATGAAGAAACTGAAAGCGGAGGGAAAACTGCAGGATCAGGAAGAGTCGGATGAAATCAATGCGTGCTCGATTGTTGTCCCTGTCGATGTGGATGGGAAAGAGGAAGAGTGGCTGATCAACTTCAAAAACGAGACCCATAATCATCCGACGGAGATTGAGCCGTTCGGTGGAGCAGCTACCTGCCTTGGCGGTGCGATCCGTGATCCTCTTTCAGGAAGAACCTATGTTTATCAGGCGATGCGAGTGACAGGTGCCGCAGATCCGACTCGTCCTCAGAGTGAGACCCTCGAAGGAAAACTGCCCCAGAAGAAACTGGTCCGTGAGGCTGCCCATGGCTACAGCTCCTACGGAAATCAGATCGGTCTGGCAACCGGTTACGTAAAAGAAGTTTATCATCCGAATTATGTGGCAAAACGTATGGAGATCGGAGCCGTTTTGGGAGCAGCTCCCCGCCGTGCAGTGGTACGTGAGAATTCAGATCCGGGAGATATCATTATTCTGCTTGGCGGACGTACCGGACGTGACGGCTGCGGCGGTGCCACCGGTTCCTCCAAAGTACATACGACAGAATCCATTGAAACCTGCGGTGCAGAAGTTCAGAAAGGAAACGCACCTACCGAGCGGAAGCTGCAGAGACTGTTCCGCCGTGAGGAAGTCAGCCTTCTGATCAAAAAATGCAATGACTTTGGTGCAGGCGGAGTTTCTGTTGCTATCGGTGAGCTTGCCCCGGGCCTTAAGATCAATCTGGACAAGGTACCGAAAAAGTATGCAGGTCTTGATGGAACGGAAATTGCGATTTCAGAGTCTCAGGAGCGTATGGCAGTTGTGATCGATCCGAAAAACCGGGATCTGTTTATGAAATATGCGGCAGAAGAAAATCTGGAGGCTACCGAAGTAGCTGTTGTCACTGAAGATCCGCGCCTTGTACTGTTCTGGAGAGGAAAAGAGATTGTGAATATTTCCAGAGCATTTCTGGATACGAATGGTGCACATCAGGAGACGGAAGTCTTTGTAGAGATACCAAAAGCAGCGGATACGGTTCTGAAACGCTCCGGTGACATTGTGAATGTGAAAGAAAAATGGCTGTCCACACTTTCGGATCTGAACACCTGCTCCCAGAAGGGGCTTGTCGAGATGTTTGACTCTTCCATCGGTGCGGCCAGCGTTCTGATGCCTTACGGCGGAAAATATCAGCTGACGGAAACCCAGGCGATGGTTGCCAAGGTTCCGGTACCGGGCGGAAGAACCAATACCGTTACGATGATGAGCTATGGTTTTGATCCGTATGTATCCAGCTGGAGCCCCTATCACGGCGCTGTTTATGCAGTGAC
Organism: Fusicatenibacter sp.; assembly: GCA_022766945.1. GTDB lineage: Bacteria > Bacillota > Clostridia > Lachnospirales > Lachnospiraceae > Fusicatenibacter. Next base: position 19,130 of record JALEOU010000007.1, on the reverse strand, counting down.
GGAGTCCATGTCCCGTATCGTGGCAGCGGGCGGTGACTATCGGAAGATCCGCTTTACATTCCAGGAGTATTTCCGCCGGATGACGGAGGATCCTCATCGCTGGAGCCAGCCGTTTGCAGCACTCCTTGGAGCGTATGACGCGCAGATGGGATACGGACTGCCGTCGATCGGAGGAAAGGACAGTATGTCCGGAACCTTCAATGATATTGATGTACCGCCGACTCTTGTCTCCTTTGCGGTTGATGTGGCAAAGCTGCAGGATGTGATCACACCGGAGCTGAAAAAAGCAGGGGATAAGCTGGTCTGGATCCGCATTCCTGTCAATGCTTATGATCTTCCTGATTATGAAGGCGTGATGGATCTGTACGACAAGCTTCAGGAAGACAGGAAAGCCGGCCGTGTGGCTGCTGCTTATGTGGTTGATCGTCAGGGTATTGCGGCTGCAGTATCCAAGATGGCATTTGGAAATGCTCTTGGTGTCAAAATTGAGCATTCTGTGGATGAAAGAGACCTGTTTTCACCGTACCTTGCAGATCTGATCTGTGAAGTTCCGTCCGAAGCAGTGGGATCACTTGCCTCCACTTACACAGTGATCGGTGAAGTGACAAACGATGCTGCTTTTTGCTACAGAGATGTGAAGATCACGATGGAAGAAGCAGTTTCGGCATGGACGGGAACTCTTGAAAAAGTATTTAAGACTGCTTCCGGTGCCGGAATTCCGGCCGTGGAGGAACTGAATGTTCAGCCAGAAGACGCAAATGCATCGATCGAAAACAGCTGCTATCGCGCAGGACAGATCCATATCTGCTCGCACAAACTGGCACAGCCTACCGTTTTCATTCCGGTATTCCCCGGTACCAACTGTGAATATGACAGCACCCGCGCATTTGAGCGTGCAGGAGCAAGAGTCATCACAAAAGTATTCAAGAACCTGTCCGCAGAGGATATCCGCGAGTCTGTGGGTGCCTTTGAGGAGGCGATCGACCAGGCTCAGATTATCATGTTCCCGGGCGGTTTCTCGGCAGGTGATGAGCCGGATGGATCCGCAAAATTCTTTGCTACTGCATTCCAGAATGCAAAGATCAAAGAGGCGGTTATGAAGCTTTTGAATGAGCGCGATGGTCTTGCGCTTGGTATCTGCAACGGTTTCCAGGCTCTGATTAAACTGGGACTGGTTCCGAACGGAGAGATTGTGGGACAGAAAGACGATTCCCCGACGCTGACGTTCAATACCATCGGACGCCATATTTCCAAGATGGTGTATACCAAAGTGGTAACCAATAAGTCACCGTGGCTTGCCGGAGCAGAGCTTGGCGGTGTGTATACCAACCCTGCTTCCCACGGAGAGGGGCGTTTCGTTGCATCAAAGGAGTGGATCGATCGTTTGATGGCGAATGGACAGATTGCAACCCGTTACTGTGACGTCAACGGAAATCTGACCAACGATGAGTACTGGAATGTCAATGGTTCCTATTGCGGTATCGAGGGTATCACAAGCCCGGACGGACGTGTGCTGGGCAAGATGGCTCATGCAGAGCGCCGTGACAATGGTGTGGCTGTAAATATTACCGGAACACAGGATATGAGAATTTTTGAATCCGGAGTAGCATATTTTAAGTAATTCCAGACAAACAACAACAGAACCCGGGAGTGCCCCCAAAAAGGCACTCCCGGGTTCTGTTGTTGTTTGTTTAAGACCGTTTATCAAAGAAATTTTTGTCCGAATGAAAGATTGCCGTAGTCTCATGACATTAAATATATGGCGGCATCGATAGAGAGCTGCAGCAATTCGTTCAAGGAGGATAAAAATGCATGAAAACTGAAGAAGAAGAGTTGTTTAACTCGATTTTCCGCAAATATCATCGCGATCTGTATGTATATCTTTGCGGAAAAACCGGAGGAGACAATGAAGCTGCGATGGACCTTATGAATGACGTATGGGAAGTCCTGCTGCAGAAATTCGAAACTGTTGCGTACGGTGAAGAATATCTGAAAGGATGGCTGTTTCAGACGGCAGAGAATAAGGCGAAAAACTACATGCGCAGAAAATCAACCTGGAATGAGATTCCAACGGAGGAGGAACTTCTGCTGAATCAAATGTCGGACATGCCGTTTTTCGATGTAATCGAACGTTTGACGATGGAAGAATTTATAAAATCATTGCTTCCGATTGAACAAAAAGTTCTTCTTTTGCGGCTGGAAGGAAAATCATACCGGGAGATCAGCAGAAATGTAAAACGCAGCGAACAGGCTCTGCAGTGTATTCATTATCGTGCGGTGAAAAAACTGCAGGGAATGATGATGAGCGACCCGGAATGGTGCTGATATCGCTTGCCCCATTTCTTTTTTGTCGGGAAGGCCGGAGTACTTCTTAGCGTTTCCCTGATCCTTTCTGTTACCGGCAAACTGTTTTTGCCAGAAGAAGAATGAGACAAATATCCACGGCGAAATCGGTTTTGCCGCCGATTCTGTGATACCGCTTCCGGGAGAAAATTCCGGGGCGGTTTCTTTTTTGAGTTGCCGTGCGTGTTTTTTATTGTGGAATGCAAAAAAATGTGCTAGAATGTTTTTAAGTGATGCTGCACTTCTGAAGCGAAAACCCTCGTGATCGCAAAGAAAGGTGAGCAAAATGCAGTGATGCAAAGGCAGAAAGGATGGATATGGCATGAAGGAGGAGTACGTTGCCTACGTAGGCACATATACCCATGGAAACAGTATTGGTATTCATTTATATGATGTAGATGTAGAGGAAGGATCATTGAAAGAGCGGAAGGTAATTCCGGTCAACAACTCTTCTCATATAGCACGTTCCCTGAATGGAAAATATCTGTACTCGATCGCAGATGAGGGTGTAGCTGTATTTGCAATTGAGGATGACGGAGATTTGACACCGATCAATAAAGTGGATATTGACGGTATGAGGGGCTGCTATCTTTCCGTGGACAAGACCGGAAGATACCTGTTCGTGGCAGGCTATCATGACGGTAAAGTAACCGTTGTTCATACTCACAAGGACGGACGTCTTGGAAGTCTGATGGACGGTGTCTTCCATAAAGGAATCGGAAGTGTGGCAGAGAGAAACTTCCGTCCGCATGTAAACTGTGTGATTCCGACTCCCGATAACAAATATCTCTGCGCAGTGGATAATGGAATCGATCAGGTGAAACTGTATAAAATCAATCAGATGAGAGACCGGCTGGAGCTGGTAGATATCTTGAGATGCGAGAGAGAATCCGGACCAAGAGAGATGGTATTCAGCTATGACGGAAAGTATGCTTACATTCTGTATGAACTGATGAATAAAGTAGATGTCTTCAGCTACAGAGATACGAAGACAGGCCCGGAATTTGAGAAACTGCAGTCGATCAGCACTACTTCGGACAATGTGGATCGTGCGCACGATGCTGCGGCGGGCATCTGCCTCTCTCCGGATCATCAGTATCTGTTTACTTCCACAGCAGGGGACAACACTGTGGCGATGTTCCGGATCAATCCGGATACGGGATATCTGGAAAAGAAATTTGCGCTGCCGATCAGCGGGGAATATCCAAAAGATATCGCGATGTTCCCGGATGGAAAGCATATCGCGGTGGCAAATCATGAGTCCAATTCCATTACCACATTTACCGTGGATTATGAGAAAAATGTGCTGGTACAGAAAGGCCGTCCTGTGAAAGTGGAGACTCCCAACTGTATTCTGATTACCAAAAAAGGATTGTATTAAGAGCGAAGACGCCCTTTTGAGGTTCCGTAAGGATCTCTCAAAGGGCGTTGCTTTTTGTGTGCGTTAAGGTTTCCAGATTTTTTTGACATTGTCCAGACGGGAACTCATTCCGACGAGAAGGGCATCCGCAAGCACGAGGGCAGTCATACACTCTACTACTACAACGGCCCGCGGAACAATGATCGGATCATGGCGGCCTTTGATCTGAATGTCAATGTTTTCTCCCTCACGGTTTACCGTGTGCTGCAAAGAAGCTACCGAAGGAGTGGGTTTGATCGCCGCACGGACGACAAGGTCGCTGCCGTCACTGATTCCTCCGAGGATCCCTCCGGCATGGTTGGTCCGTTTTGCGATTATTCCGTTTTCCTCTATGTAAAATTCATCATTGTTTGAAAGTCCGGTCGCATGGGCAACGGAAAAGCCGTCACCGATTTCGACTCCTTTGACGGCACCGATGGACATCAGTGCTTTTGCGAGATTGGCATCGAGTTTTTCAAAAACAGGGTCTCCGACCCCGGAGGGCATGCCCTTTACCACACATTCGATGATGCCGCCCATGGAATCGCATTTTGCCATAGCGTCTTCCACAAGAGAGGATGCCTTTTTTGCGGCATCCGCATCAGGGAAGGAAAAAGGATTTTTATTGATTTCTTCCGGATCAAAAGATTCCATCGTGACAGATCCGATGGACCGGGTATAGGCAGTTACAGAAATGCCCAGTTCTTTTAGCAATTTGGAAGCAATTGCTCCTGCGGCTACGCGCCCGATGGTTTCCCGGCCGGAAGAACGTCCGCCTCCGCGGTAATCCCGAAAACCATACTTAGCATCGAAGGTAAAATCCGCGTGACCGGGACGATAGCAGGCAGCGATTTCACTGTAATCCCTGGAGTGCTGATCCTGATTAAAGACAGCCATGGAGATGGGAGTACCGGTGGTTCTGCCTTCGAAGGTGCCGGAAAGAATCTGTACGGAATCGGATTCGTTCCGCTTGGTTGTATATTTGCTCTGCCCCGGTTTTCTGCGGTCCAGAAATATCTGAATATCTTCTTCACAAAGAGAGAGACCCGAGGGAACGCCGTCAACGACAACTCCAATCGCGCTTCCGTGAGATTCTCCCCAGGTGGTAATCCTGAAAATAGTACCAAATGATGATCCAGCCATAATAATTCCTTTCTCTTTCGGGTTATGATAGATGTAAGATGCAAATCTGTATGAAATTCATTATAACTGAAAAGAAAAAATTCGTAAACCCCCAGCGTGATGACGGGTTAAGAAAACGGTTTGACAAACAGGTAGGCAACGCTTATAATTATGTTGTATTTTTTGTTGCTATGGACGATGAAAGGAGCCGTACAACATGGTTCGGATTTTTAAAACCGAGAACGACACAACACATCAGGTGGACAGTGCGTCAGGAGGATGCTGGATCGCGCTGACAGACCCGACTGCGACTGAGATTTTTGAGATTGCGAAACGACACGAGATTGATGTAGATGATCTGCGGGCGCCTCTGGATGAGGAGGAACGTTCCCGTATTGTGGTGGAAGATCATTATACGCTGATCCTGGTGGATATCCCTGTGATTGAAGAGCGTAATGACAAAGACTGGTATGGCACAATTCCTATGGGTATTATTGTGACGGAGGATATGATTTTTACCGTCTGTACAGAGGATACTCAGATTCTGGGTGCCTTTATGGATGGAAGAGTGCGGAATTTTTATACGAACAAAAGAACCCGTTTTATTTTGCAGATTCTCTATAAAAATGCCAGTATGTATCTTCATTATCTGCGAATCATTGACAAGAAGAGTGAGATGGTTGAAAAAAAACTGCACAAATCTCCGCGTAATCAGGAAGTAATTGAACTGCTGGAGCTGGAAAAGTGTCTGGTTTACTTTACAACTTCCCTTCGCTCCAATGAAGTGGTGCTGGAAAAACTGATGAAAGTGGACAGCATCAAGCATTATCCGGAGGACGAGGATCTTCTGGAGGATGTCATTATCGAGAATAAGCAGGCAATTGAGATGGCAAATATCTACAGCAACATTTTGAGCAGTATGATGGATGCATTTGCATCGGTGATCTCCAATAATCTGAATATCGTCATGAAATTTCTGACAACCATCACGATCGTGATGTCACTGCCGAACATTGTCTTTAGTGCCTACGGCATGAACGTAAATCTGGCAGGCATGCCTTTTGCATCAAGTCCCTATGGCTTTTGGATCGTTATTCTGATTTCGGGAATTATCTGTCTGATTGCGGCAATTATTTTTTCCAAGAAAAACCTGTTTTGATGATTAGCTGTGACTATTTTTTAAGAAAGAAGAGTGCAAATGAATTTTTTAGACAAAATGGAGCGAAAATATGGTAGGTATGCAATCCATCACCTGACGGCGTATATTATTGTTACCTACATTGCGGGTTATCTGATCGAACTGACCGGGACCGGTCTTAGCAGTTATCTGACCCTGGAGCCGTACTATATTCTGCACGGGCAGATCTGGCGTCTTGTGAGCTGGATTTTGATTCCGCCGGGAAGCCTCGATATTTTTACGATTATTATGCTGATGTTCTATTATTCGATCGGTACTTCCCTGGAGCGGGCGTGGGGCGAATTCCGGTATAATGTCTACATCTTTTCCGGAATTCTCATGACAATCATCGGATCTTTTCTTCTTTATGGAATTATGTATCTGATTTATGGTGTGCCTTACTCTATGGGCTATCAGTTCAGCACGTATTACATCAGTCTTTCGATCTTTTTGGGATTCGCAATCAGTTTCCCGGATATGAAAGTACTTTTGTATTTTATTATTCCGATCAAGATCAAATGGCTGGCATTTCTCGATGTGGCTTATCTGGCGCTTGAGGTGGCGGGAAATCTGTATTCCGGAAACTGGCCGCAGTGTGTTGCAATTTTTTGTTCACTTGCGAACGTTCTGGTATTTTTTATCATATCAAGAAAAGGAAAAACAGTTTCTTTTCAGCAGAAGAAGAGAAAAAAAGAATTTCAGAAGGCTGTATCCAGAGGGCAGGCGGAGCATTACAGAGGCAATGGCGTGACGAAGCATAAATGTGCCATCTGCGGCCGTACAGAGCTGGACGATCCGAATCTGGAGTTTCGTTTCTGTTCGAAATGCAACGGCAACTATGAGTACTGCCAGGAGCATCTGTTTACGCATGAACATGTAAAATAAACTCTTGCACGGTGATTCCGGAAGTCAGACCAAGGGAAATCTATCCATGAAAAGGAGAAAAAAATGAGAAGAACAAAAATTGTATGTACCATGGGACCAAATACCAACACACGTGAGATGATGAAAGCGCTGGTAGAAAATGGTATGGATGTGGCGCGCTTCAATTTTTCCCACGGAAATCATGAGGAACAGAAAATGCGCATGGATCTGCTCAAGTCTGTTCGGAAAGAAACGAAAAAGCCGATTGCCATTCTTCTCGACACCAAAGGACCGGAAATCCGTACAGGAACTCTTGTTGGCGGCAAAAAAATTACCCTGGTGGAAGGCCAGACGTTTATCCTGACTTCGGAACAGATTGACGGAGATGAAAAACGCTGTTCGATTACGTACGAAGAGCTTCCTGCGGATGTCAAGCCGAAGGATCGGATCCTGATTGACGACGGACTGATTGCACTGGAAGTACTTGGAACATCGGGCAAAGAGATCCGCTGCCGCGTTATAAACGGCGGAGAGCTTGGAGAGCGAAAAGGCGTCAATGTTCCAAATGTAAAGATTCATCTTCCCAATCTGACAGACAAGGATAAGGAAGATTTGTTGTTCGGAATCGAGCAGGGCATTGATTATGTCGCTGCTTCCTTTATCCGAAGTGCGGGAGCGATCCGGGAGATCCGCCGCTTTCTGGAGGCACACGGCGGAGAGCATATTGACATCATCGCCAAAATCGAGAACTCAGAGGGCGTGGAGAACATCGACAGCATTATCGATGCGGCAGACGGTGTTATGGTGGCACGCGGAGATCTGGGTGTTGAAATTCCAGCCTGCGACGTACCACATGTTCAGAAAATGATTATTGAGAAATGCAATCATAAATACAAACCGGTTATCACGGCAACACAGATGCTTGACTCTATGATTCGAAATCCACGTCCGACCCGTGCAGAGGTTGCAGACGTGGCAAATGCAATCTATGACGGAACCGATGCCATTATGCTCTCCGGTGAAACGGCGGCAGGCAAGTATCCCATTGAGGCTGTGCAGATGATGGGAGAGATTGCAGATTCTACAGAACAGTATCTGCGTTATGAGGAATATCGTGATGGAAATGCGCTGGACGGAAAGCTGAATGTATCCAGTGCTGTCGGATATGCAGCCGTCAATATGGTGGAGCACATCAAAGCTACCTGTATTGTGACACCTACCATGTCCGGACAGACTGCAAGACTGATCTCAAATTTACGTCCAAGCGTGCCGATTTATGGAGTGACACCGCATGAGTGGGCGAGAAGAAAGATGCAGCTGTACTGGGGTGTCAAACCGGTGACCGGTTATGAAGAAGATTCCACGGAAAACATCATCTCGCATGCAATGTATATGGTAATCCGTGAAGGTCTGGTTAGCCGGGGTGATATGGTGATTTTTACGGCCGGTGATCCTGCCACAAATGAGGTATCCGGCGAAGGTAATATGACAAACATGCTTCACATCATTCAGGCAAAATAACAGGAGGAGACAAAAGAAAATGAGCAAGAAGCCCTTTGTAACGAAAGAAAAACTGGAAGAGATTGCGTCCCGGGTACCAACCCCATTTCATATTTATGATGAAAAAGGGATCCGCGAAAATGCAAAAGCCGTTCAGGAAGCGTTTGCGTGGAATCCCGGATTCCGTGAGTACTTTGCAGTAAAAGCGAATCCCAATCCGGCATTGATCAAAATCCTTGGCGAATATGGCTGCGGATGTGACTGTTCTTCGCTGACAGAGCTGATGCTTTCTGATGCCATGGGCTTTGAAAAGGATAAGATTATGTTTTCTTCCAATGTAACTCCGGCGGAGGAATACCGTCTGGCAGAACAGCTGGGAGCTATCATCAATCTGGACGATTTTACGCATATTGAGTTTCTGGAAAAAACACTGGGATATATTCCGAAAAAAATTTGCTGTCGTTACAATCCGGGCGGACTCTTCAAGATCAGTAATGATATCATGGACAAACCGGGCGAAGCAAAATATGGTATGACCACTGAGCAGATCTTTGATGCATTCAAGATTCTGAAAGAGAAAGGTGCTGAGGAGTTCGGCATCCATTCATTCCTTGCCAGCAATACCGTAAGCAATGACTATTACCCTACGCTGGCGAAAACCCTTTTTGAACTGGCAGTGAAACTTCAGAAAGAAGTGGGAGTTAAAATTACCTTTATTAATCTGTCCGGCGGAGTGGGTATTCCTTACAGACCGGATCAGGAGCCAAACGATATCCGCGTCATCGGCGAAGGCGTTCACAAGGTGTATGATGAGATCCTTGTGCCGGCAGGAATGGGTGATGTGGCAATTTACACAGAGATGGGTCGCTTCATGATGGGACCTTATGGTGCTCTGGTGACGCGTGCCATTCATCAGAAACATATTTACAAGGAATATATCGGATGTGATGCCTGCGCGGTGAATCTGATGCGTCCGGCTATGTACGGCGCTTATCATCACATCAATGTCATGGGAAAAGAAGATGCCCCCTGTGACCACATGTATGACGTAACCGGTTCTTTATGTGAGAACAATGACAAATTTGCCATTGACCGAATGCTGCCGAAGATCGACAACGGAGATCTCCTGTTCATTCACGATACCGGAGCACACGGCTTTTCCATGGGATATAATTACAACGGAAAGCTTCGGTCTGCGGAAGTGCTCTTAAAAGAGGACGGAAGCTATGAGGTAATCCGTCGTGCCGAGACACCGAAAGATTATTTCGCAACACTGGACGGAACACCGGAATACAAAAAAATGTTTGGATGATATTTTATCAATAATAAAAAAGAGAAGCAAATGGTATTTTAATTTGCTTCTCTTTTTTTATTGTCCCATACAGAATAAAAATGTGGAATAAAATGTATTACAAAACAGGTTATTTTGTTTGAAAAAACACAGTATTTTGACCATATGCGGCAAAAATAGATGAGAAAAGGGGAAAATAAAGGGAAGATGAAAAGACGGTAAAATAATACAATAGGCGTATCAAAAAACACAGGAGGTATCTTATGAAACTAAAAAAAGCAGCAGCAATGGCATTGGCATCTGCCATGATTGTTACTTCACTTGCAGGATGCGGCGGCTCATCAGACGGAAAAAGCACCTCATCCTCAAAATCAGCTTCTGAGAGCACAGCTTCAGGTTCGGGATCGGGAGAAGCTGCAGAGGAGCGAAAAGAGGCCACGGAAATGGTAGACAAAATTGTGGTTGGTCTGACGGAAAGCTCGTTTGATATGTCGCCTTTCGGAACAATGAGCACTCCGGTGGGAACCATGCGTCAGAATGTGTATGCATCTCTTTTCTGCACACCATACTATGGAGCTTCCCTGGAGGAGCTGGAACCGTGGCTTGCAAAAGGGTATGAGAAAATTGATGATCTGACTTACCGCGTGACGCTGTATGATTACATTCATGACAGCAAGGGAAATTCGATTACATCAGACGACATTGTATTCTCTTATGATCTGATGTACGAGAAGGGTGGAGACAAACGAATCGGAAGCTATCTTGACTACATAGAGGTGGAAGATGACTACAACATGATTTTCCATCTGAAGAAATACGGGCCGGGCGTCCTAGAGTTCCTGTGGGGCAATTACACCTTGTGCGTCTGTGATCAGGAATGGTATGAGAGTGCCGGCGATGAGGAAAAAACCAATGATCCCGCAGCAACCGGTGCTTACAAGATTGTAAGCTATACGACAGGATCCAGCATTACACTGGAAGCGATCGATGACTACTGGCAAACAGATGAGAGTCTTCGCTGCAGTGCAGATGTACAGAATGTAAAGACAATCGAATATAAGGTTATCACTGAGGCATCCATGCGCAGCATTGCACTGGAAAACGGTGAGATTGATGCAACGATGCTGAATGCCACTGAGTTGAAACGCTTCTATTCAAACGGTGAAGCGCAGGAGGGATGGAATGTATATATTACCGATGGTATCTCCTGTAATGTAGTATTTATCAATATGGAACCGGGCACAGGATCTCTGGCAGATGACGAGAATCTCCGACTGGCAGCGCTGTATGCGCTGGATTCCGAGAGTATTCTCTATGGAGGAGATTATGATCTGGATACCGGAAGTGTATGCTACAGCCTTGGTACTGCAGCGATGTCCGGATATGATGAGAGCTGGTCGGAAGATTACTTTAACTATGATCCGGACAAAGCAAGAGAGTACTATCAGGCATCCGGTTATGCGGATGGCGAAGTGACCATTCGCCTGCTCAGCCGTACCTCCATGCCGGACGGCGTTCATTCCGTTATGATGGAAAATCTGGAGTCTGTGGGATTCAAGGTAGAACTTCTCTCCTATGATCAGGCCCTGTTCAGTACTTACAATCAGGATGCAACACAGTGGGATATGATGCTTGACACCAAAGGTGCAACCGGAAGTATTGTTACCTGCTGGGACAATAACTTCAATCCGGAAAACCGCAATGGAAATACCGTATGCTTCAGCCAGGATGACAAACTGGTCGAGCTTCTCTCGGCAGCGACTACTTCCGGAAGCGAGGAGGATATTCAGAACTTCCATGAGCAGCTGAAGAGTCTGGCATGCTGCAAGGGCTTATATACCGTAAATAATATGATGGTGGGTCAGGATGGAATTCTGGAACTGGCCTATAACAGTAATATGCTGCCAAGAGTCAATGCGTTCAAATTTGCTGAGGATTATCAGTCTGTCGGCTGATTATCCTGAAGCTGTTTTCCCGAGACGGCGCTGCTTTGAAAAAAGGTGGTGCTGCCTCGGGAAAATCCTTAATAAAGGAGGAATTGTATGTCACGTTATATTGGAAAACGTCTGCTGCAGATGATTCCGATTCTGCTGGTGGTTGCTATTCTGATCTTTACACTGATGTATTTTGTTCCGGGCGATCCGGTTCAGATCATGCTGGGAGACAATGCGACACAGGAACAGATCGAGGAGACAAGAGCAGCATATGGTCTGGACAAGCCGTATCTTGTAAGGCTTGTGAATTATCTGGCGGGAATCTGCCGCCTGGATTTTGGTACTTCTTATATGCAGGGAACTTCCGTTGGTTCAGAGCTGATGCTGAGATTCCCCAATACGCTTACACTTGCGGCGTTTAGTATTTTGTTTACGATTGTGATTGGTATTCCAATCGGAATCCAGTGTGCCATCCATGCGAATAAAATATCGGATAAAATCTGGATGTTCCTGACGATGCTGGGCAATTCGATGCCTGGTTTCTGGATGGCTCTCATGCTGGTGTTACTGTTTTCTGTTAAGCTGAAACTGCTGCCGTCCAATGGGGCGGAAAGCCTGAAATACTTTATCCTTCCTGTGGTTGCAAACTCGATTGGCTCTCTGGCCGATATCGTACGTCAGACCCGGTCCAGCATGCTGGAGGTTATCCGTTCTGACTATGTTGTCACTGCCAGATCAAAAGGTATTTCGGAGCGAAATGTTATCTGGAAGCATGCATTGCCGAATGCACTGATTCCGATCATCACCCTTTGCGGCAGCCGTTTCGGAGCCATGCTTGGCGGTACGGTTATCATTGAATCGGTATTCTCTATTCCCGGAATCGGAACCTATCTGGTAAACGGGATAAACAGTCGTGACTATCCGATTGTGCAGGGAAGTATCATTTACATTGCGTTTATTTTTGCCTTTATCATGCTGTTCACAGATCTGATCTACGCTTATGTGGATCCGCGGATCAAAGCGCAGTATGTCAGTGCAGCGCCGAAGAAAGGATAAGGTGGGGAAAATGAAAGTCAACGATAAAAAAAGCATGAAGCCCGGTTCCTTTCCATATATATGGTCAAGAATCCGCAGAAACCCAGGTGCGATGTTCGGACTGATCTTTGTGATCTCACTTTTTATTCTTTCCGTGATTTCTCCTTATATCTGCAAATATGATTATGCGGAAATTGTCATGAAAGATCGTTTTGCGCTTCCGAGTTCGGAACATCTTCTGGGGTGCGATGAAGTCGGTCGTGATATTTTATCCAGAATTCTCTATGGTGCGAAATATACACTCAGTATCGGTATCCTTTCTACGATTTTCAGCTGTGTGATTGGTGTCATCCTCGGGGCAGTCGCAGGATACTTTGGGGGGAAAGTCGATACACTGATCATGCGAATCCTGGATATTTTCCAGGCATTTCCCAATATTCTTCTTGCCATCGCGATTTCTGCTGTCCTTGGCAAAGGATTTGACAAAGTGATCTATGCAATCGGAATCAGCAGTGTTCCGAATTATGCGAGAATGATGCGGGCAAATATCCTGACAGTGCGGAACTCTGAATTTATCGAAGCTGCATCGTCAATCAACTGTTCCACCTTTCGGATTATCACACATCACGTAATCCCAAATGCAATTTCACCATTGATTGTACAGGTGGCAATGGGTATTGCAAGCGCAGCACTGGCAGCCTCTTCCTTAAGCTTTCTTGGGTTTGGTGTGCAGGCGCCGACACCGGAATGGGGAGCAATGCTGGCATCGGCAAGAGGTTATGTGAGGGATTATCCTCATATGGTTATTATCCCGGGATTGTTTATTATGGTGACAGTACTCAGCTTCAATCTGGTTGGAGACGCCATCCGCGATGCACTGGATCCGAAGCTGCGTGATTGACCAGAAAGGGGTAAAAGATGGAGAAAAAAAATAAGCAAAAGGAAGAAATATTACTTTCTGTGAAAAATCTTGCAGTCGAATATACTTCAGGCGGGGAAGCGATCCATGCGGTGAACGGTGTATCTTTTGAACTGGCAAAAGGATCCACGATCGGGCTGGTTGGAGAGACCGGTGCCGGAAAAACATCCATTGCAAAAGCCATTCTCAGAATCCTTCCGGATCATGCGACCCGTTCCGTCAAAGGAGAAGTATGGTTTAAAGGGCAGGAACTGCTGTCTCTGCCGGAGCAGGAGATGAGACCTCTTCGCGGAAAAAGTGTTTCCATGATTTTTCAGGATCCCATGACTGCATTAAATCCGGTGAAAACGGTTGTAAATCAGATTGCAGAGGGAATTCATCAGCATCAGAATATGAACAAACATGATTCCATCAAAGCGGCTGTGAAGATGCTGGAAACAGTAGGGATTTCCGAGGACCGTGCCTATGAATACCCGCATCAGTTTTCCGGCGGTATGAAACAGCGTGTCGTGATTGCGATTGCATTGGCCTGCAATCCGGAACTTCTGATTGCGGATGAGCCGACAACGGCGCTGGATGTAACGATTCAGGCGCAGGTGCTGGAGCTGATGAGAGATCTGCAGAAAGAAATGGGAACGGCAATGATTCTGATTACTCATGATCTTGGCGTTGTGGCGGAAGTGTGCGAGAGTGTTGCGGTTGTCTATGCCGGCGAGGTTGTGGAATATGGAAGCAGGGAGGACCTCTTTGATCATGCATCTCATCCGTATACGATCGGTCTGTTTGGGGCGCTCCCGGATCTGAGTAAGAATGTGCACAGACTTTCCCCGGTGGAGGGACTGCCGCCGGATCCGAGCAACCTGCCGAAAGGCTGCTCCTTTGCGCCGAGATGTCCTCATGCGACAGAGAAGTGTAAGAGAGAACCGGTCACTATGAAAGAAATCAGTCCGAAACATTACGTACGCTGCATCCGATGCGGAGAGGAGGGGTAAGATGGCGCTGCTTGAGATAGAACATTTGAAAAAATATTTTCCGTCACCAAGAGGAACAGTTCATGCAGTTGATGATGTATCCTTTTCCATCAAGAAAGGTGAGACGATGGGACTGGTAGGCGAATCGGGCTGCGGAAAATCCACGCTGGGAAGAACAATTATCCATTTGCTGGAAAGTACTGATGGGAAAATTACTTTTGAGGGAGAAGACGTAACACACCTGAATAAAAAAGGGCTTCGCAGTCTGAGAGAAAACATGCAGATTATATTTCAGGATCCCTATTCTTCTTTGAATCCGCGTCTGACACTTCACGATACAATCATGGAACCATTGAAGCTTTCCGGAAGATTTACGGATGAGGAAGTGGAAGCGGAGACCACAAGGCTGATGGACCTTGTGGGTGTCGAAAAGCGTTTCCGCATGTCTTATCCCCATGAACTGGATGGCGGACGGCGTCAACGTGTTGGCATTGCGCGCGCGATTGCCCTGAATCCGAAATTTATTGTGTGTGATGAGCCGGTATCCGCTCTGGATGTTTCCATCCAGGCTCAGATCCTGAATCTGCTGATGGATCTGCAGGAGGAATATGAACTGACTTACCTGTTTGTAACTCACGATCTTTCCGTTGTGCGCCATATTTCGAACAACATCAGCGTTATGTATCTTGGACAAATGGTTGAGACCGGACCAACGGATGAACTGTTCCGAAATCCGCTTCATCCATATACGAAAGCACTTCTTTCGGCGATTCCTACAGTGGATATTCACAACCGGACTTACAGAAGTAACCAAAGGGCATTTCTGTGCCTGCTGCAGAGTTAATGAAGTGAACTCATAAGTGAGATATATCGACGGATGAAAACAATTACAGGAGAGAGAAGCATGAAAACACTGCGCGAACAGTTTGAAGAAGATTATGCTGCTGTGCCTTATACCAGGGAAAACAGCGGAAAAATCGTCATACGTTATGTCTATGATGGACCCTGGTATCTGTGGGAGCTGCCAGAAAAGGTGCTGAAGAAAAAGAAAAGGTTTCTGGTTGGACTCAGTATCGCAGACTTCTGGCTTTTTGTGGCAGTGGCATTGCTTCCGACTGGAGTAAATACCTGGTCGGCAACAGCAATTGCCGGAAGCTTTTCGCTGGCTTTTCAGATTCTGGAATTGTTTGGTGTGATCTGCTTTTGGCTGTGCAGATACCGCACAACGAGAATGAGTTATCAGTACGTCAACCGGATTATGAAAACGGTACCCTGGCTGTCGGGAATGGCCCTGGCTGCTGCATCACTTTCGGGAATTGTTTATCAGATACGTAATTCCTTTGGAATCCGGGAGAGTGCAGCAACTCTGGGATATCTGATCTGCAGTGTGACTGCGGTAAAGATCGCTGCGGACTATCGAAAGATTCCGTTTCGAACTGAAAAAAATGCAGCAGTCACAAAATAACAGACAAAAGTAACCATTTGGCTGTCCGCGAAATAGTTACAGGAATATGAATGCGCATATGGATTGTACAGAACACTGTATGGTCAATATGCGCATTTTTTCTAACTAAAAGTCAATATCTTCCAGTTATTTTGCTGCGGCAGTATATATAATAAAGAAAAGTTCATTGTAATAATGACTGAAAGGAAGCGAATGACATATGGAGAAAAGACAGATTTTTGAGTACACGAGAGAACAGGAAGATCAGATCATTATAGCGCTTGCTTCTCATAATGTACCGCTTGCAACTGCCTATATTAACAATGTGCTTGATGAAAATCTGCTGGAGCGCGATCTGTCGCCTGAGATGACCAGGTGCTTTTTGTGCTGCCTGACGGAGACTCTGGTGAGAGCAGCAAAAAAAATTGGAAAGTCAGTCTGCAGTCAGATTGATGAAATCAAGAAAAGGATGTTTACTGTGAAAAAAGAAATGGAATATACCCCATTATCGCCCGGCTGGAAGATGGATAAAGAAATGGAAGAATTGAGAGGAGCTTTTACTGAGACAGCCAGGGAAATCGGTGAACAGAAAATAGTGGATAGAAGCAGCAGAGACCAGAGACTGTGTCAAGAAATAGTGGAATATATTTCGAACAATTATTGGGATCCTGAACTCAATGTTGCAAAAGTTGGTGACTATCTTCAATTGTCACCAAATTACATATCTACCATATTTCGCAGGGAGACTGGGAACAGGCTGGTGGAGGTGATTGCTCGTACAAGAGTACTGGAAGCGGAGAAACTGTTGATGACGGGTGCTGGTGTGATGACGACCGGTGAAAGAACAGGATTCAATGATAATACAACCTTTATTCGAACATTCAAGAAATATACCGGAATAACTCCTGGACAGATGAGAGCAGAATATGCATCCTGATAGAAAAAGTTTTGCAGAATGCACAGAAAAGATCTATAAAATAGCAAATGGATTCTGCAAATGTTGTAATTTTGCCTATATAATCAGAGAGAATGATTGTGTAAAATATACAAATCTTATACTATAATGATTTTGTTGGATCAAGATACACTCAGAACGACTTAGCTCATATGAAATTGTGTATTGGGGAATACGTACGTGTTGGCCGTTCTGATGTAAAGACTTTTTAAGGAGGAAGAGAACAAATGGAAACAAGATGGAAAAAACTGGTCAGTATTCTTGGCGTGACAGCTATGGTTACGTCAATGCTGGCAGGTTGTGGCTCGGATGGTACTTCAAATAGTAGTTCATCTTCTGCTGAAAGTAAAACAGAGAGCAGCGCAAGCAGTACATCGACAGCGAGTACTTCTGATACTGTAACTGCAGAACCTGGCAGCATTACTTATCCGCTGCAGACGGATGTTGATAGTGTTTCCTGGTATGCGCAGGAGAGCATTATCCCGCATGAAAAATTCAAAGATGCATCGGAATCTCCGTTTCATATCGGTCTGGCAAAAAATGTAGGGGTCACGATTGACTGGAGCTTCCCAACAACCGGAGCAGATGCCAATACATTCACAAATACTTTGATGGCAGATCCTTCCAGTTTACCTAATATCATGCAGAGTTATTTTATGGAAAATGCATCTCAGTATATTGATGATGGAATTATCTGGGATCTGACAGATTATATTCAGGAGTACGCTCCGGATTACTATGCATTCCTTCAGACGAATCCGGCATACGATAAAGCCATGAAGGATGATAAAGGCCGCTATTATACGTTTGGTTTCTTCCGTGAAGATGGTGGCTGGAATGATTCTTATGAAGGCCCTGTTGTTCGAAAAGACTGGCTGGATGAGTGCGGACTGGAAGTGCCGAAAACAATCTCTGAGTTTGAGAATGTGATTCGTGTTTTCCATGATAAATATGGTGCCACCTTTAATGCTTCCAATATCCGGTTCAATGATATGGGAATCTGTGGTGCTTTCGGGGCTTATGGAAGCTATACAGTCAACACGAATTATGGATGGTATGTGAAGGATGGAAACGTAAATCTTGCTGCAGCACAGGATGAGTGGCGTGACTATGTCAGCTGGCTGAACAAGCTCTGGGATGAAGGCCTGATCGATCAGGATATTATGACAGAGGATGATACTACGATCAAGGATAAAATCCATAATGATAAGTGTGGTATCACCTATACCTCCATGGGTCAGGTAAATCTTTGGAACAAAGAAGAAGAAGCTGCCGGCAAAGAGGCCGTCTGGATCGGTATTCCTTATCCCACTGCAGATGATGGTTCGCTTTCCTGCGTATTTGGAGGACCTGGAATTGGCAAACATACGACAGTAATTACCAAGACTGCAGACGAAGAGACTATGAAAGTTTGTATGGAAATTCTGAATTATGCATATACGGAAGAAGGAATGCTTTATTGGAATTATGGTACGGAGGGAGAGTCCTGGGAATATGATGAGAATGGTGTCCCGCAGTTTACCAGTCTTGTAAAAGATGATCCGGATACAGACCCCATGACCAAGTACAATGGAGCTACCTGGGGCAGTGCTTGTATCCAGGCAACCAATCTTCTGTATCAGAAAAACAGCGAGGTTGCAATTGAGGCGAATAATACGTGGTACTATAATTATGATGATGAAAAGAAGAATGAAGAAGTGACCAGCGGATGGAGATATCCGGTAGGAACCAGCTTTACGGTCGAAGAGGCAGACGAATTGGATGAAATATCACAGAATATCCCGACTTTTGTATCTGAGAGCTATGCAGCGTTCCTGACAGGATCCAAGGATATTAACGATGACTCAGTATGGGAAGCGTACAAGGAAGATCTGGAAAGTTACAATTTGTCCCGTGTTCTGGAGATTCGACAGGCTGCTTATGACAGGTACCTGTCTCGTTAACTGATTGAAAAATCAGAAAGGCTAAAACTTCTGAATTCAGCATGTATATCATATGGCATGGTATTTAGCCTTTGACGGCAGTGGGAAGTATCTGCTTTCCACTGCCGAAATTGTTAAGTCTACCTGGAAAGGAGAACTCTTATGAAAGCAAATACTGCAAAAAAGGCCGGTCAAGTTCCCCTGAAAAAGCGGCTGCAGAAAGACTGGAGCATGAACAAATGGAAATACATCAT
>JALEOU010000105.1 GCA_022766945.1 Fusicatenibacter sp. | reverse complement strand
CAAGCACACAGCATACGTAAAGATCTCTTCTCACATATGCAAGCGGGTGATGGGAATCGAACCCACGTATCCAGCTTGGAAGGCTGGTGTTCTACCATTGAACTACACCCGCGCACGATCGGGGTGACAGGATTCGAACCTGCGACCTCCTGGTCCCAAACCAGGCGCTCTAGCCAAGCTGAGCCACACCCCGAAAAGGTAATCCCGATTTGCGTTCTGAACCCTTCGCGCTCGACGCAAGATATATTATATTACAGGACTTTCTATTTGTCAACACTTTTTTTATTTTTTTGTCTTCAACGCTTAAATAAAATATGTAATCCAATCTCAATCCTGTACGGGACCCCATCAAGCATCTTTGTTATTATCTCCCTGACGGACTTAATGAGTCTACCACATTTTCCAGCTCCTGTCAACAACGATTTTTGATTTCAGAAAATTTATTGCCTCTTCCGATCACACTATCCATTACAGGTAATTAATGGTAAAATGCAGTTCATGCTCTCTGTCAATCTCCATAATCAGAAAGCTCGGTTTTCTTCCCATTTGCCTGGGATACGACAAACTTCCGGGATTGACAATCGACAGATTCCCTTCCTGTTCAATCAGGGGACGATGTGTATGACCATACATTACCACATTGATCCCGCGTGCTTCCGCCTCTTCTCTGAGACGCTCTGTTCCCATAGAAGCGCCATAATTGTGTCCATGTGTGATCCATACACGGAAATCATCGAAATCCACTTCCACTTCACGCTTCAAATCCGAAAACCAGTCATTGTTTCCGGCAACCATATAGCAGGGACAATCCACAAGGGAAGCAATATAATCTTCGTTCCCTTCAATATCTCCGCAGTGCACCAGAACGTCGATTTCCCCAACCTTATAAATTACCTTTTCCAGATTCGCCGTATGGCCATGTGTGTCGCTCACTATCAATATCCTCATAGCCCACCCACTCTCTTTATCTTTCTGTAATCACTTCTCTTGTCAAAAGCTCTTTCATCTTTGCCAGAGCCTTCCCCCTATGGCTGATGGCATTCTTCTCTTCCGGTTTAAGCTCTGCCGTTGTTCTGCTCATATCCGGCAAATAAAAAATGGGATCATAACCAAATCCATTCTCACCACGTTCTTCATAGCCAATCTTTCCTTCTATGGTTCCTCTGGATGTCAGCACTTTCCCGTCCGGAAGCACCGCCGCGATGACGCATACAAATCGGGCAGTCCTCTGTTCCTTTGGAACACCAGAAAGCCGCTCAATCAAGTTCCGGTTTTTTACCCGGTAAGATGTATCTTCCCCCATATAGCGTGCGGAATAAACCCCCGGTTCTCCACCCAAATAATCAATCTCAAGTCCGGAATCATCCGCAAGAACGATAGCCTCCATTTCTCGGCAAATGGGATCTGCCGCTACCGCTTTTGCCTTAATTACAGCGTTTTCCTCAAAAGTGGCTCCATTTTCCTCTGCTTCAGAATTTATTCCGGCTTCTTTCATCGACAAAACTTTCACCGGAAGATCACTTAAGATTTCCCGGATTTCTTTCATTTTGCCGGCATTTCCTGTGGCAAATATGATTTCTTTCATATGGTATCTTCTCTCTTTCAACAAACAATAGAACTCAGAGACATGAAATATTTTCATGTCTGGCTCTGAACAGTTATCATTATATCTTATAATTTCCATATTTACAACTGGTATCATCCACAATAAATGCCGCAACAACTCAAAAAAATACTGTTCGGAGGTCACACGTAACAGCTGAGAAAAAACAGTATCTCGTAAGCAGACCCTTGAGAAACGCAGCGGGGTGCGTCAGCGTCGAGATCTATTTTCTGCACAGCAACGAAAAAACTTCATCCCGGTGAAAATTCTCATCTACCGGAATGAAGTTTCGTATGTATAGTACATCAACGCTTATTTTGCAGAAGCTTTCCTCTGATCAAGCAGAGTCTTGATACCATTAATTGCAAGAATCACTGCAAGGATTACAAGAAGAGCTGCCAGCACAATACGTGCTACAAACCAGCCTGCACCTGCTGCTCCGCTGGTCAGTCCATTGATATTGGAAATCAGGGTCTGTACCAGAGAAGTAATGGTTACGATCAGCATAAATGCCATCGGGAACAGGAACATCTTGTTGTTTCTTCCAATTTTGCCAAGCCAGGTAGCAACTGCCAGAAGGCCGATTGCTGCCAGCAGCTGATTGGATGCACCAAACAGCGGCCAGATCTTGGAATATCCGGTAAGTCCCAGGCCAATGCCAAGTACTACAGTAATCACAGTAGCTACCAGTGGATTGGTCAGAACTTTCTTATAACCTGTTGCATCCTTGTAGGTCTGTCCGGGCTCAAGCCAGAACTCCTGGAACATATATCTTGCCAGACGGGTAGCTGTATCCAGAGAAGTCAGGCAGAATACAGATACAGTGAGTACCAGCAGAGAATAAAGTACATTCTTGGAACCGCCAAGTCCCGGAATAGTAGCAACCATCTCAGAAATACCGGTAGCAAATACAGCAGTCGGAACTACGGTTGTTCCATCTGCATATCTGGACCAGATAAATCCAACTGCACACAGAGAGATGATAGCCAGCGCACACTCGATCAGCATACCACCGTAAGCGATCGGACGGGCATGGGATTCGTTATCCAGCTGTTTTGCAGTTGTTCCGGAACCAACCAGTGAATGGAAACCGGAAATAGCACCGCAGGCAATTGTTACGAACAGAGCAGGGAACATATAGCCAAGGGAGCTTCCTGTCGGAGCCAGAGTATCCTTGATGCCGGTAAATGCCGGAATGTCAAGGGAAGCATGGCCGGTCAGAGCGCTTCCGAGAATACCCACAACAGCTACGATCATCATGAAGTACAGCAAAAATGAGCTCAGATAATCACGAGGCTGCAGAAGGATCCATACCGGAGCTACAGAAGCAACCGTGATATAGATACCTACGATTACCATCCAGGCTGTCTCAGACAGGTAAATCGGATGGAAATTCAGACCGATCACAACACAGATCACAATCGCTACAACACCTGCGATGGTAGAAACTCCAAGAGAGAAGTTTCTTCTGTATACCAGGAAACCAAATACAACTGCCAGCAGAATAAACAGTACAGAAATCATCGCTGTTGTTGCATTTGCAGAGCTTGCTGCAAGATCCACTGCACCGCTCTCATCAAAGGTAGCCTTGAACGTATTTGCAACGATGGAACCAAAGGCAGCGACAACCAGAATCAGGGTCAGATATGCGAATACGATAAACAGTTTTTTCGCTTTCGATCCCATGGTATCAGCGATAACCTCACCGATGGACTGTCCTTTGTGGCGAAGAGATGCAAACAGCGCACCAAAATCATGGACACCACCGAAGAAAATACCTCCGATGATTACCCAGAGCAATACAGGTACCCATCCGAAAACTGCAGCCTGAATCGGTCCGTTGATCGGGCCTGCACCTGCGATGGATGAGAAGTGATGGCCCATAAGGACCGGTGCCTTTGCCGGAACATAATCAACGCCGTCTTCTTCTGTGAAAGCCGGTGTTTTTCTCTTGGGATCAATTCCCCATTGGTCGGCAAGCCATTTTCCGTAGAATACATATCCGACAACCAGAAGGCCAATTCCGATTATCAGTACAAGGATACTATTCATTTTTTCTTCCTCCCTCTTATGTAAATATAGTTTGGTGGTTTTTATATGATATATTAAGGACGGAAAACCTTATTATATCCCTTTAATAATTCTCTTGCCGCGCGATTCCCGATCAGTTTCTTCTCCGTCATGTCAAAGACAAGAAGGCGAACCTGGCAATAGCCGCGCAGCGAAAAGCGGTAGTTCTTATAGTAATGATATCTGCGAATCTTTTTCCGCACCGCTTTCGATACAGGCTGATCCGCAAAAAAAACACCAGTCACCAACGTATACATATGATCGGTGTCCGGTACCTCTTTTCCTCCTCGAACCACCTTTGGCTCTATCCAATTGATAAAATCATCAAGAAATGCATCCAGTACTGCTTCATCGAGTTCATTCACCACACGAAAATAGACATCTTCATAGCAGCTGATCCTCCAGAGCTCCGCCTTCTTCGTCAATACATATTTCGCTCCGCTTTCATTATAATAAGCGCCGGCGTCATATGTGTGACCATTCACCAGGCAGGGAGCCGTAATATCATAGCTTCTCTCATAAGAATGCAGCATCTTCCGCATCAATTCCTGTCCGTTCATTTTTTCTCCGCCTTCACACTTTCCTTCAAAGCATAAAAGAATATTAGCACAATGATCTGCTTTTTTCAAGTAAAATCTTTTCTTTTTTTGGAATTGTTCCAAAATATTTTTGGTGGTTTACCGGCGCAGTGGCTCTTTCTTTCCCTTCGGTGGTTTGGGGCCCTGGTACTGATAAAAATACGTTTTCAGCATACCGTTATAGATTTTCCGGTTCTTATCCGCCTTTTTCCCGAGGTATCGTTCTGCATCCTCGTAACTGGTAATCAGATACATCGACCAGGAGTCGAGCATACGGTATCTCTCCCCCAGAGTGCGATATAATTCCGGAAGATGTTCTTTATCTTCCAAACGTTCTCCATAAGGGGGGTTGGTAATCAGAAACCCATATTTTTTCGGATGAGATAACTCTTTTACCGGACGCTGCTGAAAATGAATCAGCTGATCCACTCCCGCGAGACGCGCATTTTCTCTGGCACTTTTTATAATATCACCGTCAATGTCAAAGCCCTGAATATCCGTCTCGATATCATGGCGGATTCGGTCTCTTGCGTCTTCCCGTGCATTCTGCCAGCATTTCTTTGGCACCAGATGACTCCATTTTTCAGCCTGAAAGTTTCTCGAAAGTCCCGGCGCCAGATCTGCTGCCATCATTGCAGCCTCGATCGGAAACGTACCGCTTCCGCAGAAAGGATCCACAAGAATTCGATCCTGTTTCCAGGGAGTCAGCATAATCAGCGCTGCCGCCAGTGTCTCCGTGATCGGTGCTTTTGCCGTCAGTTTCCGGTAACCGCGTTTATGAAGAGAGGTACCGGAGGTATCAAGACCGATCGTCACCTCATCTTTTAATATCGAGACACGGATCGGATATTCTTCCTGATCCTCAGGGAACCAGTCCACATGATAAACGGATTTCAAACGCTCCACAATGGCTTTTTTCATAATCGACTGAATATCCGAAGGACTGAACAGTTTGCTCTTAATCGAGTTTGCTTTCGTGATCCAGAATCTTCCGTTTTTCGGAATATAGTTTTCCCATGGCAGCGCTTTTGTGGCTTCAAAAAGCTCGTCATATGTTTCCGCATGAACCTGACCGATTTTCAAAAGAATCCGTTCCGTTGTTCTGAGGAAAAGGTTTGCATAGGCAATTCCTTCCTCATCTGCCAGAAAGGTTACTTTTCCATCTTCCACACTGGAAATATCATACCCCAGGTCCAGTATTTCACGCTTCATAACTGACTCCAGTCCAAAATGGCATGGTGCAATCAGTTCCATTAATTCCATATCCTTCTCCTTTTCTCCTACAGTGTCAGCTGCTTTACGACATTTCCCTCAAAGCCTTTGATGGAAAAGACTCCATCTTCCAAAATGGCATAAGTGGGAATATTTCCTTCTTTCGGCAGTGATACGGATCCCGGATTCAAAAACACATAATTCCCCTTTCGCTCCGCACGAAGAACATGGGTATGTCCATAAAGAAAAATATCGCCATCCATAAGCGGAGGAAGATTCTTTTCATTATATATATGACCATGACTCATATAAAATGTATGTCCGCCTTCCATCAAAATGGCATAATCGGCCAATACCGGAAATTCCAGTACCATCTGATCCACTTCCGCATCGCAATTGCCACGAACGTTGGTCAAATATTGTTTTTGTTCGTTTAGCATGGCAATTACTTCTTTGGGCGCATATTCCTTCGGCAGATCATTTCTCGGACCATGATACAATAAATCGCCCAGCAGAAACAGTCTCAGTGCCCTCTCTTTTTCAAATGCCTCCAGCATTTTTCGGCAGTAATATGCAGAACCATGAATATCCGATGCAAACATGTATTTCATATTTCAATTCTCCTCTCCGTTTGTCTTAAGCTTTCAAAACGGCGCAGCCAAAAAGATCCGGCTGCGCCTGTTTCGTTCATTGTACTTCACACGTTTATCATCTTACCTTATCTGAAGTTGATTTACAAGAGGTTCCTTCTGAAAACCACTTATTTTGTCAGGTATTTCCCGCGGTACGCATGCATACCTCCAATCACAGTTTTGACTCTATAACCACGTTCTGCAAGCACCTTTCCCTCTGCCATACTGGCAGAACCGCGTTCACAGTACAAAATCAGACCTTTCCCCCGGGGCAGGCAGACATGATCCGTCAAATGCTCATATGGCATATTGACCGCACCCACTATATGGCCACGCTCGTATTCTTTGCGGTCCCGCAGATCAATGATCAGGAAATCCGGATTCCCCACATAGTCATCTATCTCATCTGCCGAAATCAGATCCAGCTTCGTCATACCGTGTTCCCCCTTTCGTCCGCGTCTTTCCGTGCCATCCAATGCATGCAGCAAAGAGGATGGCTACTATATATGTATGCGCAAAGGCCCGGAAACTCCTCATTTCCGGACCCTTGCCTGCCTTTTGATTAATACTCCGAATACTCGCTCTGTTCTTCCTGACGGGCATTTTTCGAATAGCTGCTCTTTGATGCATTTTTAGATTTTCCTGCACCTTCAGAAGCATTTCTTACAGACTGAGCTGCATTACCGGTTTTGTTCTGTGATGCTTTGTCATAACAGTTTCTGCTGTTTCTGTCTGCTGCATTCTTATCTGCTGTGTTCTTATCGGATTCATTGCTGTAATTCTTAGCCATTGATTTGTTCCTCCTGTTAATCTTTCTTTGAACTACGAGGATAGTATGACAAAATCTCCGCTAAAATATTCATTTAAAATTTAGGCACATCGGTTTTCTCCAAAGAAAGTCACAGCGCTCTCTTTTTGTGATCTTCCCACAGACCGGAAAACTTGCAAAATGGCGAAAAAGTGGGAAATATTGTTCAAAAATCCACCGTTTTTTTCTATTCAAAACCATCAGAGCCCTAAAATCTCTGGTATTTTTTTCAATCTGATAAATTTCTCTGTTGCTTTTTTCCAATATCTGTATTATAATCTTACTTGTAAAAAGAATTTACCCTTCAAAAAATTTTTTTTACAATTAATAACCCCTTATTAATTATTTATACTCCCCTCGAAACGCCGGTAGCTCCCCTACCGGCGTTTCTCTTTGCCAAACTGAAAAGCCGTCTTCTTTCGCAGTAAACGCCCAGAGCATTCAAAGCCCCGGGCGGGATTGTACCGGCTTATTTTTCTCTTCCGTAGACCTGAATCTGTACAAGCGCAGGGAAGGGAGAGGGATCTTCCGATTTGATTAACTGTCCAAGTTCCAGATAATCCAATTTCTTTTCCTCAAAAGTAAATTCCTGTGCACTTCCGGTTTTTTTCAGAGGCAGTACCATGGAACTTCCGTCCGAGAACGTCACCGTCGCCTGATCCCACCAGCTGTCGTGAGGATAATCCGCTCTGGTATATAAAATGATACGGTCGGCAATGACTGTCCTTCCAAAATCAATGCGTAACAGAGCATCCTCCCTGCGGTTAATTCCCCAGGACTGATACGGCCATTCGCCGTGGCAGCAGGTCACTGTAACACCATCCACCGCATTCATAGCTGCAAATACGGATTCGCCTCTCGTCTCCACATTGGCAGACGCATGAGGATAGCAGTTCACATCTCCGTGCTGGTCCCAGAGGTTTTCCGACAGGTTGCGGTAACCTTCCGTTTCAAATGTATACGCTTTTCTTACCCAGAGAAGATGACGTTTTCCCGCGAACGTATTGGGCGAAAGGTTGATTCTTTTTTCACCAAAAGGAATGGTGTAGCTTATATTTCCCGTCAGATACACCAGGGAACGGCCTCTCGCGTCATCCAGCATCAGCCAGTAAAACCCTTTTTGATCTCCGATCTCTATATGGATCCGGTCTCCCTCCTGATAAGGCGCACAGTACACCAGATTGACTTCATTTTCACCGCGGCCGATGGACAGGGTTTTTCCCTCTTTGTCCACAAGTTTGATACTGATCTGTCCCATAGGTCTCCTCCCGTTATCTTAAAGTCCGGTTATCCACACCGTCCATGTCATCAAAGTCCTGATTTTCGCCAACCATGCCCCAGATAAAAGTATAGTTTCTGGATCCGCTTCCCGCATGAATGGACCAGCTCGGTGAAATCACAGCCTGTTCATTGCGCACCACCAGGTGACGTGTCTCTGTGGGTTCTCCCATATAGTGCATAACAACTGCATCTTCCGGCAGATCAAAGTACAGATACACTTCCATTCTTCTGTCATGTGTATGGCATGGCATGGTATTCCATACACTTCCCGGTTCCAGGCTGGTCATGCCCATCTCCAGCTGACAGCTCTCTACCTGTCCCGGCAGGATATATTTACAGATGGTTCTGTGATTGGACTCCTCAAGGCTGCCTAGCTCGACTTTATTTTCATCCTTTATGATAACCACATCGTCCCCGGGCGTACCTTCCCGCTTAATCAGCACCGTGGGATAGGTGTAGTGTGCAGGTGCACTGTTCAGGTAAAACTTCGCAGGTCTGGCAGCATCTTTGCTGGCAAACGTAATCTCTTTCTTTCCCATTCCGATGTACATACCATTTCGTGCTGCCACATCATATTTTTTTCCGTCAACAGTAATGATTCCGTCCCCTCCGATATTGATCACACCAAGTTCTCTTCTCTGCAGAAAATACTCTGCCCGCAGTTCCGCACCCGCTTCCAGGCACAATTCTTTCGTTACCGGTGTTGCCGAACCGGTGATAATCCGGTCGATATGGCTGTACACCAGTTTGATCTCATCCGGCACAAAAACCTGCTCAATCAGAAATTCTTCACGAAGCCGCTCCGTAGTATAATGTTTTACGTCTTTTGGTGATGCTGCTGTTCTAAGTTCCATATTCTTCCTCTCCATTTCTTCATTCTTTCCTTTGAAGTCAATACTCAAACAATACCACTATCAACATATTAGCACAAAAAATACTTCCATTCCTATTGATAGTTGTACAAAACATGGAAATTCTGTCATTTTTGCACTTTCGTTTTCGCAATATATAAGGCTCAGTAAGCAATCATAGGAATGGGGTTAGCCTTTTCCTCTGTCGGCGCCAAAAGCCCTTCCTTCACCCGGTAGATCTCACGACTGCACGCGAGCACCTGATCCATCATCTCCGGATACGGCTGGGAACAGATGTCGAATAATCCGATCTTGTAATTTTCCCCATCAAACCTTCCAAGAGAAAACTGGTCATAACACTGAAAATAATGGCAGCCAGCTCCAAAGGGATGTGCTGCTACACGCTCACAGTAATAGCGATACGCCAGCCCCCGATCCTTTTGGCTGGCAACACCTTCCAGACCTGTAGCGGTTGGCCCTGCATCCAGCGCACCAAAATGGAATTCTCCGATGACAATCGGCAAATCTACCCCGAGATCAACCACCCTCTGCAGATACAGCGTCGGATCAACTGCATAACAATTTATGGAAAATACATCAAAGTTTTCCCATCCGGTCACAAGATCCGCATCGGAAATCCACGCCCAGCGCATGCCAAGAATCATATGATTCGGATCCACCTCGCGGCATGCACGACAGGGAATCTCCACATAAGTCCGCAGCATCCTTCTGGAAAATTCCTTCATATCATATTTCGCCTGTTCTGACCAGCCGGAAACATTTCTCCGCGACTGCCGTAAATCTTCAAATTTGTTCAGGCTGCAGTGATATGCCAGATTCAAACGATCAATGCTTCCATATTTTTCTTTCAGAAATTGAATCAGTTTTTCTTTGCAGACCGTCTGCGCCGGATTGTACAGCACTTCGTCTGCCAGCACCAGATTGTCTACAAATGCCCATGCCGGTTCATTCCTGAGAAAATAGCCTATCATCAGCGGATCTTCTTTTCTCTCCGCCAGAGCTTTTGCACACCGAACAGCCTCCTTTTCATACTCTTCGCTGAAAACATCCGGAAAATCTCTGAAAATTGTCTGTTTTGTGCCCGGAAATTCCGGAAGGGAGGTCACATACGGCATATCTGTCGTGCCAAGAATCCGTCCGTCACTCCAGTTTCCCAATGTGTTCATGCCAAACGCTTTTAGCTGCCCTGTGATCATCTTCTGCCATTTCTCATACCAGTCATCACCAAACGCCCGATACAGATTGGCTGCTCCGTAGTCGAAGAGCTTCCCATTCCGTTTGGATTCTCTCTCCCCGTGATAGTCTTTCATGTACCGGAACATCTGACCGTATATGGGATCGTCTTCTGCCGGAAGATAGTCCAGCCACTTTTCTACGCCGTCCACACGTCCATCCACGCCCGGATTTACACAGTCAGGCCCCATACTGAAAAATGCATATCCCTCCGGATCAGCCAGATACCATCTGCCGTTCACTTTCTTTTTTGTAAAAAAGCCGGTAGCTTCCCCGATCTTTTCAGATTTCCATCCGCCAAATGCAGACCAGTCAGAGAAAGGATAAGTACCCGTTCCGTTTGCCGCATGGAGAAGAAGGCGCTCTTTTAATTCTTCTTCATCCTTTATTTTTGATTTCCACTGCTTTTGTTTGTTCTGTCCAAAACAATCCACCAATTTTTCATCCTGCAGCATTTCAAAAACCGGTACTTCTTCCGACAACGTCAGATCCGAAATTTCCAAAGTCAGATCATGAAATGCCGGAAGAGTCTCCAGCACGATTCTGTCAATCTCCTCCGGTAACACTCTTCTTCCATGGCATACCTGCTTGAGCTGACCCGGATTGGATTCCGGAAACAAAATATGGCCGTCCATCCAGTTTCTGTCAATACAAACCGGTGTCCGAATGCCTGGAAGGATTCCAAACTGAACATCAAACACCGGATCCGGTCCGTCTTCCTTCACATACACCCGCAGAGCCAACACTGCGCTGTGTTCTTCGCATATTTTGATATAAAACGACAGATACCGCTCCGGACAGTCTATCACCTCAGGAAGGGAAATCCCTGCTCCCCTGGCTTCCATCCGCAGAACGGATGCATCCTCCTTTCTCTGCAGAAGTGTAATCCCATTTTGAAAAATACTTTCTCGAATCTCAATCCGCTTCATCTTTTTGTCCACCATCCTTGTCTCATATATGATTCGTCATCGAATTCGTTTTCTTCTATTGTAACGTTTGTGAACAGGATACTCAAGCAGATTTCTCCAAAATGGACAAAATCCGCATTCCAAATCTCTCTTTTTTTCTCTTTGTTTATTAATTATCTAACAATTCGTGTTAATCAACAATTTTTTTATATATTTAGAAACATTTTTCACAAATTTACATTCTTATCACTTTTTATCCCACAAATAAATTGTATTTATTGTATATTTTTTGTATAATATCTGATAGATCTATGCACGTTTATTACAAACTTACAAAGGAGGTAACACAAATGCTTGATCAGAGCTATTACCAGAAAGCTGATGAGGTCATCAATCATTATGGCCGTAAGGCAAGCTCACTGATCCCTATCATGCAGGACATTCAGGCCGAGTACCGGTACCTTCCCGGAGAACTTCTGACCTATGTTGCAAAAGAGATCGGTGTCAAGGAAACGAAGGCCTACAGCGTAGCTACCTTTTATGAAAATTTTTCTTTTGAACCAAAGGGAAAATATATCATTAAGGTCTGCGATGGAACTGCCTGTCATGTGCGCCGGTCTGCCCCGATTCTGGAGGCCCTGCAAAAAGAACTTGGGCTTTCCAAAAAGAAACACACCACCGACGATATGCTTTTCACTGTGGAGACCGTATCCTGCCTTGGTGCCTGCGGACTGGCACCAACGATGACCGTGAATAACAATGTATACCCCTCCATGACTCCCGAAAAAGCTCTTGCGTTAATCGCAGAATTGAGAGGTGAGAACGTATGATGATCGAAAACAGAGAAGATCTGCGCTCCGTACGTGCGGAGGCAAAAGCAGCGCTTGATTCCTATACCTGCCGTATACTGGTCTGCGGAGGTA
The DNA here is from genome assembly GCA_022766945.1 of Fusicatenibacter sp. Lineage (GTDB taxonomy): Bacteria > Bacillota > Clostridia > Lachnospirales > Lachnospiraceae > Fusicatenibacter. The sequence continues at coordinate 61,161 of JALEOU010000105.1, read as the reverse complement.
CCGGCTGTATCGCCACCGGTTCCATGAAAATTTATGAAAAGATGCAGGAGCTCTGCCGGGACATCGCAGGTGTATCCGTAGAGATGCAGGATCATGTGCCGCATATCGGCGTTGCAAAGAGCGGATGCCAGGGTATCTGTGAGTTCGGACCCCTGGTGCGTATTGAGCCCTATCATTATCAATACATCAAAGTGCAGGAAGAAGACTGTATGGAAATCTTCCAGAGAACCGTATTAAAGGGTGAACCAGTGGAACGTCTCTTCTATAAAAAAGGCGGCAAACACTATGCGACTCCCTCGGACATTCCTTTTATCGCAAAGCAGACACGTGTTGTTCTGGAAAACTGCGGAAAACTGGATGCCGAATCCCTTGATGAGTATCTTGCTTCCGGCGGCTATCAGGCACTGGAAAAGGCTCTCTTCGAGATGACTCCGGCACAGGTGATCGATGAAGTCGACAAATCCGGGCTTCGCGGACGCGGCGGCGGCGGTTTTCCCACCGGAAAGAAATGGAAACAGGTGGCAGCACACAAAGAGGAGTCCCTTCGCTACGTCGTATGTAACGGTGATGAGGGTGATCCGGGAGCATTCATGGACGGCTCTGTTATGGAAGGGGATCCTTACCGTCTGATTGAAGGTATGACGCTTGGCGCTTATGCGGTAGGTTCCACGGAAGGTTATATCTATGTCCGTGCAGAATACCCCCTCTCCGTGGCACGTCTGACTCACGCCATCAATGAGCTGGAAAAAAGAGGACTTCTGGGCGATCACATTCTCGGAACGGATTTTTCTTTTCATATGCATATTAACCGGGGAGCCGGTGCATTTGTCTGCGGTGAGGGCTCCGCTCTGACAGCTTCGATCGAGGGTGACCGCGGTATGCCCCGCGTCAAACCGCCCCGCACCGTAGACCAGGGTCTCTGGGCAAAACCTACAGTTCTTAACAATGTTGAGACTTTTGCCAATGTTCCCGGCATCGTTCTGCGCGGTCACGAATGGTTCCGCACCATCGGAACAGCAGGCAGTCCCGGAACAAAAACTTTCTCCTTAACCGGTGCCATTGAAAATACAGGCCTGATTGAAGTTCCCATGGGAACGACTCTGCGTGAGATTATTTATGATATCGGCGGCGGCATCAAAGGCGGCGGCAATTTCAAAGCGGTACAGATCGGAGGGCCATCCGGCGGATGTCTGGTTCCGGATCATCTGGATGTGGGTCTGGATTTTGATAATGTCAAAAAATACAATGCCATCATGGGTTCCGGTGGTCTTGTTGTTATGGATGAAAACACCTGTATGGTGGAAGTGGCCCGCTTCTTTATGAGCTTTACTCAGCGGGAATCCTGCGGAAAATGTGTTCCCTGCCGCGAGGGTACCAAGCGTATGCTGGAAATTCTCGAGCGCATTGTAAACGGAGAAGGAAAAATTGAAGATCTGAACACTCTGGAGGAGATCGCCACCATGGTTCAGAACATGGCACTCTGTGGTCTTGGCAAGAGTGCACCTCTTCCGGTTCTCTCAACGCTGCGCACATTCCGGAAAGAATATGAAGAACATATTCTCGAACATAAGTGTGCGGCCAAAAGCTGCACCGCAATGCGCAAATTTATTATCAATCCGGAATACTGTAAAGGCTGCGGAAAATGTGCGAAAAACTGTCCTGTTGGAGCGATTTCCGGTGCCCGCAAGAGCGTTCACCACATCGATACCAATCTCTGTATCAAGTGCGGCACCTGTAAGGATAACTGTGCATTTGATGCAATCTACATCGAAGCCTAGGAGGGAATTCGTATGGGATATATGACAATAGACGGAAGAAAAGTGGAATTTACGGATGAACGCAATGTTCTCTCCGTCATCCGAAAAGCCGGAATCAACCTGCCGACCCTCTGCTACCATTCAGAGCTCTCCACATTTGGAGCCTGCCGCCTCTGCACCGTAGAAGACGACAGAGGACGCACCTTTGCATCCTGTTCGGAAGTTCCAAGAGATGGCATGGTCATTTACACCAATACCGGCAAGCTGAAAAAATATCGCAAACTGATCGTTGAGCTTCTGTTAGCAGCCCACTGCCGCGACTGTACCACCTGTGTAAAAAGCGGCGAATGTGTACTGCAGGATCTGGCTCATCGCTTAAATGTTACAGATGTTCGTTTCCGGAATACCCGCGAAGAACGACCGCTCGATACTACTTCCCCGGCTCTTGTCCGGGATCCGAACAAGTGTATTCTCTGCGGCAACTGTGTCCGCGCCTGCAGCGAGCTGCAGGGACTTGGCGTTCTCGGATTTGCCCACAGAGGCACAGATGCCATGGTCATGCCGGCTTTTGACAAGACACTGGATCACACAGAATGTGTCAGCTGCGGTCAATGCCGTGTTTTCTGTCCTACAGGAGCCATCAGCATCCGCACTCACATGGATGAAGTCTGGGATGCGATCAATGATCCCAATGTTCGTGTTGTCGCTCAGATTGCTCCGGCAGTACGCGTAGCGATTGGTGATGCATTTGGACTGGACAAAGGCAAGAATGCCATGGGCAAACTGGTTGCCGTCATGCATCGGATGGGATTTGATGAGGTTTATGATACTACTTACAGTGCAGATCTAACTATTATGGAAGAGTCTAAGGAGTTTCTGGAACGAGTATCCTCCGGCGAAAATCTTCCTCTGCTCACCTCCTGCTGTCCTGCATGGGTAAAGTTCATCTGTGACCAGTATCCGGAATACAAAAACAATCTTTCCACCTGCCGCTCCCCTCAGGGTATGTTCTCAGCAGTCATCAAGGAATATTATCGTGATGAGGAAAAGAGCCGCGGAAAGAAAACCGTTGTCGTATCAGTTATGCCATGTACCGCCAAGAAGATGGAGGCGCTCCGTCCCAACAGCCGTACCAACGGTGAACAGGATACGGATCTGGTACTGACAACCACCGAAATGATCCGCATGATCCGGAATTCCGGCATTGAATTCCAGACCCTGGAAAACGAGGCCTGCGATATGCCCTTTGGTTTTGGCTCCGGCGGCGGTGTGATTTTTGGCGTGACCGGTGGTGTTACTGAGGCAATGCTCCGCCGTCTTGCGGACGATCACGACAAAGCTACTCTGGACAGCCTGGCTGACTGCGGTGTCAGAGGCGAGGACGGCATCAAGGAATTTACGATTTCTTATAAAGGAACTCCCATCAATGTCTGTGTGGCAAGCGGACTGGCAAACGCCCGCACTGTCATGGAACGCGTGAAGAGCGGTGAAGCCAGCTATCACATCATAGAAGTTATGGCATGCCGCCGCGGCTGTATCATGGGCGGCGGACAGCCTCCAAGAGCAGGAGCCCGCACCAGAAGCGCTCGTGCAGCCGGATTATACCGCGCAGACACAGTTACCAGTATCCGCAAATCTGATGAAAATCCGCTGGTACAGTCTTTGTATCAGGGACTCCTCAAAGGCAAAGAGCACGAACTGCTCCATGTAGACGGATATTGATACATTACAGAATCCAACAGATTTGATTTCCTGACATAAAGCAAGAATCCCGGGACCTTTTCTTTTCTGGTCCCGGGATTCTGGTTCAAGCAAATGCTTTTTCAGCCTTACTTCTTTTTTCATTACCATTTCGGATGTACATCCGGACAGTGACGTATCTTCAGCGCTGCTCGCAATTCCACATAACATCCGCACACCTGACACATTCCGGACAGAAGTCTGTCACACGCTTTACATGCGGCAAGTCTTTCCTCATACTCCACGTCCGGCGTCTTTTCTTCCTCATCCAGGTGCGCAATATAATCATACATATTTTTGAAAAACCCGGCTTCGTCTATCTCACGAAGCAGACATTTTTTACAGATTCGGATATCTGCACTCATAGATTCCATTCCCGACACCTGCACAGTTCTGCAGAAACGTTATGAAATTGCTATGTGCAGCACGCTGCAGGCCGGAATGGTGAACGCGATCCCCGCATGCACTTTCGCAACACCGTTGAAGCTCTGAACTTTTACGCAGTCCGGATCCTCAAACGTATTTTTGTCGTGCATTTCTCCAGTTACAATCTCAGCAGTAATATGCTCCGGCTTCTTTCCAAGAATCGTAGCTTCAATCGGATATGCCGTCTGCAAATCCAGATTTGTCATGGTTATATGCATCACACCCTGTGCGTCCACAGATACCGATTCCGTCAGATTGGGAACCATATTGCACTCTTCCATTCCTACCTGTTTGGTCTCAAGGGAACTGTCCAGAAGATCTGCATCCTGATGATACTTGTACATATCAAACACATGGTAGGTCGGTGTTTTGATCATCTTCGGTCCTTCCGTCAGGATTACAGACTGAAGAACATTCACCATCTGAGCAATATTTGCCATTTTTACCCGGTCACTGTGTTTATTGAAGATATTCAGGTTGATTCCAGCCACCAGCGCATCTCTCATGGTGTTCTGCTGATAGAGAAATCCCGGATTGGTTCCGGGCTCCACATTGAACCAGGTACCCCATTCGTCAACAATCATGCCAACTTCTTTTTTCGGATCGTATTGATCCATGATGGCACCGTGACGGCTGATCAGTTCCTCCATATACAGCGTTTTTTTCATTGTTTGATACCACATCTTTTCATCAAAATCGGTAGCGCTGCCTTTGTTTTCCCATCCGCCCGGATGCGTATAATAATGGAGGGACAGTCCGTCCATAAAGCCGTGCTGTCCATCGGTATTTCTGCGGAAGCAGGCTTTCAAAACCTCCTCGGTCCACTCATAGTCATCCACATTGGCACCACAGGCGATTTTCTGAATCTTCTGATTGCCAGCATAGTTTCTTACATAGGTCTGATATCTGCGGTACATGTTTCCATAGAATTCCGGATTCATATTTCCACCGCAGCCCCAGTTCTCATTGCCAACGCCAAAGAAATCCACTTTCCATGCCTTTTCATGACCGTTTTTTGCACGCAGATCCGCCATTGGGGAAACACCTTCAAAGGTCATATACTCAACCCATTCTGACATCTCCTGCACCGTACCGCTTCCCATATTTCCGTTCACATAAGTCTCACATCCCAGCTGACGGCAGAGTTCAAAATACTCATGCGTTCCAAAGCTGTTATCCTCCACTACACCGCCCCAATGGGTATTGACAATCTTCTTGCGGTTTTCCTTTGGTCCAACCCCGTCTTTCCAATGATATTCGTCAGCAAAGCATCCTCCCGGCCAACGAAGAACCGGCACCCGAATCTGTTTGAGCGCCTCCACCACGTCGGTACGCATACCATTTACATTCGGGATCTCGGAGTGTTCTCCGACATAAAGTCCCTCATAAATGCAGCGTCCCAGATGTTCGGAAAACTGGCCCTGGATCTCTTTGTGAATCCTGGAGAGTTTTTTGTTCGCATTAATCACTAATTTTGCCATACTCTTTATTCCTTTCCGGATTATTCTTTCTTAATTTTATAAGGTACAGAAAATTTTCTGTCCCCGTCATCTGATTTTCATTCATTATATCGGTTGTCTGTTCCCACGTCAAACGTCATACAAGCAAAGGGCAGCCAGAAGTATCGGCTTTACATAGGACTGTAGGTGATTCTCACCTTGATATCCTGGTTGTAATTTCCAAATCCGCTTCCGAAAACCGTAAGCCCACCCACATTCCTGGCGCTTTCCAGCACCTGCATCCGAAAGCGAATCGTGCTTTTATAATCCAACTGAAACTGTCCGATTGTCACATCGGACAGTTTCAGCCCATCCAGATAAGTACCCTTCCCATTGATAGTTATCATTTTCAGCAGGCCGTACTGGTTCCAGTTCGGAAACCACCAGTCCGGTGTAAAGATTCCCCGCACTTCCCCGAAATCACCCGGACTGGTCCAGGTACCTATTTTCGTATCATTCAGGAAGAACGAAATATCAGATGGCCAGTCATTATTTACGCCTGGCGCCTCCGAACTGATTTCCATAGCCAGAGTGATCTGATCTATCTTTGTCGCTCCCGGCAGCAGATTTGGAATTACATATTCCACATATCCTTTGGAAAACCAGATGATTCTCGCATTCACACGGCTTGGATGCGCAAAATATCGCGGATCATCCACCACACCAATAAGCGCCTTTTCTGTAGCGATTCCACAGGTGGGATACACTTCGTAATTGGTATAGTGGCCTACCGGAATTTCTGTGTTGTATACATTCTGTTCTTTTGCAGCTTCCTCTTTTGTGATATCTACCAGTATTTTGTCCACATTGACACGGCATATTTTTTGATTTCCATGACCGCCATGTTCTGTCAGTACTTTCACAATCCCGGCTTCTTCCAGTTTTTTGATATGGCTTGTAAGTGCTCCATTTGTAATTCCCAGATTTGCAGCAAGCTCATTCATATTCATATCCCGGTTTTCCAGAAGAAGCCCTATAATGCGAATCCTCAGTTCCGACCCCAGTGCTTTAAATACCTCAACTCCCTCATTCAGATTCGTAATGTGTAACATGTAAACCCTCACCCTCCAATTACCTTACAAATGATGCTGCTTCGATTCCAAAGATCCGTTGCTTCCTGTCATGACATTATAGGTACCATTTTCCTGCCTGTCCCACTTTTATCTCTGTTTGGCATACTCAAAAACAGGAAAGCCTTTCTCATCAAATGCAAGTTCCATTACCATCGTATGACGATTCGGATCATACAGGGAATCTCCTGTGATCTCATCATATGGTCTCGCATGATATATGCACAGATCCGTCTCGCCATCTTCAGCCTTCACAAAGGAATTATGCCCCGGTCCAAAAATCCCTTTTTGAGAATCCGTGGAAAGCACCGGATTTCGAAGTTTTGTCCAGGATTGCGGGTCCAGAAGATCTGCGTCCTCATCGGTATACAGCATTCCCATACAATAGCATGCGCCGGTTGAGCTGGCGGAAAAAGTCAGAAATATCTTTCCGTCATGCTTCAAAATGGCCGGTCCCTCATTCACCCAGAAATTGACGCGCTCCCAGTCATAATCCGGGGTCGTAAGCAAAACCTGGTCCGTCTCCAGCTTATTTGCAGATGCCATTCTTGCAATGTAAAGATTGGATATCTGACGTCCCACGCCGTTTTTCTCCGCCCAGACATAGTAATAATCTCCTCTGTGTTCGAATACAGTGGCATCCAGAGAAAAAGCCCGGAAAGAAAACTCGTCGGTGTCTGCTGCTCTCATCCCGCCAAGTTCCTCCCATTCATCGGCCATGGGATCGGAGCCCTTGCAGTGGAGCACGTAGGGACGAATCTTCCAGATATCGTCCGCATCCCCTGCCGCGTAATAAATATACCACCCGCCAAACAGATAATGAATCTCCGGTGCCCAGATATGAACACTCTGGGGACCACTCTCATGTTTTTTCCAGATCGTCTTTTCCCCCGCTTCTTTCAAACCCTGAACCGTAAGGGCACTTCTTAACACAATCCGGTCATACGCCGGAACAGATGCTGTGAAATAATAGGTACCATCCGTATGACGGTAAACATAAGGGTCTGCCCGCTGCTCAATGAAAGGATGATTATACTCCGTTGTAATATAGTTTGTTTTATTCATTTCTCGCTCCTCTTTTCCTGCAATTATCGGGAATGATTTTTCTCCAATATCCGAACGGGACTTCCATCGTAAAATATTTTATATTTATTTAAATTATATTGGATTCGATACTTTCTGACAAGATGATAAGCACCCTAAATTCGGAAAAATCTTTGTCAAAATTATACGAAAAAGGCCTGCATGGAATCCTCATGCCGGCTATGCAGGCCTTGTTGCACTCACTTACCAGTGACAGCTGTCATGTGATCAGCCTTTTACCGCGCCAATCATAACACCCTTCTCAAAGTATTTCTGTACAAACGGATAGACACAGAGAATCGGAACAGTGGATACGATAATGATCGCATATTTCACCTGATCCGCAGAGGACTGTGCGTAACCGCCCTGTACACCACTGCCTCCCTCGAAGGCTTCATTCATCAGAAGAATCCGTCGAAGTACAATCTGCAACGGCTCATACGAGGAATTGTTGTTATAAATCAAGGGATTGAAGAAATCATTCCAGTGTCCGACTGCATAATACAGCAGCAAAACAGAGATAACTGCTTTGGACAGCGGAAGAACTACTTTAAAGAAATAGTTGAAATGTGTACATCCATCCAAAAGCGCAGCCTCATACAGATCATCCGGTATTGAGTTCTCAATAAAAGTCCGGGCAATGATCAGATTGTAAACATTCAGCGCACCGAATATAATCAGAATTGCTCTTGTACTGATCAGGTTCAGGTTACTGACCGTCATGTAGGTCGGAACCAGTCCGCCGTTGAAAAACATCGTAAATACAAAATAAAACATAACGACATTGCGGGCTTTGAATTTTTTTCTGGACAGTGCGTAGGCAGCAGGCATGGTCACTGCCATGTTAAGCAACGTACCGACAACCACATACAAAATCGTGTTGGCGTAACCGATCCAGATTCTGGAGTCCTGGAGGATCTGCTGATAACCGTAAAAGCGGATATCTTTTGGCAGAAATGTCACCGCACCACGGTTGACAAGATCGGAATTACTGATCGAGGCTATCACTACGAACCAAAGGGGATACAGTATAATGATAAAAATCAGAATACTCAAAATGATAATCGCCGCACCAAAGATTTTGTCATCCCAGTGAGTAGATTTGATCCGGCTTTTTTCAGCTGTTTTTCCTTTTGCCATTTTTTCGCCTCCTTACATCAGACCGCTGCCGGTTGTCTTTTTGGATATCGTATTCGTCGCGATCAGGAAAATGAAGTTGACAACTGTATTGAACAGACCGACTGCAGTACCAAAGCTGAATTGGGCTTTCTGAATACCCACTGTGTATACATAGGTGGAAATTACCTGTGAAGCCCCCAGATTCAAACTGTTCTGCATCAGATATACCTTATCAAAACCTACATTCAGAATATTTCCCATATTCATGATCAGCAGTATCATGACAGTAGGCAAAATAGCAGGAAAATCTATATGGATCATCGTCTGCCAACGGTTAGCGCCGTCAATCCGGCAGGCATCATAAAGCTGTGTATCCACAGAGGAGAGCGCCGCAATGTAGATAATACTGTTCCATCCCATGCTCTGCCAGACACCGGTCAGAACATACAGCTGCACAAAGGTTTTGGCGGAGCCAATAATATTCGTGGATTCTTTGACCAGATGCATGCTTTTCAAAAGATTGGCAATTACACCGCTTCCATTGGAAAACATAATGTTTATCATAGATACCAATACTACGACAGAAATGAAATAAGGAATATAAACCGTTGTCTGTACAACTCGTTTCCATTTTTGATTCCGAATCTGGTTGATAATCATAGCCAGAATAATCGGAGCCGGAAATCCGATGACGATACTCCAGAAGGAAATCACAAAGGTATTTTTCAGGGTAGGCCAGAACATATTGCTGGTGAAATACTGCTTAAAATATTTCAGACCTGCCCAGGCACCGCCTGTGATTCCTTTGGTAAAGTCAAAATCACGGAAAGCCAGCTGGATCCCATACATAGGAACATAGTTAAATATAAAAATGTAAAGAACTGCCGGCAAAAGCATAACCCACAATTGCCAGTCCTGCTTCAGATAACTTTGGATACTTTTTTTCTTTTTCCCAGAAACCTGTGCGGAAGTCTTCTTCATACCATTCACCTCTCTCTTAATCAGCAGGAAATGGAAGTGCCCCTCTTTTTTGAGGGGCACTCCGGCTTATCCTGGCAGGAAAGCATCAGAGTTCTTTATTCTGCAGACGCAAGATACTCATCATAAGCAGCCTGACGAATCTGCAATACTTCCTCCCCATACCTGCAGCGTTTACACTTTCCACATAAGAATCCCAGTCAGCATCAATATCTGATTCGCCGGTCATCCACAGAGACCAGTAATTATCTGTAATGTTGGCAATATTTGCCTGATCCATTGCCATGGTATTCTGATCTGCATCGGAATATTTCATGAACATCTGCGGATAGTAATCTTTCTTCGGATCTACCTTCGCAAGTACTTCTGTGTAAACCTCACGCTCTTTCAATGCATTATCCATATCCTGAGTCATTTCAATCTCTGTATCCTGGCGGATATACATCGGAGCATTGTCAGCCATAGACATCGTCCATTTCCATGTACCGGAATCCATAGAGCTGTCCTGCGGAGGCAGAACTTTGTAAGAATTCTCACCTGTCTGCTCAATACATCCATCGGTAATACCACCAAACAGACCTTCAACAGAAACCGTTGCATCATAGAACTGATCAATGAATCTCATAGCTGCATCCGGATCCGAGCATTTTGCACTCATAGCCACACGATTAGAAGACATATTCAGTCCGGAATAATCATAAGTCCATCTGGTATCATAGGTGTTTCCGTCCACATCCCAGGTCAGCGGTCCGAAGGAAACATACTGGCTTGCCAGATCCTGGCCGAATTTATCGGTCTCTTCCCATCCGAAGGTTACACCAACGGTAGCATTGCCGTCTGCATCGCCACGGGAAAGAGACTGGAACTGAGAGTAATCATTGGTAATTGCATTTTCATTGATGAGACCCTTGGAGTACAGACCATTCATATATTTCATGAAGGCTTTGTAACGCTCATCAACAGCATAGTTTTTGATCTGTCCGTCTTCTGCGAAATAACCATCTGTTCCCCAGTTTGTCAGCTGGATGCCAAGGCCTCCCAGCAGGTTGACCGGAGAATATGCACCGCTGAACCATCCGTTGAAATCAAATGGAATTTCATCTGTGGTATCTCCGTTTCCGTTGGCATCCTGTTCCTTGAAGGCTTCCAGAACACTTTCCAGCTCCGTAAAGGTGGTCGGCACTTCCAGTCCCAGATTGTCCAGCCATGTCTTGTTGATAAACATTGTCGTATTGGTTTCCGGCCATTTACCCTGGAATTTCGGCACACCATAGATCTTGCCTTCCTTGGTTGTCGCCAGCACTTTTGTATCCGGAACTTCATCAAACATTTCCTGAATGTTCGGAGCATTCTTTTCAATCAAATCTGTCAGATCCATGAACAATCCGTTGTATGTAGTGTAATCAGAATCGACAGTTGCATTGAACAGCAAATCCGGAATATCCCCTGCTGCAAAACGGGTTGATTTTGTGGTATCCCAGTCTGTGTAAATCTGCTCCCACTCAATTTCAACACCCGCTTTGTCCTCGATCTCCTGCAGCCACTTCATATTGTTGATGTCCTGAGTCAGAGGATGGGATACGATCAGCGCTTTCAGCTTCACTTTTTCACCGGTAGAGGCGGTATCGCCGCTTCCATCGGCAGAATCAGAACCTGCTGCGCTTTCTGCCGTACTGCTGCCGGCTGCTGATCCGGAATTTGAACTTGTTCCGGAATCATTTCCGCAGGCTGCCATTGTTCCCATCAGCATGGCGCCTACAAGTGTGAGTGCTACAATTTTTCTTTTCATTGCATGTTCCTCCTGCTTTTTTTATTTTTCATGGTCGCCCAGTTCTCTGATGTATAGCTCATCAAAGATCCTGCAGGCCTTATCATGATCTTCATTATGAAATTTCACGGTTACCGTGGTATTTTCAACTGTTGCTGGCAGTTCATAGGTTTTATCGAAGAACGCATCCCCGCTCCCTTCCGGCTTGTCAATGACAAATGGTTCTTCATTCAAAGTGATACCGATCGGATTCCCGGCATCTTCTGCTGCATAAGTGACACAGAGACCGCAGCGGACAGAAGGTACTGTCATCTCATAGGAAAACCATCCGTCTTCCCTCACGATACGACCGCGCCTTCCAAGTAGAACTGTCGTATCTGTCTTGCTTCCGCCAATTTTATGCGCCAGTTCATATTGATCATTTCCCACAGGTATGACATCGAACTGTGACTCGAGAAGGCGCTGTCTTCGCTCCTGATCTCTTTTGTAGTCTTCGTATTCTGTATCGTCATGATCAAACACCTGAAAATAGATTCCATACCGCTCATCATTTTTCAGAAAATGCGGTTCAAACGTAAGTAAATTGCCTGCTTGATTATCCATCACAAACCGAATGCCATCATCCGCTTTTTTCAGATAGGATGCGATGTCCGCCTCCCATTCTTTCTTGTCAATCCCCGGAAGAAGGATGCATTCCGGATATATCTTATGTCTTGCAGGAACAGTAACATCCACTCCTGTCACTGTGGTTTCCTGATCCTCTGTCCCAAGATACGCGCTTAAGACAAACGGGCCATAGGTAAATGCCGCGGTTCGCGGATTGTCCGGAAGTCCATGAACCGCAAGTTTCATAGGAAGCGGGATCGTGACCCTATCTCCTTTTTTCCAGAGTCCGTCGAATGCAAAATACCCCTGTTTTTCAAGTACAGTAATCTTTCCGGAAATTACCGGCTCCGGCACTTCTTTCAGCCACGCAGGCTGACGCACCAGAATTTCACAGTGACTGCCCTGATTTGGTGCCTCTGTGATTGTCAGCACCAGCGGTTCTTCTTTCAAAAGGTTCACATCCAGTTTCAGCCGAAGCTTTGCCTCTTCCCATAGGATTTCCGATGAAATCAGACGGTTGATGTACAACTGCCGTTCTCCGGCAAAGCAAATATTTTCTGACTGCTTTGTGAAGTTTTCCATACCGGTTCCGGTGCAGCACCAGAACTTGTCATAGGGAGTAGAATATACTTTAAAATATCCGGTAGCCATCGGCTGGAAATAAGTTGTCATACCTGTTTGGGAATTCTGTGACGAGAGAATTGCGTTGTAGAAAGTCTGCTCATCATAGTCCGCATATTTTTTCTCTTTCGTTATCCGAAACAGCAGACCGGTTAATTTCAGCATATTATAAGTATTGCAGGTCTCACAGTTACAAGCTGTACGCTCTGCGTCCAGAACATCCGGCATCCCGAAATGTTCCCATTCACTGTTGCCGCCCGTGATATAGGTATGGTGTTCCACCACCATATCCCAGAAGTTTTCTGCCATAATCAGATAAAACTCGTCGCTCTGCGCCCCGTAGAGATATCCTTTGAGTCCGCCTAAGATCTTGGGAATGGTTGTATTCGCATGAAGCCCATTCAAAATATCCTCTTTTTTGTACATTGCTTCAAACAACGGCATTTCATCAAACTGGTGCGCGGCCTTCGCATATTTGTAGTCTCCCGTCAGATGATAGATTTCATACAAAGCCCCATTCATACCGCCGTATTCCACAGACAGTACCGTATTCTTTGTCTCCTCGCTCCATGCAAGAACTCTGTTCGAAATCCAGTTCCCCAGGCGGCACAATATCGCAAGTGCCTTCTGGCTCTGCGTATGATGGAAAATGGCAGATAGCCCCTGTAAGATTTTGTCCATGGTATACCAGGGAACCCAAACAGGTTTCCGATTCTCTACCCGGTCAAAAAGCTCTTCCGGAGATGCAAACAGATATCCATCCGTCCTCTGACATTTTTCCAGCTGCTCCATCAGATAGGCAATCCGCTCCATATAGATGGGATCGTGTGTCGCTCCCCAGGCCTGCGCAAGCGCTGTCATATAATGCCCCAGCGTGTGCCCCTGTATCTCTGTTACTTCCCACCCGCCATAACGAATTGCTTTCGGACGAAGCCCGGCCGTTTCCTGAAAGCCCGCCAAAAGCCGGTCTGCATCCAGTGACAGCAGATAGGTACTCTCCAGATGAAAGCTGTTATCAAGATAGGAATCTGTAATTCTCAAATTCTGATAATCCAGTGTTTTCAGTATCATGCCTCTTTTTTCCGCCTCCTCCATGTTGCTTTCGATGGCTAAATTCTAATACCGGTATCTGGTTTTTGAAAATATCAGAAAGATAGATTAGGTGTCAAAACGTTAGATCATGTATTTTCACACCGAAAATCCCTAACATTTTAACACCTAATCTATCTTTTAGACACAGCTAAATATTTAGTCAGATTATATATTTTATATTTACTTTTTTCGTTTTTTATTGTATACTATGAATATTGTATTTTAGATTTTAGTTAATTATTTTTAGATAATATCATCTATATCATTTTGGACATTTTTAAAATGTTGTTTTGAAAAATACATCTGGTGTCATTTTGTTTATTTTGAAAGGGTCTTTTTATTATGAATGTTTATGAATTAAATGTTTCCTCTCCGCTGCGCTACCATTTCACCGGAAAGCTTCAGGCGCCTTCGGAAAACTGGAAGCATGACAGCCTGCCGCTGGACGAATACGAGCTCTTTGTAATGACAGAAGGCGTATTATACCTCACTTACGGCAATATGAATTACACCCTCCGTGAAGGTGAAACTCTGCTGCTTCCACCCCTCCCGAAAGGACAGAACATTCGGAAAGGTCAGCGAAAAGCATATTGCTCTTTCTACTGGCTTCATTTCGTAGAAAATACTATCCCGCCTTCCGGTTATAAAGCAATGTCCGTTCCCGGACCGATTCATGGGGAATATCCCTATCCGGTTCCGCGCAATACCCTTGCCATCCCGGATCAGGCAAAGCCCCTGAACGCTGACAAACTGGTCGTTATGATGAAACAGCTTCAGGATTCTGTGCGCAATCACTACGATCCGGTCACTCTGGACTACCTGACTACCTCCATTCTCTGTGAGCTCCACAGTCAGCTCTATCGGGAATACAACGCACGCAGTTCTGCACGACCAGCCGTGAAGCAGGTATATTTTGATATTATCGATTATGTCAAACTCAACAGCACGGAAAATCTCAAAGTCAGTGATGTAGCAAATCAATTTGGTTATAACGAAAAATACCTGTCCCATCTCTTCAGTGATATCGCAGGGCTTTCACTGAAACAGTTCATTATGAATGTCCGGATGGATACAGCCAACTATCTGCTTTCCGATACGAATATGTCGATTGCAGAAATCGCAAAAACACTGAATTTTTCCGACAGTCATAATTTTTCAAAAGCTTTCAAAAAAATAGCCGGCATGTCGCCGACTGAATATCGAAATGCATTCTCAAAAAGGCTGCTGTATCACAACTGATACCGCAGCCTTTCCCATTGCTTTCATTCCTGTATTTTTTCTATCTTTCTTTTCTTGGAGCAATCAGTTTTCCCCAGTAAGCCTGTCCAAAACGATCTATTCCCGTTACCGCCACTGTCATCTTCTGATTTTCAAAATCCCAGCAGCGATATATTCTGCCCTTACACAGATAGATACTGTACTCATCCAGATCATATTCTCTGGAATATTTCATTTCATTGCTGTCATCATCCAGCAGAACAATTTCCCAACGGCCTCTCACCTCATACGCCGGAATCATGCGGAGATCTTCCCCGGTATACGGTTCCGGTCCAAGTACCGGCCAGCCCTCCTGAAACAGCATCGGTCTCACAAACAGATAGTGTTCCAGATAATTGTCCTGACTGTCCCTCCTCTGAAAACGCCTGCAGGAAGGAGAACCATCTCTGATATGATGAACAAAAAAGTAATTTCCCGTTGCAGGATCCCAGAAGGGAACCCCATGACCCGGTGCCCGGAATCCTCCCCAGGACCATCCATTTTCACCCTGTACCGCATAAGGATTCTCAGCCTTAAACTGATAACTGTTGGCAATTTTTATTCCCTGGGATTCCTCCACCAGATCTCTTCCGTCAAGATCAAGGTAAGGTCCCTCTGCATTCGGACTTCTTCCCACACGGACATCGTAATTTGATCCCAGCCATCCGTATGACTGGAAGAGATAATAGTACCCCGTTTCCGGCACATAAATGACAGAAGCACCCTCCGGTCCATTCAGCAGGCCATTTGGAGCTTTTCTGGAGATACAGATTCCGGTTTCTTTCGGATCGCCTGACAAGGCAAGGCCTGTCTCATCATCCAGCTTTTTCAGATAAATACCGCCAAAATACGAACCATACACCAAATAGCAGTTCCTGCGATCGCGGATCACATGGGGATCAATCGCATTCGGACTGGTGCTTCCGGTTCCCCAGCTGTCCATAACAATTCCTCTGTTCACAAAAGGCCCCAGAGGTTTTTTTGCAACTGCCAGCCAGATTCTGGATTCATAACTTCCGAATGCCCTGGTAGCCGCATAATACATCCGATATTCACCATTGACATATTCCACATAAGGTGCCCAGAAACTAACCGTATCGGAATACGATCCGTTATCCTTGCCTTCTGCCACAGATTTTTCCGACAGAACCGTTCCTTCATAATTAAAATGAATCAAATCCCCGGAACTGCGCACCGGAATTCCAATCCTGTCATTCAGCCCGTGCTGAGGCTGGTAAATATCTGTGCTGTAGGAATAATAACGCTTCGTGACGGGATCCCACATCATTGACGGATCATGGGCTCCCAGTGCCGGATTCCTGCGCACATCGTAATCATTCAGCTTCAAGATGCCATCCATATTTCTACTCCTTATCTCTTGTCGTAATCAGCAATCTTTCATTATGTTCCATTATAATGAATCTTCTCCTTGTTGGAAAGGTGAAATAATGCCTTATTTTCATTTTCTATTTTGTGCATTTCTCACAATTACACTTCCTGTTTCTGACCGGAATCCGCATCCCGACTTCATGTTTCAAAGGCACTGCTGTATTGCGTAATTCTCCCCAGAATCCTCTCTGCTTCATCACCTTCTGCCGGTGTTGGCTGATAGTTATTGAACGATGGATCCGAAGTGATCCTGCATGGAATGATACGAATCTGGTCATCATCGGCTGCAATGCCGTCTGTGAGCGTGAATGTCTGCTGGAAAATCATGGTGTCCTTATCCGAAGGATTTTTATTACCGCCAAAGCAAAAATTGCCAAGGCTGTAGACAATATACTTCCCCTGATATTTTTCAATTTCCTGCAGTACATGGGGATGATGCCCAAGCACCAGGTCCGCACCTGCATCAATCGCCGCGTGCCCGAGCTCTTTTTGTATCTCATCCGGATAATTCTCTTTTTCTGTTCCCCAATGAAAACTCACAATGACAAGATCCGCCCCTTGTTCTTTTAATGTCCGGACATTTGTCTCCATCTGCTCCCTGCACCCGATACCTTCCGCAAGTTCATAGATCCCGGTCAGACCGATCTTTACCCCTTTCGTCTCATAAAGCACCGTTCTGTCGTATCCGAAGGTCCGGATCCCGGCGTTTTCCACGTTTGCGATGGTATCCTGATAACTCTCAATGCCGTAATCTTTACTGTGATTATTGGCCAGACTGCAGGCCTCTACAGAACCGGACGTCAGAATTTCCACATAAGAGGGATCTCCACGAAAAGCAAATGTTTTGTCCGCTCTGCTTCCCCCATTTGTCAGAGTACCCTCCAGATTAACAATCGTCAGATCATCCGAGGCAAAAATATCCTTCACATTGGCCAGGAAATAGGACGGATCTCCTACTGCCTCATATTTTGCCGGAAGGCTTGTCGAATAATCAAAATTTTCATCTGTTCCAAGCGTACAATCCCCTGCCGCGGAGATCGTTACCGTTGCAGTAACACCACCGGTTTCTGTATTCTGCACATCATCCTCATCTATTTCCAGATTCTCCGGAATCAGAACCAGAGTTTGCGGTTGCTCCGTCAAAGGATCCGCCGATGCGGTTTCGGAACTCTGAGCAATATCCTTTTCCGTGCTCTTACTCTCACTGCTCTCTGGCTGCACAGAGTTCTTTTCCTCCATCTCCCGCAGCCTTCCCGAAATCAGAAAAATCAAAATAAGGCAAACACCGGTAAACAGAATAACTGCCGGTACTTTTGCTGATCTTTTTCTTTGCTTTTTACTGTTTTTTTCTTTTTTCTCTTTTGTCATATTCTTTTCCCGCTGCAACCTAACCGGCTATTTCAAGGATCTGCTGATGAGATTCCTTTATTATTGTCCGTTAATTCGCAGTCTCTCTCTTCTTTGAATGATTTTTTACCGGATCGATTGAACCATCCGTTTTTTTTCGGTATAATAAATCTATCATTTTTGTTCCTGGCGTTTATGTCCAGGCAGATAACATCCACTTTTAAGGAGGTCGTAACTTTTATGAAACTTTCCGTATTTTATGATCATATTCTGGATGCAAGCCGTCAAAGCGGGATTCCCTCCGCCGATCTTGCTGTGTACTGCCACGACTGGGGCATCCGCGCCGTTGAACTGAAATATGCTTATCTCAAGGAGCATGAGGATACTCTTCTTCCGGAACTTAATCATGCAGGCCTTTCGATCAGCTGCCTGTATGAATTTTTCGACTTCGGAAGAAACCCGGATACTTCTTCTGCAAAAGAAATGCTTCAAACAGCGGCCCTTCTTTCCGTTTCAAAGGTTCTGGTCATTCCAGGTTCTCTTGATCCACAGGAAGCTGATTGTCTCAATGCGCTCCGCGATGATTATCATGCCACAGAGCAGTTTATGAATCACAGTAAAGCAATCAATTCCATGAGACAGGCGCTTGGCGAACTGACAGCGCTTGGCCAGGAGCTTGGCGTCACCGTAACTTTAGAAGACTTTGACGGAAATGTGCAGCCCTTTCACTGCAAAAATCAGCTTCTGTGGTTTATGAAGCACGTGCCCTCTCTTCGCTATACACTGGATATGGGGAATTTCGCTTTCTGCGATGAAGATGTGATGCTGGCCTATGAAACTCTTTCCGACTTCATTGTCCATGTTCACTGCAAGGATCGCGCTCCTGATGCTTCCTGCACCGGCCGTTTTGGCCGGGGAATGGGTCCCTGCGCAGCTGGCGAGGGATACATCCCTATCCGGCGGCTGATCGACCTTCTCCGTACACGCGGCTATGACGGCTATCTGGCCATCGAACATTTCGGTGCACCTGATCAGATGAACACAATCCGGCAATCGGCACATTACCTGCAAAACTGCATCTGCTGAGCACTCTGTCGCCTGACGGTAAAAAGACCCGACACCTTTTCTTTTGCTGCCGGGTCTTTTTATTTTGCTTTTTCATCCTTATTCATAAGATTCTGATGTCACTGCCCCTTTGTCTCATTTTCACTCTTTACGCCTAATACAATCGCATCTTCCGCCGTAAATTCATACTGTTCCCAGGTAGCACAATTTTTCTCAATACATTCCTGGCATGTACCTGGGTAAAACAGATAATCCACCTGCCTGCCGCTGATTGCTTTTGCTCTCTCCTGTGTCATCTCTGTGCCCTCCGAACCATCGTTGAGAAACAGAGCACAAAGCCCATCTTCTCCAAGTATCATATTCTGCTCCATCGGTGATTCGAATTCTCTGCTCACCTTTCCGGTAAACATTCTGATGTCATCTCCAAGATCCATAATCTCGTCCATATACACGACGCGCTTATGCCAGTTTCTGAGCAGATCTCCACTGGAATACCTGGCAAGTTTATCCCTTAATGCATGTACATAAGGTTTATACGACGCTTTCGGAAGATAAATCTTCGCTCTGTTATTACGCGTCAGAAACCGTTCCAGCTCGCGGATCGGATCCTGACATCCCTGAGGAAGCACCACCATATCAATCTCATCTGCACCAACACCGCGTTTTGCGGCATTCTTCCAGAAGCTTTCCGAGTTACCTGTCACAAACAGGATACGATGCTCTTTTGTTGTTATGTACCAGGTAAGTCCCAGCTGCTTTTTCTCTTCTGTCGGCGGATCAGCAAAAAACGTAATTTTCATCCAATACACCTCCCATCGGGTAGACAACCCAATGCCTGTCCAGCCGTATCACCCGACATGTCATTTAGTTTCGTCATTCTGACGAATAAATATTCAACTTTTTGATATGTATTATCAGTTTATCACATTTTTCACAATTATTCAATGATTATTCTGTAAAGTTTATACAAAATTAATGGTTATGTTGCTGTTCAGATGTTTCCTTTTTCAGATCAAAAAAGCCGAAGTCCCATGATTACTCAAAGAACTCCGGCTCTCTTAATGTCCGTGCGTTAGAGGATTCGAACCCCCGACCTTTTGGTCCGTAGCCAAACGCTCTATCCAGCTGAGCTAAACGCACATTTGTGAGGTCTAAGCTTTCGCTTGTTCCGTCAACATCATGTATAATACACTATCTCCCAGGAAAAGTCAACACCTTTTTTCAATTTTTTTCAAATGTTGGCGAACGGTAACAATGTTACTGTTCAAAGATCACAGGAAACAGCTGTGCAGAAATAGCATCTCGTAAACAGCCCCTTGAAAAACGCAGCGAGAGCGAGTCTGCGTCGGGATCTATTTTCTGCACAGCGTTCGTTGCCGTCTGAACATGAACAATAACGTAACAAAAAAAACAATGGTGATTTCGTTACACCGTCAGCGGGAGCAGCAGCTCTTCATGAAGTGCCCTCTTAACCTGTTCAAAATCTCCCGTCTCCGGACACTGAACCGCGACAACCAGACCCTGTTTCGGCATAACCGTTGAGATTTGTCCATATGCGCCGTCCGCACGATAGGAGTCCGGATAAGGACTCATCCAGAACTGATAACCGTACCCGCAGCGCCAGGGATCTGAAGTCGGCTCCACATCTGTGTCAATCTTTTTGGTGGATGCCTCACGAACCCAGGAAGGATCCAGAAGTTGTTCCCCTTTCCATCTGCCCTCTGCCAAATAGAGCTGTCCCAGCTTCATCATTTCCGTCAGGCTTAGATAAAGGCCTCCGCATCCGACCGGATGTCCCTGATAATCATTTTCCCAGATCGGCCATCCCTGGTCAAGGAAAGAAAAAATACGACCGTACAGAAATTCTCCCA
Source organism: Fusicatenibacter sp. (assembly GCA_022766945.1). Taxonomy (GTDB): domain Bacteria; phylum Bacillota; class Clostridia; order Lachnospirales; family Lachnospiraceae; genus Fusicatenibacter. Next base: position 40,473 of record JALEOU010000105.1, on the reverse strand, counting down.
GCTGCATACCGGTAGCCTGTTCAACCATGCGTCCGGCAAGAATGCTGTCGGCGGAAGAATACTCAAAACGGCTGCCTGGTTCTTCTTCTACTTTTTGTGACATCATATAAGAAACATAATCACAGGCACCAATTCCGGCTCTGCGGTCCGCGCCCATTAAATAAGGATGTCCAAAACCGCTCGACATAGTCAGAAGGTGTTTCAGCTGAATCTTTTCAAGTCCTTTGCCGGGCTGGTCCGGAACACATTCGGGAAACGCATCCACAAGATAATCCTCAAGAGACAATACACCATCTGAGATTGCCAGGCCAACCGCTGTCGACACATAACTTTTTGTATGAGAATATATATTACGGGGAAGATCCGGTGTAAAACGGTGCTCCAATAACACCCTCGTTTCGTCTGCGACTGCAATCCCCTCAATCTTCAGCTGCCTGTCATTCGCCAAAGAAATAAAATCCCAAAATATACGTTCCAGTTTCATCACAAATCCTCCTGATTTATTTACCGCTGTCAGTTTATACCAAATATCCCTTCTGTTCCAGTTCCCGCTCAATCAGATCAAGGGTGCGTTCCGAATCCGCAGATACTGTATGGAAATGAAGTCCCGAGGTAATATCTTTCAGAGGCTTGGAGGTTCCTTTGTGAATTCCCTCCATAAATTGTGCTACCCGCATTCTCGAACTCAGCGAAAGATCTGCACGGAGCTCGCCATATACCTCATGATGCACAAATACATCTAAAACCGTACCGCCGAAATCTACAATCGTATTCAGTTCATCCTGCATCTGCTCATCTGTATGGTACACCTTGAAGATACGTACCACCCGCTGAGGAGTCTTACAGAGATAACCTCTGTTTGTAGCAATCACATCATACCCGGCAGCCCGAATCAGCGCGATGTCCTGCACGATCACCTGACGGCTGACGCCACATTGTGCAGATAGTACTGTACCGGAAACCGGCTCAGCACTGTCTGTAATTATTCGGATAATTTCTTCTCTCCGTTCTTTCCCACTCATATACCATTCACCACAATCCTGGTCACTTATTCTTTGGAGCTTTTCTGTTCTTTCTGGCTGCAGCAGTTCTTTTGTGAACAGCCACCACAACCGCAATCACAGAATTCCCCTTTTTTCATCCTGCGGATGACCCGCCGAATCACATAAAACGCATATCCCGCGATAAGGATTCCAATTATAACAGATGCAATCATACCCTTTGACCCCTATTTCTCTTTTCACATGACCATAAATCAGATAACGCTTTTCCTACCAGTCTATCTTATCACAACTCCCTTGTGTTTCACAATACCGTTCCAGGAATTTTTGTCAAGGGCTAAAACTTTGTGAAATTTTCATCCCCATCGTATATTCCCGCCTCCATCTGAGAATCATCTACTATGAAAGTCCTGGTCAGCAACTGCACAGCTGCACATGCCTGCACGGACAGCTGCGCAAATATTGGCCAGGCGAACCTGTATGAGCACGCAGGACTTCAGACCGAAGTGCGAATACCACAAAAAGACAATGACTATCTTTACTTGCAGGAGGATTCTGACATGGCAATCAATAAAGTTGAGATCTGCGGGGTTAATACATCCAGGTTACCTATTCTTAGCAATGAGGAGAAAGAAACTCTCCTTCAGGCCATCAAAGCTGGTGATGCGACTGCAAGAGAGCGTTACATTCAGGGCAATCTACGGCTCGTCCTCAGCGTCATCAAACGTTTTTCCAACAGCAGCGAAAATGCTGACGATCTCTTTCAGATCGGCTGTATCGGCCTGATCAAAGCCATCGATAATTTTGATACATCTCTGAACGTAAAATTCTCCACCTATGCTGTTCCCATGATCATCGGAGAAATCCGACGCTATCTGCGCGATAACAACGCAATCCGGGTCAGCCGCTCTCTGCGTGATACTGCCTACAGGGCAATCTACGCCCGGGAGACCTATACAAAAAAGTATCTCAAAGAACCTACGATCGAGGAAATCGCAAAAGAAATCGGGATTGATAAAGAAGAGATTGTCTACGCGCTGGACGCGATTCAAAGTCCCATGAGTCTGTATGAACCCGTATATACAGAAGGCGGAGATACACTGTATGTCATGGATCAGCTCAGTGATAAGAAAAACAGAGAAGAGAACTGGGTGCAGAATCTTGCTCTTCTGGATGCTATGGATCGCTTGGGCGATCGGGAACGTCACATTATTCAGCTGCGCTTCTATGAAGGAAAAACCCAGATGGAAGTTGCCGAGGAAATTGGCATCTCTCAGGCACAGGTAAGCCGTCTGGAAAAAGCCGCCCTAAAAAGCATGCGCAACTATCTTAGCTGATTCTTTTGATCACTGCCGCAGCCTTCAGTCCGCAAATCACAGATGGATCGGAACTTCCCCGGTAATTTGAAGACTGTCCGGACGCACTTCACATTCCCTCGCGATCAGCTGCACTCCCATCTGTTTCGCATATCTCAGTGCCTCTCCAAAGGCAGGATGTGTCTTGTCATTCGGTTCCAGATACCGGATTTCCGTCATCTGAATGATAAACAACAGATATGCGTCATAGCCTTCCTCCCGGGCACGAACCAGTTCTTCTACATGTTTCACTCCTCGCACGGTTGGTGCGTCCGGAAACCGGGCAATCCCGTCTTCTTCCAGTGTCACGCCTTTCACCTCCAGAAAGGCGCGGCGCTTGGCGGACTCTGCATACAGATCAAATCTGGAATTTCCAAAAGAGCTCTCTCTTTTCACTTTCACCGGCTCCGGGAACAGCCCGCCCCCGCAAATCCACTCGAAAGCTGCCTCATTCGGAGCCTGCGAATCCATATTGATCAGTCGCTCTCCTTTTTCCACGGCAATCAGATCATATTTTGTTTTTCTCCCCGGACGGTCCAGATGCTGAACATAGATCTTTGCTCCCGGTATCAGCAGTTCCCGACATCGCCCGGTATTTTTTACGTGGCATGGTATCTCACTGTCACACCCATTTAGACGAATCATCGCGATAAAACGATTCGGGCGATCAAGAAAAACTGCTTCTTCTATCCTGTCATATTTCATACCTGTTCCTCACCTTCATACTCCGAAGGGCTGATGCCCATCTGCTTTTTGAATACCTTAGAAAAATAGAACGGATCGGAAAATCCGCAGGAAATAGCAGTTCCTTTTACCGACATCCCCATTATCAAAAGTTTTTTTGCCTGTTTCAGGCGATAGGAAAGCAAATAATCTGCCGGAGAACTTCCTATATGCTGCAAAAAAAGCCGATACAGCGTCACACGGCTCATATGCATCATATCGCACAGCGTTTCTACATGGAACTGATTTTTATGGTAATTCGACTGAATCAGAATCAGAGCCATTTCCAGACGATGATCCCCTTCCACCTTCCGTTTACTGTCCACCGCTCCAAATGCATCTTCATAAATACCGAGCAATGTTACAAGCAATCCTCCCGCTTCTTTGCGGTTCGTCTGATAGGGATCGATCGTTCCAAGCTGTTCAAAAACCGGAGACAGTTTCTTCCATGAGAGAAAACCGCAGATCGGATGGCTCTCATTCATGCTGCATCGCTCTAAAAAAGCTCCCACTTCCTTTCCCACGAAATCCACCCATACATACTCCCACGGATCCTCTTTGTCCGGATAATAGAGTACTGTCATATACGGACAGATCAGGAAACTCTGTCCCGCCTTCAGATGCCATCGTTTCTTTTGGTATTCCAGAAAACCACTGCCGCTGATCACATAATGAATCACATAACAGGATCTCATTCCAGGTCCCCAGCTGTGCAGATCACTGCAGTCCTGCCTCCCATAATTCACCAGCAGGAGCGTATCTTTTGAAAACTCCACTCTTTTTCTTCCTCCCCATATTTTGTCACCAAGAACGAAAAATACATGCATCTGAAACCATTTTGCATGGATTTGAACTGATTTTCCATTTATAATCAGGATATAACAAAATACAATGGAGGTCAAATACTTATGGTAAAACTGACACCACCTATGGGATGGAATTCCTGGAACACATTCGGGGAAAATATCAATGAACAAATGATTTTTGAAACAGCTGATCAACTCGTGGACAGTGGTCTTGCCGGAAAAGGTTATGAGTATCTGGTCATTGACGACTGCTGGTCTCTGAAAGAAAGGGGAGAAGATGACCGTCTCGTTGCCGATCCGCAAAAGTTTCCTCATGGTATAAAAACTGTTGCCGACTATGTTCATTCCAAAGGTCTGAAATTCGGCATGTATTCCTGCGCCGGGAATCTTACCTGTGCAGGCTACCCCGGAAGTTTTGAACATGAATTTCTCGATGCAGAAACGTTTGCTTCCTGGGGTGTTGATTTTCTGAAATATGATTATTGCTATCACAGCCCGATTATCCACGGCAAATATCTCTACCGCCGTATGGGACTGGCTCTCCAAAACTGCGGCCGTGACATTCTCTTTAGCGCCTGCTCCTGGGGTGCAGACCAGACCCATGAATGGATCAAGGAAACCGGGGCTTCCATGTGGCGCTCTACCGGAGATATCTTTGACACCTGGGAATCCGTAAAAGATCTGGCTCGCCAGCAGGAAAAACTACATCCTTACAACGGTGTTGGCTGTTTTAACGACATGGACATGCTGATCGTAGGCATGCACGGAAAAGGCAACGTAGGGCTTGCCGGATGTAGCGATACACAGTATAAGACGCACTTTTCACTCTGGGCATTTCTTGGCTCCCCGCTCATGATCGGCTGTGATATCCGCACCATGGACGAAGCAACTCTGCGTATCCTCTCCAACGAGGAAATAATCCGTATCAATCAGGATCCGGCATGCCGTCAGCCGGTAAAACTTTCCGGATTCTGCAGCGATGACAATGGTTTGATGTATTATCGCCTGCTATCAAACGGTGATCTCGCCCTGGGTATTTTCAATCTCGGGGAACATACCATCCGTCCAAGTATCAACCTGGATGAAATGGGTCTTCCGCTCAGTACAGGGAAAACACTGGAGCTTCACGAAGTGTGGACAAACGAAAGATTTACGGTCACCAATGCAACTCTTAGCCAAACTCTGGAACCGTTTGACTGCAAAATCTTCCGCGCAAAGGTGGTTGATCGCTGATGTCTTCCTGCTGCAAATGTGGAAAAACACTCACTCCAAACGAAATCAGTGCCCATAAAAAGTTCATCAATCGCGGAGCATCCGAATTTCTCTGCCGGGAATGTCTGGCAAATCGTCTGGATGTGGATCCCGCATTCATTGACCGGAAAATTGAACAGTTTAAAAAACAGGGATGTACCCTGTTCATATAAAAGACCGGGAATCGCATCCCGCATAAAAGGGATCCGGATTCCCGGCCTTTGTCTTCTGTCAACCGGCAAACGCTCTCTTTTTTCCTTCCACAATTCTTCCGGCAAACAACTCATAGAAATCACTTTTCTCATCATAAGGTGTGATATAAAACAGCTGCAGAATCAGCATGCTCATTTCTTTTGCATAGTTTTCCGTCTGTTCCTGTGCAATTTTCGACTGAATATCTTTTAAGAAATAGTGCCATTCACAGACATATTTTTCATAACGATTCCAGTCCGGTGTATCCAGCCATTTGCGAATCTTTACTTTTGTCTTATTTTCTTTCGGACACTCATTGATCTGCAGGAAATACCGAAAACTTCCTTTTTCATAGATTCTTCCCAGCGGAAACATCCGACAAAACCCAGGTCTGACTTCGTGAATACTGCATCGTCCCTCCCCGTTCAGGAAGCTGCACTGTTCATTATCCCCGCTCATCACAAGATGCGGCAAAATGATTCCGTCTACGACACGCAGTCCCACCGGGCCGCCAAGCAGTTCCTCAAACGTCTGATTCAGGCGTCTGGAAAGGCGGCAGATATCCAGTGGATCCAGGACAATTGTATCGCCCATACCCCTGCAGCATTCGGAACAGCCCCGGCAGTCGTCGCATCCTACCTTAACCAAATCATTTGAATCATATAATTTTCCATCTGTTACCTCCTGCAGATTGATATTCCTCTCCATAACTCCTGTTTCCCTTCCTGTTCTTGTCGATTCTTTTTTTAGCAAGAACTCCGCCGGTTTTCATACCAGCGGAGTCCTTTCGATCACATGGAAATCTCAGTTTGACAAACCTTTCCATCATCCCTCTTATTTCTTATAATCAAAATCCGGAATCTCATGCCATCTCTGACGGAAATAGTGGGCAGCCAGTTTTGGCTTTCTGTCTCTTGTAAACAGACCCTTCTTGTTGCCCTGAACCCGAAGAAGGCTCTGGCTGGTCGCAAAGTCTGCGAAATTCCATGCCTGCTCTCCAACTACAATATCATAATCATCAAAGACTTTATGATTCATCTTATAATAATCCACCTGGAACTCCTCAGTATACATCACAGGAGCAGTGTCGTGTAAGCCCATCACGGTATCAGCACCATACTCGGTAAATACCACCGGCTTGCCGACTTTCTTCCAGCCATCCAGTTCTGCGCGAAGTGCTTTCTCCGGTCCTATCAGATCCGGTCCGCCGAAATACCAGCCATAATAGCGATTCAGGCAGATCACATCGGAAAGTTTTGCAGAACAGTCTACCACCGGAGCATTTCCCATCTGAACGCTGACCAGTGTGCACGGACGTTTCTGCGGATCCAGCTCTCTTGCCAGTGCAAAGAGCGGTGCAAAGTACTCATAAGCGCCTTCCGCACCGGAATCCGGCTCGTTTGCGATGCTCCACATCACAACACAGGCATGATTCTTATCACGTTTAATCAGGTCACGGATTACCTCTTTATGATGTTCCTGTGTCTGTACTCCATGTTCCTTGTCAAAGGTTCCGATCGTCTTTCCATGGAAATTCGCACCGCCGCCAAAGCTCAAATTGACACCAACTGCGGTCGTCTCATCAATCACAACAATTCCTTCCTCATCACAGAGGCGCATCATTTCCTCACTGTATGGATAATGGCTGGTACGGAAACTGTTGGCACCCTGCCATTTCATGATGGAAAGATCCTTCGTGTTCATCGGAAGGTTCATACCGCGGCCAGCCGGGAAAGTATCCTCATGTTTACCAAAACCTTTAAAATAGAACGGACGATCATTGATCAGGAATTTTGCGCCTTCCACGCGAACTGTGCGGACACCATACGGCATCGTATAAACATCCTCGTTGAAAGTCACCCTTACATCATACAGATAAGCATTCAGCGGCTGCCACAGAGTCACATCTGTAATCTTCAGTACTCCGCTTGTTCCCGTACTCTCTGCCACTTTTGTTCCTGTACGGTCAAACACTTCGACTTTGCAATCACCTTCACCAACGGTATCAACGGAATAAATCAGTTCCGCATCTTTTCCCATCACATTCGGTACTACAGTGATGTCCTCGATATAGTTCTTCGGAGTAGTATACAGACGCACCGGACGATTGATTCCACAGTAATTGAAGAAATCAAAGTTCGGATTATTCACTGGCTTTTCGCTCTCTCCGGGGCCCATGCCGCCCATCATACCGCCCATCATGCTTGCCTTTCCGCCAACCGGAAGTGTAGTGTAGTCAATAATATTGCTGACGGCAATCGTTAAAAGGTTGTCCCCATCTTTGATCTTGTCAGTAATCTCGACCTCAAAGGGAAGAAAGCCACACTCATGAGTACAGATCAATTCGCCATTCAGATAAACTCTCGCATGATGTGATACGGCATCACAGCGAAGCATCAGTCTCTGACTTTTGACAAAAGACGGAACGGAGATCTTTCTCTGATAAAATACCCATCCGTAATGGTCACGGTTTTCAATACTCTCAGTCAGATCATTGTAGGAAGCAGGCACCGGCATATTGAGCGGCTCCTCCAGCGGTTTTTCATACCATTTTTCCTCAAATCCTCTTCCATCATCAAACTTGAAATCCCATACTCCGGACAGATCGCTCAAAAATCTGGATGGTGTCAAAATTGGATACAACATGTACATTCTCCTTTTCATTTTTGTTTTTGAGTTAGTTTCGCGGCACTCAAGTAACTGCTATACTTATCATACCCCAAAATGTGAAGAAGATGTCAGAACAATTTTGTTTATTAAAGCACGATTTTTGTAATTGTTTTAAAAACAATCCAAGCTGTAACAAAACAACTGCGCTTCACTCTTTTCTATCAGTGATCTCCCTCACGCAAAGCACACCATCCCGAACCTGAAAACGAACCTCCATTCCCGAAAAGCTCATTCCATAGACTCTGTCCGGATCGCTCTGATAGGAAGGACGTGGATCCAAAGAAAGAACTTTTTTCAGTGCTTCCCGTTTTCCGGGCGCTATTCTTTGCAGCAACGGCTCGGGAATTTCCACATCCAGCGCATAATCTTTTGTGTTTTCCGCAAATCCGCCCCGTGCATCGGGATGGCTGTCCACATAAGGCAGATATGGCTTAATATCCAGAATGGGAGTCCCATCCATCAGATCCGCACCTGCCACATGAAGGACCGGCCCCAGACCCGTATGCATCTCCACCGCTTCCAGGCGAACGCAGGAAAGTCCGATGGGATTCGGGCGAAAAGGTGATCGGGTTGCAAAAACTCCCATTCGGGTATTTCCGCCAAGCCTTGGCGGACGCACAGTAGGAGACCATTTTGTTCTCTCATTTTCGGAAAATTCCCAGATCAGCCACAGATGGGAATAACCTTCTATCCCCTTTACCACATTTTCATCCCGATATTCCGATTCAAAAACAATCGTGCTTTTTAACTCATCCACCAGTGTACTCTGCCTTGGTATTCCAAATTTCCCTGGAAAATCACTGCAGATCCTTGCAATTCTTTTGATTTGTAATTCCTTTGTCATTTTCATTCACTGAATTCCTGATAATCAAAATAGTCAAAATCTGCATAACATCCATCACCTGAAAGATCCTGGCAGCAAATTCCAACAAAAGCTCCTGTAAACATACAGTGTCCTGTTTCTTCAAAATAATCATCCGACAGGATCGTAGCATCCAGATCCGGTCCGATATTATGATAAATTTCCCCGTCCAAAGAGTAGGAAAAATATGCCGTCTCCCCATGTGCCGTAAGGCGCAGCCACACCGTCCCGGATTCCGGAAGCGTTATTCCTGCTCCAATCGGCATCGTACCTGTACAGGAATCGCAGTAAATGATGGAAAGTACCCGACCAAGCAGTTCATCACGGCTGATGTACAGATAATAATAGCACTGTGTATTATAATAATAGATCAATCCTGCCATATGCTGAAAATGTCTGGGATTGAATTCCATCTTCGTGGTAACATTACAGTGAAAACTCTGCTGGCGGTGTGCCAGCAGAGACTGCCGGTATTTGGAATTCGGACATTCCGCACCGTAAAGGCGCAGCCATCCTTTCCGCTCGGTAAGAGAAGCCCTCTCCCCAAGTGGTACACGCAGTGACTGCAGATGGAGGCTCCAGGCAGTACCATCGAAATCTTCTTTCAGATCTGCACTGTTCTGTGTTCCAACCACATCCGGTATCTCCAGCGTAACCATTGGACGATTGGTTTGATCAGCCGCCTTCAGCCATCCATCTTTCCAGATCACCTCTGTAAGGGCAGTCTCCCTTCCAAGAATACAGCGTTTCTTTTCCCCGATCGGTCTGCTGCAGAGATGTGCGATATACCATCTTCCGTTAGCTGCCTGCATCAGACTTCCATGACCTGCCTTCTGAATCGGATACCCTTTCAGATGACGCGTTGTCAGGACATGCCCCATAGGATCTGCCTCATAAGGACCCCTCAGATTTTTGCTTCTCGCAAGTGTCACTGCATGCGCATATCCGGTACCTCCCTCCGCTGTCATCAGGTAATAGTATCCATCGTGGTAATACAGATGCGGACCTTCGGTCACACCGGTTGGCGTTCCCCGAAAAATATTGAACCGCTCTCCTATCAATTTTTTCTCTTTCACGGAATATTCCTGAAGTACAATCCCACCGAAACTGGTCTGGTAATCCCGATAATCCATCAGCATATTCACAAGGTATTTCCGTCCATCCCGGTCATGAAACAGAGACGGATCAAATCCACTGGAATTCAGATAGACCGGTTCTGACCAGGGTCCACGGATATCACTGGCCGTAACCAGGTAATTATGCGTGTCCTTAAACATGCCAATAAAAGATTTCACATCAGTATAGATCAGATAATAAGTTCCGTGATCATAGCTAAGACAAGGGGCCCAGACGCCGCAGGAATCCCCCTCCCCCAGCATATTCAGCTGACTGATGCGATCCAGCGGATGCGCAATCAGCTCCCAGTGAACAAGATCTGTTGAGTGATAAATCTGCACACCCGGGAACCACTCAAACGTGGATGTTGCGATATAATAATCCTCTTCCACTCTCAGAATCGAAGGATCCGGATGAAATCCCCGAAGAATTGGATTTTGAATCGTCGCCATATTGCATTCCTCCTGTCATACTTGTTTCTCTATACACAGTGTACCCTTTCATCAAATTCAAGACAAGAGCAATTTTACGAACCTTTCTCTCAAAACAGCCTCCCGGATACTAATACACTCCAAGTTCTCTTAATCCTCTGAGAATTTCTGTTGTGCAGCTAATCATATCCTCCACCTTTTTCTCCAGACGCGTGACATCCTCAGGGCACATCCGTTTTCCATGTACTTCTTCAAACGGGTGTGCCGTCACCATCATAAATTTGCCGACTTTCGGCTGAAGCTGTGACGGAACATGCGTTATATGCAGCTGCTCGCGGAACTGATTCAGATCCTGCCCCGCCGTTCTTATATATGCATTCATATGAATCCCGGTGTGGCGCAGCATCGCACGTCCTGATCCGTTTCCTGTCATGGAACAGATTTTCTGGCTTTTCGCCGCATACAGAGTTACCTGCACATACAAAAGACTGGTTAATGCTCTTTCTCCCATAATTGCGGCATCTTTCATTTCTTTCTTAATTCTCTCGCTGCTCATACATTCCTCTCTTTCCAGCCTGACCTATGGCAGTTTATTAGTTTCTGGTAATAAAAAAAGACTCTTACCATGACAACTGCCACAATAAAAGTCTTGCTATCTCATTTGATACGGATGCCTCTCGACATCGGTTGGCGCTTTCAAACCCATCCTGAGCAATCCCGATTACAGATCTCTTAAGACGTTCAGCTACTCCCTTTTATTATTTGTTAATAAAATAACATACTTTTTTAAAAAAGTCAAGAAAAATTTCATTCTTTGAATCATCGTTATTATTCAGCGTTCCCGCTTTTTCCGGATATGTCGAACCGCGATAACTGCCACTGTTCCTGCGATAAGGATCCGGACCAGTTCTGAATATGCACTGAGGAATTTCAGTACATTTTCCCAGGATGATCCAAGAAGTGCTCCCATGGACACCAAAAGGATATTCCATACGGTACTGCCAAGAATAGTGTAAAACAGAAACAGAGGCATTGGCGTAGATGCCATTCCCGCCGGTATGGAAACCAGACTTCGAATAATAGGTACACAGCGTCCGAACAGAACTGCCTTTTGTCCATGACGCTGAAACCAAGTTACCGTTTTCCAGGCATCCTCAGCATGAAATCCAAGCAAATGCATTGTTCTTGTTTCCAAAAGTGCTGCCAGCTTCTCCGGCGTCAGATGAGTTCCTGCCTTGTAAAGAAGAAGTGCTCCGATCAGAGAACCGCAGGTGGATGCAAGAACTACTCCCGGTACCCGAAGTTCCGTATAAGTAGTCAAAAATCCCCCGAAAGTGAGTATCACTTCCGAGGGAATGGGCGGAAATATATTTTCCACCGCTATTAAAAACAGAATGCCCAAATATCCATAATGATTCATTACCGCCACAATCATTTCCTGCATGAGAGTACCTCTTTCACAGCTGACCCCAGAGTGTTTTTTATTCTGCAGCACTTATGTGTCCAGCACGCTCACTGCAGTCAGCTTTTTCCTTCCCTATATCCTATGATTGTAAACGCTTCCGGCAGAACCTGATCAGGTGGCATTTCCTGCAAACTGGGTCATGTAAAGCTCGTAATATCTTCCTTTTTGTGCAATCAGCTCTTCATGGTTTCCAGTCTCGACAATCCGCCCCTGATCCATAACCACGATGTAATCCGCGTCCTGAATGGTTGAAAGCCGATACGCGATAATGACACTGGTCCGATCCTTCATCAGGTTTACCATCGCATCCTGAATTCTCTTCTCTGTTCTGGTATCTACACTGGAAGTTGCTTCGTCCAGAATCAGAATCTTTGGATCTGCAAGAAATGCTCTTCCTATAGCAAGCAGCTGACGCTGCCCCTGGCTTAAATTCTGACCCGCCTGAGTCAATACGGTATCATAACCCTGCTCCATGTGATGAATCATATTCCGGCAATTGCTCATCTGTGCAGCCTGCTCCATCTCTTCATCGGTTGCGTCCGTCCTGCCGTATTTCAGATTATTCCTCACAGTGTCCGAGAATAGAACCGTATCCTGCAAAACAATGGCTGTGTTTCGCCGAAGCACTCCACAGTCAATATCCCTGATATTTGTACCATCGATCTGAATCTCACCGCTGTCAATATCATAAAAACGCATCAGCAAATTGACTACCGTTGTCTTACCGCTTCCGGTCGCTCCTACCAAAGCAACCTTATGACCTGCATAAACATCCAGATCAAAATCATATAATACCTGCTTCCCCGGTATATAGGAAAAATCGACATGTCTAAAAGAAATAACTCCTTTTGCATTCTCCATTGTATGTGTACCGCTCTTGTCCTCATCGTCTTCATCCATGATCGCAAATACACGCTCTGCACCGGCAACTGCCGTCTGAATCTGCCCATACAACTGCGCAATTTCATTGATTGGGCGGCCAAATTGCTTGGCATAGACAATAAAAGCCGAGATAACACCCACGGAAATCTGACCGTGAATGGCAAAATAACCGCCAAATGCAGCTATAATTACAAATCCGATATTGTTGATGACATTCATCACCGGACCCATAGAGCCGCCAAAAATCTCTGCGATGATACCGACTCTTGTCAGTTCTCCGGAAGTCTTCTCAAATTCCTCAATTACCTGGTCCTGATGGTCATATGCTACCACCGTTTTATAGCCGGTAACCATCTCCTCGACAGTTCCATTTAGCTTTCCCAAAAGAATCTGGCGGGATCTGAAAAAGGATCGCATCTTTGTGGAAAGATATTTCGTTGCCAAAACAGTGAGTATGACAGTCACGCATGAAAGGATCGCAAGTTTCCAGCAAAGATATACCATCATCACTACCGTACCGATAATGGTAAGCACACCGCTTACCAGAGATCCGATGGACTGAGCAACTGTATTGGATATATTTTCCACATCATTGGTCATGCGGCTCATAATATCACCGTGCGGATGATTATCCAGATAACGTACCGGAAGATTCACGATTTTTTCAAACAGATCTTCCCTCATTTTTTTTACAATTCTCTGGCTGAGACGTGCACTTACCAGACCCTGAAGCAACGTACAGACACCCTGGATCCCATAAAGCACCAGCATAACACCCAGGATCTTTGGAAGTGCTGAAAACTCCCGGCTTGCAATGCGATCGATAGCACTGCTCTGAAATTTCGGCGCATAGACCGAACATAGTACCAGAACAACAACGACTCCAAGAAGCAGACAGACCATATTCTTTTCTGCCTGAAAATAACGGATCAGCCGTAAGAGCGTTTTTTTCCCTTCTTTTGGTTTTTCTTTTTCGATCATCCGATTGGGACCTCTCTGTCCCGGTACACGCATTTCCACTTTCGGCGGTGTGTTTGGTGCAGTATTCTTATCCCTTTCTTTCTCACTCTGACTACTCATTTTCGACCGTCTCCTTCTGCTCTTCTTCCAGCGGATTTCCTTTCAGCTGAGACTGATAAATATCACGGTAAATCTCACAATGTTCCATCAGATAAGCGTGAGGACCACAATCAACGATCTGACCATTGTCAATCACAGCAATTCGATTTGCATCCTTGACCGAAGCAATCCTCTGTGCAATCACAATTCTGGTAACCTGAGGATACCCTTCTTTCAATGCCTCATATAGTTTTGCTTCCGTTTTCAGATCCAGCGCACTGGTGGAATCATCCATGATAAGAATCTCTGCATTTTTCAGCAATGCCCTTGCGATGGAAAGCCTCTGCTTTTGTCCGCCCGATAAGCTCATTCCTTTCTCTGCCACCATCGTATCATATCCTTCCGGCTGACGAAGGATGAATTCCTCCGCCTGAGCGGCAGCAGCTGCGCGGCAGATCTCGTTATTCGATGCTTTCGGATTTCCCCAGCGCAGGTTTTCCCGTATGGTTTCGCTGTACAGCTCACTTTTCTGGAGCGTTATAGCAACCTTGCTGCGAAGATCTTTCAGTTTATAGTCTTTCACATCCACATCATCCACAAGTACCTGACCGTCTGTCACATCATAAAACCGCGGAATCAGCTGGACAAGGCTTGATTTTCCACTTCCGGTAGCTCCAAGAATTCCAAGCGTCTCTCCCGGCTCCACCGTCAGATTGATCTTTTTGAGTACAGCTTCTCCATTACTTTTGGGATAGGAAAAAGAAGCATTCCGAAACTCCACTTTTCCTTTGACGTCAGTTTTTGCACCACCACCGTCAGCGATTGCCGGCTCACAGACCAGCACTTCCTCGAGACGACGATAGGAGGCCATTCCACGGGAAATATTCTGGAAAATCGTTGCAAACATCATAACACTGTTCAGAATCTGAGACAGATATGTGATGGCCGCCATGATATTGCCGGGTGTTACACCGCCTTCCTGCACACGGATGGATCCCACATAAATCACCGCAACCGCTGAAGCATTCAGGACGATATTCATAATCGGAGACATAAAAGAAATCAGTGTCAGAATATGTAACTGGGTATCTACCAGATCTCCGTTTGCCTTTCCGAATCGTTCTTCTTCGTATTCCTCCCGGACATATGCCTTTACTACCCTGGCACCGGCAATATTTTCCTGCATCACACTGTTCACATGATCCAGCTTTTTCTGAAGCTGTGAGAACAACGGATTTACTTTCGACAGGAAAAAGGCCACACAGACCAGTACAATCGGGAACGCACAGGCAACCACTGCTCCAAAACTCAGATCCAGTGTTGCCATACAGAAAATACCGCCTGCAAAGAACATGAGATTCCTGACAAATCCCCGGATACACTGCATCACCATATTTTGAATCTGGGTGATATCATTCGTGACACGGGTGACCAGCGACCCCGTGGTAAACTGGTCTGTCTGTTGAAATGACAGCATCATCGTCCGGCGAAAAACATCCTTTCGCATGTCATTGCCAAGATTCTGACTGCTGAGATTCGAAAATACACCTGCCATAACTCCACAAAATCCGCCAAAGGCGACGAGAAGAATCATCTGAAGTCCTGTTCGGATCACAAGCGAAAGATCCGGCACTCCATTATTTCCAATACCAAGCACACCGACATCCACAATCGTACTCATCATCTTTGGCTGAATCAGATCCATCAATACCTCTCCGATCATAAAGAGAGGTGCCAGGACGGTATATAACCAGTATTTTTTCAGATACTTTTTCATTGATTCTGCCCCTTCCCCGATATTGTTTTTTCCCCGCCGCTATTTTGTTCCCTGTCACGGCATCTTGCATGATGTCCACGAAGCAGTTCTGCATCAAACTGCTGCTCCCAGCCATCCAGTAATTTTTCCAGGAGATGGCACATCGTCTCCTGCTCCTCCAAAGATAGGGAAAGAAACAAAACCATCTCCTGCTTTTTGATCGCCTGATTTGCCTTTTCCAACGCGCAGCAGCCCTTTTCCGTGAGTGAAATACAGATTTTTCTTCGGTCTTCTTCGCTGCGCGCTCTGCAAACCAGACCGTTTTCCTCCATTTTTCCGATAATCTCACTCAGAGATCCTGCACGAATCCCCAGTCGCTCCATGAGCTCCTGCTGCGGCATCCCCGTTTCCGATACAGAACAATCAGAGCTCTTCCCGGATTGGCCTCGTTCCTTTGCCTGCTTTTGCTCAAATTCCCATAAAATTGCCAATATCCGCCGCTGACCAAATTTCTCGCCTCGTCGGTGATAGAGAAAATGACCGCAGCGCTCCAATAGCCTCTGCAGCTCTGGATTTGCTCCATACTCCTCTGCAGAACGCTCTGTTTCATATTCCGTTGGTTGTCTGTTCATATTCGTTCACACCCCTTTTAATAATTAGGTACCTTATAAACAGTTTTATTATAGGTCTCTTATAGTTCTATGTCAAGGCACCTTACTATTTTTTGTTGATTTTTATTATTTTTTCTTACTTTTGTTTTTCTTTTGTTTTCATAAAGTCTTCAGAAAAGCTTTATTCTATGTACATACAATGGTCACAATTTCTCTGTAGAATAAAATGCATAAAAAGAAGGGAGACGGCAATGCAAACACCTATGGAAGCCGTCCCCCGCAATATCCTTACTACTATCTATAGATTTCTTTTTCATTTTGCCGGGGCTTATAAAAAGTCCCGGCCTCTCTCCGTTCTCCGCAATCGTTTGACACGTCAGATGCTCACTCCACTGCATGATCGATCGCAATCTTTTTCCCATTCCACACTTTCCTTGCACTCCACTCCTCATCCGGATCATTCCAGAATGGATCCTCTTTTGGAAGACCAAGCGGTAAAAAGAAAGCGGTACACAGATACAGACTTCCTACATTGATATAGCCTTCCGCCAACTCCGGTTGATAACCTGCGATTCCCGGCTGCAGCCATCCGTTTTTGTCAAACATCTCCGGGAACGCCATGGTTCTGCAGAGTACTTCGGTCAGTGCGCAGCGCACTCCGGCGGGAGATAGTTCCTCTGGCAGACGGTGCTGCAGTGCTGCCTGGGAAAGCATCTGGAATGCTCCAAAACGATAACAGATCGATCGTCCCACAATCGGATAGGAACCATCCGGCCCGATCAGACGCTCCAGAATCGCAGCATATCGGGTGGCTCTCTTTATCACCTTCTCTCTCATAGCCCCTGCTTCCGGAATCCGATCTGCAAAAAAGTCACAGAGATCTACATACATTGGCTGAATAACAAAACTGTTATAATAGTCAAAATGGAACCATTTTCCATACCCATACATTCCGTCGCCCACATACCAATCATCAAACGCGCGAAGAGCATATACCACACGCATGGGATCATAAGCTTCTCCCAGCACATGAAGACCTGCTTCCACCATTGCCGAAAAAAAGATCCAATTGGTATTGCAGGCCGTGATAGCTCTGGTACGCTTCAGGGCATCGATCAGATTTCTTTTCACTCTTTCCGGCAGTTCCCCTGCCAAATGCGAAGGAGCTCTTACTAAGGCATGGGACAGAAATGCGGCATCTACCAGCGGCTGTCCACCTTCATCAAATACCATATAATCCTTACTTTTCGGATCCGTAGCCTTGTCAATTGCTTCCACCGCCAGCTTCCTCATTTTTTTCTGAATCTCCTGTTCCTCCTTTGGCACTTCTTCCAGTTCCAGAAAAGGAGACACCCCAAGCAGGGTCCTCCCCAAAGCCTCCAGCGGCGCATACGCGGCACGATCACTGTGAAATTCCAATGGCATTCGTTCCTTTAATTGTTCTGCCTCAAGGGCCTCCAGCACCGGCATTGCTATTTTCTGAAGCGCATTCAGCCACTTTGATCTCTTTTCTTCCATTTCAAACCTCCGTCTGATTTCCTGTGTTTCACATGGTTTGCCCTTCCCGGGCACTGATCCCATACGAATCCTATGATACATTTTATACAGCCATTTTCCAATGGCAAATCTTGCAGAAAAACAAGCATTTTCTGTTTTCCCCTTTTCGCGGCAGGATTTTTATAGTAAAATGAAACAGGAATCTTTCCTATGGAAGATTTTCAGACTCTGACGTCAATTACAAGGGAGAAAAATATCATGAAAATCGGTTTTGACAATGAAAAATACCTCCGGATGCAGTCTGAGCACATTCGGGAGAGAATCAGCAAGTTTGATAACAAGCTCTATCTGGAATTTGGCGGAAAGCTTTTTGATGATTTTCACGCATCCAGAGTTCTGCCCGGATTTGCTCCGGATTCAAAGCTGCGGATGCTGATGCAGCTTGCCGATCAGGCAGAGATCGTGATGGCTATCAGTGCTTCTGACATTGAAAAGAATAAAGTGCGCGGTGATCTTGGGATCACTTATGACAGCGATGTGCTTCGCCTCATTGATGAGTTCCGCGGAAAAGGGCTCTATGTGGGAAGCGTTGTCATTACACAGTACTCCGGTCAGCACAGCGCAAACAATTTCAAAAAACGCCTGGAAAACCTGGGAATCAAAGTCTATATTCACTACACCATTCCGGGCTATCCGCGCAATGTTCCTCTGATCGTCAGCGATGAGGGATATGGGAAAAATGAGTATATCGAGACTACCAGACCTCTGGTGATCGTCACCGCCCCCGGACCTGGAAGCGGAAAGATGGCAACCTGTCTCTCCCAGCTCTACCATGAACACAAGCGCGGTGTCAATGCCGGATATGCCAAATATGAGACATTCCCCATCTGGAATCTTCCTCTGAAGCATCCGGTCAATCTGGCATACGAAGCAGCTACTGCTGATTTGAACGATATCAATATGATTGATCCCTTCCATCTGGAAGCCTACGGTGTGACCACGGTAAATTATAACCGGGATGTGGAAATCTTCCCCGTACTAAATGCTATCTTCCAGCAGATCTTCGGAGAGAGTCCTTACAAGTCGCCAACCGATATGGGTGTGAATATGGCAGGCAACTGTATCATCGATGACGCCGTCTGCAGAGAAGCTTCACGGCAGGAGATTATTCGTCGCTACTACCAGGCTGTGGATGGCATCGCTGATGGTACCCGCCAGGAGGAGGAAGCTTTCAAGATTGAACTTCTGATGAAGCAGGAAAATATATCTGTGTCCAACCGCAGTACCGTTTCTCCCGCACTGGTTCGCTCAGAAGCTACGAAAGCTCCGGCTGCTGCAATGGAGCTTCCAAACGGAAAAATTATCACCGGAAAAACCGGCGATCTGCTCGGACCAAGCGCTGCACTTCTATTGAATGCATTAAAAGAACTGGCAGGAATCGATCACAAAACACATATCATCTCTCCAAAAGCCATTGAACCCATCCAGACACTGAAGACACAGTATCTGGGCAGCAAAAATCCACGGCTTCACACAGATGAGGTGCTGATTGCACTGTCCACCACAGCTGCTGAGAGTGAAGATGCACGCCGTGCGCTCTCCGAACTCCCGAATCTGAAAGCCTGTCAGGTACATTCCAGTGTCATGCTCTCTGAGGTCGACAAAAAGATGTTCCAGAAACTGGGGTGTGATGTGACTTGCGAGCCCAAATTTGAATAACATCTTTGACCAGGGGGCAGCATGCCCCCTGGTGATCTATACACGATTTTCGCCATAAAAAAATGCACAATCTGAAGTGATCTGCCCCGATTGCAGCGGAGTTTTTCATTCAGATTGTGCATTTTTATTTCCCCTTCCGTCAGAACATCAGATTTCCATTCTCATCTGTCTCCATCGGAATAATTTGCATCAAATCTATGACTGTCATCATAACCGGAATCAATGTCCAGAAAAATACCAGATACAAAGCTCCCACATAATAATGCTTTGCATAAAACCGATGTCCCCCCATCCATCCTGTCAATACTGCCAGCCAGATATACTTCTTCTTGCTGATCTGATGTTTTTGCCTTTCCCCTCTCTTTTGCTGCCATCGGTAGATGACTCCCCAGAAACCGTAGGTCTTTGCTTCCATTCCGGCTTCCTCCATGGCATCCTGCAGCTCAAAATCGGCTTTGGCAAGCCTGCTGACGCGATCACTGATTTCTCTGTCTTCCTGGGGTTTCGGATTCTTCTGTTTTTCTTTTTTCATCTGTCATTCCTTCCAGTCTTCCATCACAAATCAGAACACAAAGGATCAGCCTTTCATAGCCTCTGCTTTGATTTCAGCAATACGATCCTGAATCTCTTCCATCTTCTCTTTGGTCAGAGGATAGAACTTCATAGCAACAATATTCAGCAGCCATCCAATTACCGGTGCGCCAAGGAAGCAGGCCATTGTTACCCAGAAAATTGATGTGCTGTACGGAGTTGTAGGTGTCGGCAGGACTTCTGAGAAGCCGATTGCCGCAAACATCAAAGCAACAAACGTGGTTGCCAGGGAACTGATGACTTTATCTACGAAGCTGAACAGGGTACCCATAAGGCCAGGCACATATTTTCCGGAACGGTATACTTCATAATCTGCACAGTCTG
Source organism: Fusicatenibacter sp. (assembly GCA_022766945.1). Taxonomy (GTDB): domain Bacteria; phylum Bacillota; class Clostridia; order Lachnospirales; family Lachnospiraceae; genus Fusicatenibacter. The sequence continues at coordinate 20,162 of JALEOU010000105.1, read as the reverse complement.
CAGTCATCGGGATAACGATCGAGCTTGCAATACTGCTGAAGCCTTTCAGCAGGCAGTAGATCAGAATAAAGAGTACACCAAACATACTCCAGTTGGATGCTTTAAACAGACCGCCCCAGGTGGAAAGTTTTGTCAGACTGAAGGTGGGGTATTTCATGCTGGTCGGATTGCCAAGAACAAACAGTGCAAGCATCAGCGCAGCGGATGCCAGTGATCCAAGTGTTCCAACAACAAGGGCTTTTTTCTGACCTAACCGACGGGCAATGTTATTCATACCAAGCAATGTCAGGATCAGTACAGGAACTGCAGAAATAGCGGAAAGTGATCCGTAATATGCGTATTCACCACAGATGACGCCAAAGAGACAGATCATTACTGTACTGTTGCTCATCATGGAAAGGGACAGCTTATCAGAGGATGCTGCAACTACAAGCATCTGGATACCACGGTTGTGAGCAAGTACGTCCACATAATCCCTGAAGGTGATCTTCTGTACTTTACCGGTACCAAAGTATTCCTGTCTGTCTTTTCTCCACAGACCAATAATTGCGCAAATGGCAAATACAACTGCAATACCGCCGATTACCAGCTGGAAATACTGGAAAAACTCCGGATTGTAAAAAGCACTTAAGGATCGTGTGCCGTCTTCCGCGGTCTCAACCAGCTTCGCAAGAGACGCATTTTGCGCAACCAGAGCATCAATCTTCGCACCATCTGTAACAGTAAACTTCGGCATCAGTGTACCGGTTACATATACAGGAATGATTACGCTCATAGCAAGCAGATTGTATGTAGAATCAAACATTGCAAAAATCGGCCTCTGCTTCGGGTCATTCGTCAGACAGGACTGTGCAGATTTGGTAACAACACACTGGAAGGTATAACCAATGATATAAATCATGTACATAACGATGTAAACCGGGAAACGGGCTCCCTGCGGTACCTTCGGCAGAATGTTAAACATCAGCCAGGTCATGGAAAACAGAATCACATTACCAATCACAATAAAAGGACGATTCTTACCGAATTTTGTGTTCGTTTTATCCACAATCATTCCAACAAATGGGTCTGTCACACCATCCCAGACACGCATGATCGTAACGATAGAACCTGCAAGTACTACACCAACTCCGACAATACCTACCAGGAAGTAGCTGATATAGCCTACCAGAACCATATAAAGGTTGGTAGAGGTGTTATTCAGAGCGTACATTCCAATTTCCCACAGATGCGCGCGATGAACGCCCTTGGGCTCATTTGTCTTTCCCATAAAATTTTTCTCCTAATTCAATTTTTTCATGACTCTACAGAATCAATGCAGCAAAAATCTTTCTGCACTGATTCTGTAAAAGTACTTCTCTCATTACAGTTCAAACCAGTCGCCGTAACCAAGTTTGATCAGGTTATCACGGCTGATACGAAGACTCTCAAACGGATCTCTTCCGTAGGTATCGTCCTGCTCGATCAGGAAGTACTCACTGCCGCCTGCAAGGCCAGCCTCGATGCACTCTTTGATCGGGAGATTTCCTTCTCCAACTTCTGCAAACTCCACAATATTGCCGAATGCCTGCATAAACGCTTTCGGGTCAAACGGTCCTTCCGGCAGTCTGATCTGACCAATTCTGTAATCCTTCAGATGCAGCAGACGAATACGTCCCGCATATTTTTTTACGAATTCCACCGGATTCTCTCCGCCTCTCTGAATCCAATGGATATCCAATTCAAATCCCATATGCTTTGTAGTATCCCTGATGATATCCAGCAAATACTGTCCGTCATATTTTGTGAACTCCACATGATGATTGTGATAATACAGATCAATGCCCTGCTCTTTCAGTTTTTCCGCCATCTCATCTGCACGTTTTACAAAATCGACTGCCTTTTCCCGACTCCCCATACAGGTCATGGGCAGCATGCCGATTCTGAGCATATCACAATCCAGGGTTTTGCAGTCGGATACAATCTTGTCAAAATCACTCACCAGATATTCTCCCGGCATTCCCGGCATCATAGGCTCCAGTGCTGCACTGCATGCAGCAATTTTGATACCAAATTCGTCGCAGGCTTTCTTCATTCCTTCTACATTTTCCGGAGTCATGGCAACCTGGCTCACTTCCACGCAGTGATATCCCAGTTCTGCGCAGGCTTTTAAAGTACCATACGCTCCAAGCTCGTTAATTTTGCCTTTAATCGTACTCATCTGAATACCGATTAATCCTTTTTCCATAATGCTTCTCCTTTTTTTCGTCTTACTGATTCGTTCACGTTTCCCCAATACATTATATTATTTCACCAGCCGGAAGCGGATGATCGGAATCCATCCGCCTATGTTTCAATTCTCTGCCGCGCAAGGCACCCCCATGCCTGATGCGGCGAAACTTTTCGCATTTTTCGTTTTTCAGCGTGTCGGGAATTTTCCTTCCGCTTCAATTTTCTTATTCAGTTCTGCAAGATACAGTTCTTCGTCTACCGGATTGTCCACTTCTTTGCCAAGCCACGAAGAAAGAAGAGTCGCATTTGCAAGATTTACTCCATTGATACCATCCGAACCCGGTGCAAGAAGCGGTGTGCCTTCAATAATGTGGCATGCAAAGTTTTCCATAACTGTGGTATGCTGTACACCCCATCCATCGGTATTCTCAAATGTTTCTACCGTGAACATACCGTCTGCGCCTGCAGAGTTTCCGCTGGTAAGCCGTGCCACATCCATCATGCTCATGGTCGCATTCATCTCGTTCTCATCTTTTTTCAGACGGGTAACAGTTGCTTTTTTGCTTCCATCCACAACGATCTTTCCGCCATCCAGATCAATTTCCAGACGGTCGGTACCGATCGGATCATGCGTGCAGGTAATAAAGCTTCCGGTTGCACCATTTGGATACTCCGTCACGATCGTAACGTCGTTCTCAACAATAATGTCTCTGTGGCATCCGTACATACATTTCGCATATACTTTGCTCGGTACACCACAGATCCACTGCCACAGATCCAGCTGATGAGGAGCCTGATTTACCAGGACACCGCCGCCTTCACCACCCCAGGTTGCACGCCATGCGCTCTGCTGATAATAGCTGTCCGGGCGCCACCAGGAATTGATAATCCAGTTCGAACGGCGAATCTGTCCCATCTCACCGGATGCCACAATTTCTTTTACCTTCTGATACAGTTTATTGGTACGCTGATTAAACATAATACCAAAAGCAACATCCGGATGAGCTGCTGCACATTCATTCATCTCACGTACAGACTTCGCATAAACACCGGCAGGTTTCTCCACCAGGACATTCATCCCATGTTCCAGGCAGTAGATTGCGATCTCAGGATGAAGATAATGCGGAACCGTTGTGATCACTGCGTCCACATTTCCGGATGCAACCATTTCTTTCCAGTCTGTGTAAAATGGAATTTCCGGATACTTTTCCTTACACATTGCTTCCTTAGCAGGATCGATATCACACAGTGCACCCAGTGCGCAGTGCGGCGGACACTCCGGTGCAGGCATTCCCGGGAAGCCTGCTTTGCCCGTCAGAAATCCGGCATAAGCACCTCCCTGTGCCCCGATACCGATCAAGCCATAACGAACCTTCTCCATTGTAAAAATCTCCCTTCTTTTTCCTTGTCTGATGCATACGGACGAAAAGACCCCTGTTTTCTCCCGTTCGTTCGCTCAGATTTCATCCAGAATGCCACACAGTGCATGATACTGCATAGCATATCCTTCAGCACCATTTTCCGCTTTGTTCTCTTTGATGATATTCTCAGCAGCTGTTGTTTCCAGAGATGCAAGTGAATCAAACAGTACCAGATGCGGTTCCAACGTCAGGAATCCTTCGTAACCTTCCTCATTGATTGCTTTTGCAAGCAGTTCTTTGATTTTTCCTTCTCCAGTGCCGCACACAACGTTTTCGTTGTCCGTGGATACCGCGTCCTTGATATGAATGTATGCGATGTAGGGCCTAAGGAGCTCCCAGCACACTTCGGTATCCTCTTTGCACTGTACAAAGTTAGCAAAATCAAACGCGGCTCTAAAGTGTTCATCCGGAAGTGCTTCGAACAATGTCCTGCATCTTCTGCCGATATCACCGTAGATATCCTTTTCATTTTCATGAATGAGAACCACATCTGCTTCTCTTGCAATGTCCAGAAACTGTCTCATCTTCCCGATTACGATCTCTTTGTAGTCATCGGGATCTTTGCCTTCCGGAATGAAAAAGCTGAATACGCGGATATATCTGCAGTCAAGAAGTTTACAGATTTTGCAAATCTCGGCGAGCTGCCGTTTCTGTTTCTCAAAGCCTTCTTCATCTTCCACACCCACTTTTCCAATGGGAGAACCGATGGAGGATACCTTCACCTGATATTTCTCAAGTTTCGGCAAAAGCTTCTGTTCTGCTTCTTCCACAGTATAATCCGCTATTCCCTTTCCATCCGCTGAACGCAGCGATATGTAATGCATGGACAAAGCGGTTACCGTTTCCAGCTGCTCTGTGAAATTTGAACTGATCTCGTCCGCGAAGCCGGAAATCTGAATCTTACTTTTCATATGACTGCCTCCTACGTTATTTTTCACATGGATTCAGTATAACACTTTCCATCTGATTTCTTGAGCACAATTTTTGTGCAAACCAGCAAATATATTGCTTTTATTCTTGTTTTATTTGTGATTTTTATAACAAAAAAAAGGTTCATCAGACCTCTTTTGCGTATGCAAGGCAACAAAAAGGACCTCTTTTGCGAGAAAGAAGTCCTCATTTCTATTCATTTTGTCACTTTACTCTTATTTCTTTTATATATTCTGTCGGCGTCATTCCAACCGTTTTCTTAAACAGACGGCGGAAATAATTCACATCATAGATGCCGCATTCCGATGCGATATCCTGTATCTGAAAGTTGGTGGAATTGAGCATCTCCAAAGAGCGCCGGATACGCTGCTGATTAATATAGTCGGTGATAGTCATTCCCATCTCTTTTTTAAACAGGGTTGATAAATAACTGGCATTGACGGAATACTCTGTCGACAGCTTCTTCAGAGACAAATCTCCGGAAAGATTCAGATTAATATGATTTACCACCTTCTGGATCACAGGTGAATGGCCACGCAGAGAATAGTTTTTCACCAGAAGGCAATACTTGCGGACCATCTCATCCATCATCTTATCGGCTTCTTTCCGATCATTGATATTCTCAATCCGTTTTGCCAGCTTCGCAGAAAGGCGATCCACATGAACCGGATGAACGCAGGCGGCTTCTGCCGTTTTGCGCAGCAGGGTATTGACACTGATCAATAAATTCCGATAATCACGGAGCGGATCTTTGTACCGATCCTGCAGCCGGAACTTTCGCAGCTGTGAGGCACAGCGAAGCGCCTCCTCCGAATTTCCATTTAGAATCTGATTCAGCAGCAATCCTTCTGCCGCGTAACGCTGTTCCACCATCTCCGTCGAAAGCTGTTCCTCGTCTGCTTCACGCCATTCTCCCCGTTCCAATTCCGTTCTGGTAATATATTCCGCTCGCACACGCGTTTCATCACCGTAGAGAATCTCCGCCATAGTAATGCAAAGTTCCCGCCACTGACCGATGTTTCCTATTACCGGAACCGCGTGGTAATATTCATTCAGTTCCTGCTTGTAATCATTCGGAATTCCTCTGGTCTCCATCAGTTCGCTCAGTTTGATATCATTCATGTAACCGTCACGATATGGTCCGAGAAGAATAAATTCTCCATAGTGACGCTCCTTCTCCGGGATCGGAATCATACAATACTCCGTATCAAAATAATCCTGCAGATAGCAGACAATCCCATCCTGTATAGTCCGGTAAATCCATTGAAAGAATCCTTCTTTTTCCCCGGACATCAGCAGAGTTCTGCGTACCCCCATATCAAATTCCGGAATCTCCTCCGAATCTGATCGTATGACCGTCATCCCAACATTACTACACGATACGACTTTTTTCATCATTTCCAGAAAATCAATAACCATACACCCTCCGGTTCTACCCTGATGTGTGTCTGACAACCCATTATTACTGCCGTCCCTTCCAATGCTCTATATGAATCTTCACGCGCATCCGGTAAAAACAAAAAAATTTTAAACCCAATGAAACGCTATTATATTACATTCCCAAAAAAAAGAAAACGATTTCCAATCATTGTGCTTAATTTACCAAAGATTAAACATAACTCTCACCCACTTATCTTTGTACAGCCTGTGATACGTGTCATACAGCCATTTTTCCATTGTCGAACGATTTGCACATATTTCCACATATTTTAAAACAATCCGAATGTTTTTGATAATTATACCATAAATTCAGACATATTACCAGTGATAATCTGACAACCACACCGCTGTGATGCATCGGGCTACTTCTCGGGCGGTAACGGAACAGGGCTTAAGAAAATATTTCAGAAATACAAAGAAAAAATGCTGTTTTTTTTGTGGAAAACGAAACAAAGAAACGTTACTTTTCTGCTATGATTAGCATTGTCAGAAGAGAATCATGGCCGAGGAAAGGGATCACAAAATGAAGGTAAAAAACAAAGATATACAATTTGAAATTTATGAACGCGATGATACCTGGGAAACACGCAGCGGATATAAAAGTGTGGAAGAAAGGGACCGAAGAAACCGGCAGGCAAGGCGGCGACGCAAAAAGAGGATCCGGCGTTTGAAGCGTCTGTTGCTTCTTGTATCTGCAGTGCTTTTACTGGCTGGAGTTTTCCTTTTGTGCAGAGCGTTTGCCGGCAATGAGAATGCCTTTTTTTCCACGGCAGATCTTCGGGAAAAAGAACTGAAAAAGTACGCGTCTGACCATCAGATTGCTCTGTCTGATTATCCCGAATCACTGATTGACCTGTATAAGCGTAACGGTGAGACAAAGGATTTTGTGTTTGAGTATCCGCTGAAAAAGGACAGTCAGCCCGAGATTGATCTTGGCGAATATGCTGACAGTGAATCGGTGCCTTTACTGATGCAGTGGGATCAGCGCTGGGGGTATCAGATGTATGCGGGTAATTATTTCGGATTAAGCGGATGCGGTCCTACCTGCCTGTCCATGGTGGCGATTTATCTTAGCGGCGATACCTCGATGAATCCCGGCTGGATGGGAGAATTTTCTTCGAGTCACGGATATGCATCGGATGGAAACGGCTCTGCCTGGGCGCTGTTTTCCGAAGGGGGAGCTGAACTTGGATTTGACGTCACAGAAATACCTCTTTCCCGTCAATGGGTGATGGATAATCTGGATGTCGGAAACCCGATTGTGGCGATTATGGGACCCGGAGATTTTACCACCAGCGGACATTTTATCGTACTGTCCGGAAGTGAAGATGGAAAAATCCGTATCAATGATCCAAACAGCCGGGAAAATTCAGAAAAATTGTGGGATTATGATGAGATTTCGGATCAGATCAGAGATCTTTGGGTATTTCGGAATTAATCTGTTCATTTTTCTCTTTTCTGCCGGAAAGTTTCGTGCTATAATAAGTTCATGGGGCATTAGCGCAGTTGGGAGCGCGCAACATTCGCATTGTTGAGGCCGTGGGTTCGAATCCCATATGCTCCATGAAAAAAGTGCCGTGTTGACGGCACTTTTTTATATTCTTATTCTGTTCGCTCTTTACCCCAGAAAAACAACGCCACAGTACCCGGACCTGTATGACTTCCGATGGTAGTACCAATCGTATTGATCTCAACTTTGCCGGAGAGTTTCGGAAAACGCTTTTCGACCAGATCCGCAACTTCTCTCGCGTCCTCATAGCAGGCAGACTGGGAGATATAACACTTGTCGGAATAATCCAGTCCATCCTGTGCGTATGCTTCCATCTGATCCACAATGGCGCGGATGACTTTCTTTTTTGTCCGGATCTTGAAGCGAGGAATCAGTTTTCCTTCATTATTAACATCAAGAAGCGGACAGATATTTAGCAGCCCTCCGATAATACCGGCAGTCTTCGAAATCCTGCCTCCACGGATATAGAAGGTCAGATCCGTGGAAAAGAACCAGTGATTCAGATTCAGCCGGTGTGCGATCGCCCAGTCATAAACTTCTTCAATCGTCTTTCCCTCATCCCGCAAATCAGCCAGGCGATCCATCAAAAGACCATATCCCGAGGAAGCCCCCAGAGAATCCACAACCAAAATTTTACGTTCCGGATAACGTTCTTCCAATTCCTGCTTGGCAATCATGGCAGAATTTTGCACACCTGAGATACCGGAAGAGAGCGTGACATGAAGGATATCTTTTCCCTCTTTCAAAAAGGTTTCAAAATAACATTCAAACTCATCCGCATTGACCTGAGAGGTCTGGGTCATCGCTCCATTGGCCATAGCAGCATAGAATTTATCAAAAGGCATACTCTTGCCGAGGTCATCGCTGTATTCTACATTGTCCAGTTTGTAATGGAAACAAATATAGGAGATCTCTCTGCTACGGAAATGGTCCTCCGTCAGGTCAGCAGTTGAACAGCAGCTGATTACATAATTACTCATAAACTTCCTCCATTCATTATGATGCTTCTATTGTAGCATTCTCAAACCGGAAATGCAATCGTTACTGTTCAGACCACAACGGACGCCGTGCATAAAACAGATCTCGACGCAGATACACTTATCCTCCTTCAAAGCACAATTATTTTTTCAGTACCAGAACACCTTTTTCTTCTTCAATTCGATAGCGATATATCTGGTCTTTTCCGAAATCGTCATGCAGATTTGCTTCGACCAGTTCTTCCCCGGGTACCTGAAGCAGTACCCGATAATCCAGCGCACCAGTATCCTCAATCTGATAATACCGCTGCTCACCCAAGGAGAGCGGGCGGGCATTGACAGCTTCCATCTGACGTCCTTCTGTCTCATAGCACACTGTCACCTGAAGCATCTCTTCTTCTGTTCCGTTCTCAATCACCAGGTTATAACCCATCCTTTTTGCTGAATTCTGATTCCGTTTTACTGTATACCCTGCATACACACCTCCGGTCAAAACCGCCACAAGTATCACGGCCAGGAATCCGAATACATACTTTTTCATAAGTTGCTCCTTTCGCATTTCACCCAATGTCTCTGAAAAGCCCTGTTATCCTCCAATAACAGCTGTTTTTACCATTGGCTTTTCAGATCATCGCTTCCAGAATTTCCAGGCTTTTCATTTTTCTGTCAAGATACCGATTCAGATAAGCATTCATCAGACGCTCTAATTCCTCTAAGATCTCCTCTGTTACTGAGAACGCATACAGCCGCTCCAGCGGGGCTGAAATAATATACTGGCAGGCCACAATCGTAGCTGCCCGTAAAGGCCACGGATCTTTTACCTCTCCTGCACAGTTTTCGCAGTAGATGGCAGAATCCCGCAGGGAAAAAACCTTCAGATGCTCGCTGCTTCCGCACTCCTGACAGGAAAATACCTGGGGATATTCCCCATTCACTGTCATGATGCGAAGTTCATAGATCCGTCGGATCAGCCGTAGGTTCAGAATCCCTTTCCGGATCGCATTCACCGATACATAAAGCAGATTCAGCATCTGGGTTTCATCATTTCCCTCCTGCCCGAAATAGTCTGCCAGCTCCAGAAAATAAAATCCGTAATAGATACCGGGCTGTATCCCCGTCAGGTCCTGAAAATATTCTCTGATCCGGGCACTTTTCATTGTATAGCTGTTTCTTCCTTCGTACACTTCAAAAGTGCCGAAGGCAAAAGGGGTCGTTGCAGCCATCAGGGGACTTTTCAGACGCCTGGCCCCGCGAGCGAACGCGGTAATCTTACCGCGCTCTCTGGTAAGAAGTACAACCCGTTTATCATATTCTCCAATAGGCATAACAGAGAGAACCATCCCTGTCACCTGTACTTCTTCACTCATGGATACACCTCCTGCCCCATCCGATAACTATCCTGCTTTGCTATCTCAACACGGACCTGTGATTATTCATCAAGCTTCTTCCTGTCATATCCGAAATTCCGGATAAGAAAATCACTGTCTCTCCAGTCTTTTTTTACTTTCACCCATAGTTTCAGATTCACTTTCTGCTCCAGCATCTGTTCGATTTCGTAGCGTGCATTGCTTCCGATCTTTTTGAGCATAGCTCCCTGTTTTCCGATAATGATCCCTTTGTGGGAATCCCTTTCACAGATGATCGTCGCATCGATATCCACCATTTGTCCGCCGGGACGCTCCTTCATTTGGTCAATCACAACTGCAATGCCGTGCGGTATTTCCTCCGACAAAGCATACAGTGCCTTTTCCCGAATCACTTCTGCTACAATCTGCCGCATAGGCTGATCGGTAATCGTATCCTCGTCATAGAACTGGGGTCCATACGGCAGGTATTTGAAAATGCAGGGAATAATCTCTCCTGTATTCAATTTGCGCAGGGCAGAACAGGGAATAATCTCGGCAAAATCGAACAATTTTCGATACGTATCAATAAACTCGAGAATTTCTTCTTTCTGAACCGTGTCTGTTTTGTTGATAATCAGAATCACCGGCGCATTCACGCTCTGAAGCACTTCCGCAATGTGACGCTCTCCTGCGCCGATAAAATTGCTTGGTTCCACCAGCCAGAGAATCACATCGACCTCTTTTAATGTGCGTTCAGCTACATCAACCATATATTCCCCCAGTTTATTCTTCGCCTTATGAATTCCGGGCGTGTCAAGAAATACGATCTGCCCTTCCTCACAGGTGTACACTGTCTGAATCCGATTTCTTGTTGTCTGAGGTTTTTTCGATGTGATCGCGATTTTCTGTCCGATCAAATGGTTCATCAGCGTGGATTTCCCGACATTCGGCCTTCCGATCAAAGCCACAAACCCGGATTTATAATTTTCGTTCATTACTTCCTCCCTTACAGATTCTCCACTGCTCCAAAAAGTCCTTTTTCTTTCTGAATGGCCGCCTCACTTCCGATGACACAGATGTTATTCTGCGCAAGTGCAGCCTCCACAAGGTCGGCAAGCGAGCGAATATCCTCCGGCGTCGCGTTCAGCACTTCGTCCCTTTCTTTCTGCAAATCTTCTTCCGTAATACCATGGAACCATGCACTCTCTGACATCTGTCCCTTTGCTGCAGGATTCATCGGTACATCCAGTTCACTGATCGTTCCGATAATATATTTGGTCATCTCCCTCTCATCCGCATCAAAGCTCCTGATATAATCGGCAATTCCGCGATAGACATCCAGTGATTTGCCAAGATTCGGATCCCGATAGGAAGAAATGCAGGCATCTCCACTGCGGCCAAACGAACCGCCGCATCCATAAGCACCGCCTTTTACACGAATATTATTCCAGAGATAATCATAGCTTAACATCACCCGTAAGATGCGAAGCGCTCCGGTATACGAATAACCGGCTGCTTTAAAGTTTCCGCAGAGTGCTACATACTGTACCTGACCCGAGGTCTGAAAAGCCTCATTCTTCTGTGTCAGTTCATATCGAATGCTGCCCGGAACCACTGCTTCTGTAAACAGGCTTTCCTTAAGTCCGGCAACTTCCTCCTTAAGTACTTCCAGGCCGCTCTCCTCTGATGTGTAGGAGATCGTCAGATTTTCCGGACGGAAAATATAAGGCAGAAGTTTCTTCAGCTTCTCAATCAACTCTTCTTTTCTCTCCTGGAAATGCTCTTCCAGATCCTTCACAAGATAATAAAAACTGATACCTGCAACACGATCCTGGAAGCTGGAAAGCGGTGAATAATACGAGCATGCACGCATCACAGCCGTACTGTTTCCGGCACCGGAAAGACGATTCTGCAGATTTGATTTAGTGCTTGAAAGAATCTCATAGAGACGTTTCTCATCATCCAGTCTGGAAGTCACAAGAATCTCTTTGATCATGCGGATCACAAAAGGAAGCTGTGCCTCCAGGAATTTCGCTCTCACTCCAAACATTCTCCTGCAGTCCGTTTCCTCACCAGGAATACGAAATACCTGCAGCCCACAGTTGATACCTCCGGTTTTTGCATTGATCTCGTTGAACAGTTCTCCGTAAGTATAGTGTTCTGTATCCACATATCCCAATACAGATTTTAGAATTCCCATATAGGAAACAAGTTCATCCGGAACCTCTTTGGTGTCAAAGAGCAGCGTCAGATATCCGATTCCATTGGTAAACATCCTGTGATGAAGTACTGTGGTTCCATTGATTGTATGCTCTTCATTGTACAGTTTCACTGCTTCCCTGCGGATATCCGATCTTGAAAGCAGCGGGATGGATTCCAGCGCTTCTTCTGTTTCTTCCTCTTCCTGGTAAGCCCTCAAAGCCGCAGTCTCACGGATGATCTCTTCCTGTTCCTCACGGCTGAGCTTTACTTTCAAATCGGACAGCTTCTGTGCTGTTCTTTCCTCCCGCTCCGCTGCCAGACCGGTTTTAGGAATCAGCGTCACAACGGATGCATGGCTGTTTTCCAGCAGATAACGACGAATCAGATCTTCAAAATATCCTTCTCCCGACAGCTTTTTCAGTTCCTCATAGACAGACAGCTGCTCCAGGTAGGAAAACGGCTGGTCATCCGCATACAGCCAGCTGTCGAATACATCGATTCCGTAAATCAGGCCCTTGGGGAAGGATGCATAATCTGCTTCCCGGAAACGGAATTCAAAATAATTGATACCTGCTTCAATAGCTTTTTGATCGATTCCATTTTTTACAATCTGTTCCAGAGTCTCACGGATCACAGAAAGAAACCTGTCTTTCTCCCCTTCCTTTGCATTTTTGGCAACAATAGACAAATATGGCTGCAGGATTCCATCCTCATAGGAGCCATAGACATCCTTGCCAATGTGGGCATCCAGAAGCGCCTGTTTTACCGGTGCACCCGGAGCATCCAGAAGCGCATACTCCAGTACCGAGAAAGCTATATTTAATTTTACATCCAATCCGTCTCCGATTACCAGGTTGTAAGAAAGATACGAATTCTCCTCCGTCGACTCTCCCTCCAGGACCGGATATTCCTTTGTGATATCGCGGATCTTATCAAACGGTGCCTGCATCGGTATAGCAGAATCCACCGGACGCGCATCAAAGTGGGACAGATAGGTCTCATCCATCCAGTTCAGTTTTTCCTCCATGTCCATGTTGCCATAGAGATAAATATAGCTGTTGGAGGGATGGTAATACTTTCTATGGAAATCCAGAAATTCTTCATAGGTCAGATCCGGAATACACTCCGGATCTCCGCCGGATTCCACACCGTAGGGAGAATCCGGAAACAGAGTGTTAAAGATTTCACGCGACAAGACTTCGTCCGCCGATGAAAACGCTCCTTTCATCTCATTGTACACTACACCATTGTACGTGAGCGGTCCATCCATACTCTCCAGATGGTAGCTCCAGCCCTCCTGATGGAAAATTTCTTTCCTATTGTAAATATTCGGATAAAATACCGCATCCAGATAGACATGCATTAAATTCTGAAAATCTGCATCATTGCAGCTGGCCACCGGATACATAGTCTTGTCCGGATAGGTCATAGCATTGAGGAAGGTATTCAGAGAGCCTTTTACCAGCTCCACAAACGGATCCTTCAGCGGAAATTCCCTGGAACCACATAAAACACTGTGCTCGAGAATATGTGCTACTCCTGTGCTGTTTGAAGGCGGCGTACGAAAGGCAATGTTAAAGACCTTGTTTTCGTCGTCTGTCTCAAGTGCAAGTACTCTTGCCCCTGTCTTTTTATGCCGGAGCAGAAACCCTTTTGCATGAACATCATCAATTTGCTGTTCCTTCACCAGTTCATATGCTTCGCAGTTTTGAATCTTCATTAGAACTCCTTTCCTGTTTCAAATGGGCCGTTGCAAATATACATTCACAGCGGCCCCACATTTTTTATTCATTTTCATTCATACCCATAATCCGCTCCAGCTGTTCTCTGGAAAGCAGCAGATTTACATCAGCCGGATTGAGCACAAACCCTTTCGCATTTTTCATCAGATAAGGTAAAAGCTGTCCAAAAGAGATCGATGCCAGACGGATTTTGGCATTGGGATCTCTCTGAAATTTGCGGAACTCTCCAATATCAGAATAAATCGGCTGGAAAATTTCTTCTTTCTGATTTTTAATGTATGGAATTCGAATATCCGGCCCAGGATGTTTCAGATCAAATTCACCTTTCACCTGTGAAATATCAATTGCCATAATAAAGTTCGACCGGGTCAGGTTAACCAGCATCTCCTCTTCCATTTCGCGGAGTCTCCGGTTACGTTCCATGTCATCTTTCGACTGATTCGGACGTCTCAGTTCCTGGAGAAAGTAGATTACCGTAAGCTGCAGACTCGGGTTCAGCATCGGAAGAGGTTCCTTTGCGATCTTTTCCTCATTTGGCTTTGGAAATACTTTCTCAATCTCCAGACGATTCGTTGTGACACCATCGTGATAAACAAGCATATTCACGCCTTCTGCGTACAGCCCCAGAAAGAAATTCGCCATCTGTTTACGCAGTACCTTTACGGTCAGCAGCGGAATATTCTTCTCCACATAGCTTTTCGCAAATTCTTTTGCCTTTTCTTCTTCCGTAAAAAGATAGATCTGATCATCGAATGTCTCCGGATCACACTCTGCATACGGCATCTTCGTGATCTGGGAAAATGTCACAAAGAAATGCTCCAGACTCTGCAGCTTCTTTATCGTAAATGTATTATCCACTGTCATCTTATTTTTGTTATCCTTTCCTGCATCCCATACTTGCGGGCACGCCAATCTAATTTATTATATCACATTATCACGGCTATGCACAGACTTTTATCATTGATCTGTCACTGTTTTATCGCCGGTTGATGCCGCATTGGGATAGATCCGGTTCATTTTCTGATCATCGTAATGCTCATCCATAAACTGCTGCCAGGTGTGTTCTGCCGGTACGCCGTATTCCCGTTCCGAATAGCGCTCAAGAGCCATAGCTGATACCACTACATTGCAGATCATAAAAACAATGAGCACCCAGGTAACAATCTTTCCTGCGTTCGCAGGTATTTTCTCGATCAGTCCGGAAACGAAAGGATAAAGTTTTTTCAGCCATACAACCGCTGCAATCCCCCAGAAAAAACAATACAGAAGATTGATTCTTCCTCCCAGGTTGAAGGGAATCTCACTGTAATCCCAGAACACCTGGCCAAATACCAGCTCGGTAAAAACACTGCAGAGATATTCGTACGCGCCTCCCAGAAACGTTCCGAAAAAGAATAAAAATCCGTCAGAGCGCTCCCGATAATTATATAAAAACCAGGTGGCAAGCGAAATGGCAAGACCCCACACAATACTGAAAGGTCCCCACACAACACTGCTGCGGCTCATCCATACTCCTGCAGTAATGCGGCAGAAAACCGTCTCTACCAGATCACCCAGAAATGCACCGATAAAAAAGAGCAGAACCAGTTTATAAAAGCTGCATCCCTGTGCAAATACTTCCGGCTTCGCAGCTGTTTGTGTCTCATGCTGCACATTTGGATATGCCTTTTCAACTCGCCTTTCCAGATGACGATAAATGCGGACACCTAATCGTTTGGTGAATGCATCGATTTGATCATTCATCGCCAGAATTGCAGGCATCTTTTTCGTCAGATGATGCATGATCGCATAAGATCCAAGTCCGTCAACCAAAAAAAGGGCAAGCAATACCAGAAGTGTGATCTTTCTTGGGACAATCGGAATGAGATGAAGGACTTCCGTAAAAAAATCATTCAGGTATTTCATGGAAAGGACGCCCAGAATACCCCATAATACAGAGTACTCAAGGCAAATATATCCATCCATATTCCATCTTTTCCCGGAATAATCCCACCACTTACCATGGCCCATCCGGCAAAGGGCGTGACCAGCCAGCCACTCTGTGATCGTTGCCAGAATCATACAGCCAAGGAACAGAAAGAGAATGCTGTTCTTTAATTCTCCAAGGAAGACTGCCATCAGGATCGCTGCAGTACCATACAGCGTACAGACAGGACCGTTAAAAAAGCCCCTGTTTACAAACTTCTTTTTTTTCACCGCTGCCACTGATGTCTCGAGAATCCAGCCCAGCACAGAATAAATGAAAAACAATCCAATCAAGTCATAAAAAGAATAACTCATTGGAATCCCCCCTTTTCTCTTTTGTCTGGGAGATATTTTAGCATATTCATCGCAAAATTACTATCCCTATTCCCTTAAAAGGACCACTGTCTTTTGAAAACAGGTTACTGTTTCTTGTAACCTCTGAACAGTAACGAGGACAACACAAAACAGCTGCATCCATCTTTTTGAAAGATGGATGCAGCTGTTCTCTTATCTTACCTTATGAGTTTCCAGGATTTGAAACGAGTATTACTCTTCTGCTCCGTACAGCTTCACCAGTTTGTTCAGGTAAGCATAACGATCCATTGCCTCTTTCTCGTTCTTAGCAAAGAGTCTCTCTGCCTTAGCCGGGTTCGCACGTTTCAGAGAATTGTAACGTACTTCGCCATTCAGGAATTCCTGATAATCTCCTGACGGAGCCTTGGAATCCAGAGTGAATGCGCTCTTGCCCTCTGCAGCCAGAGCCGGATTGAAGCGGAAGCAATGCCAGTAACCGGTCTGAACAGCCAGCTGCTCTTCGGTCTGTGCTTTGCTCATACCTTTCTTGATACCATGGTTGATACATGGAGCGTAAGCAATGATCAGAGACGGTCCCGGATAAGCCTCTGCCTCTGCGATTGCTTTCACTGCCTGATTGTAATCAGCGCCCATAGCAATCTGAGCAACGTATACATAACCATAGCTCATAGCGATGCTTGCCAGGTCTTTCTTCTTCACTTCCTTACCGCCTGCAGCGAACTGTGCAACAGCGCCGGTCGGGGTAGCCTTGGAAGACTGTCCGCCTGTATTGGAATATACCTCAGTATCAAATACCATAACGTTGATATCCTGTCCGCTTGCCAGAACATGGTCTACGCCGCCGAATCCGATATCATATGCCCATCCGTCACCACCGAAGATCCACTGGGACTTCTTAGCCAGATAGTCTTTATCTTTTACAATTGCTCTGCAGGTATCGCAATCAGCGTCCTTGATTGCATCAACCAGTTTCGCTGCTGCTGCACCATTGGTAGCGCCGCAATCAAAAGTATCCAGATACTCTTTGCATGCTGCCTTAACTTCTTCCGGTGCTGCCTCGGAATTCATAACGCTCTCAACCTTGGTCTTCAGACCATTGCGGATTGCTTTCTGAGCAAGCAGCATACCATATCCAAACTCAGCATTATCCTCGAACAGGGAGTTTGCCCATGCAGGACCCTGTCCTTTCTCGTTTACTGTGTAAGGAGTGGACGGTGAAGAGTTGCCCCAGATTGAAGAACATCCGGTAGCGTTTGCGATGTACATTCTGTCGCCAAACAGCTGAGTAACCAGTTTTGCATACGGAGTCTCTCCGCAGCCTGCACATGCGCCTGAGAACTCAAGGAGCGGTTTCTTGAACTGGCTTCCTTTTACTGTGTTCTCTTTGAATTTCGCAACAACATCATCTTTCTGCGGAAGAGCTGCTGCGTAATCGAAGTATTTCTGCTCAGCTTCATGAGCTGCCAGGTTTTCCATAGCGAGAGCTTTTGCACCCTTCTTGCCCGGGCAGACATTTGCACAGGAACCACATCCTGTACAGTCAAGCTGTGAAATAGCCATCGTAAAGGTATAACCAGCCATTCCTGTCATCGGCATCGTCTTCATGCCTTCCGGAGCTGCTGCTGCTTCCTCGGCTGTCATCGCAACCGGACGGATTACTGCATGCGGGCAGACAAAGGAACAACGGTTACACTGGATACAGTTTTCCGGATTCCATACCGGTACGTTTACTGCGATACCACGTTTCTCGTATGCAGCTGCGCCGGACGGAGTAGTACCGTCAACATACTCAGTAAATGCAGATACAGGCAGTGTATTTCCTTCCTGGGAAGTAACTTTTGCCTGAATGTTATTAACGAAATTAACAACTTCCTCACGGCCGCTCTCAGCATGAGTTGTCTTAAGGCCTTCATCAGCTGCATTCTTCCAGCTCTCCGGAACTACAACTTCTTTCACCTGTTTTGCACCTTCATCGATTGCTGCCCAGTTCTTTGCAACAACGTCATCACCCTTACGTCCGTAAGTAGCTTTTGCAGCTGCCTTCATCAGTTCGTTTGCTTTCTCTTCCGGAATGATGTTGGCAAGTTTGAAGAATGCGGACTGCAGAATTGTGTTGATACGTGTCGGTCCCATACCGGTCTCAATACCGATCTTCACACCGTCAATTACATAGAATTTGATATTGTGATTTGCGATGAATGCCTTCACCTGTCCGGGAAGATGCTCTTCCAGTCCAGCTTCATCCCACGGGCAATTCAAAAGGAAAGTACCGCCGTCAACCAGCTCCTGAACCATGTTGTATTTGTCAACATAGGACGGATTATGGCATGCTACGAAGTTTGCTTTGTGGATCAGATAGGTGGATTTGATCGGTTTCTTACCGAAACGCAGGTGAGACATAGTAACACCGCCGGACTTCTTGGAATCATAATCAAAGTAAGCCTGTGCGTACATATCGGTATTATCACCAATGATCTTGATGGAGTTCTTATTCGCACCTACGGTACCATCAGCGCCAAGTCCCCAGAACTTACAGTTAATGGTTCCTTCCGGAGTGGTAACAAGCGGAGCGCCTACCGGCAGAGACAGATGCGTTACATCGTCTTCGATACCGATGGTAAATCTCTTCTTCTCAGTGTTGTCGTATACAGCTACGATCTGAGCCGGAGTAGTATCCTTGGATCCAAGGCCATAACGTCCGGTGTAAACCGGTGTTGTCTCGAACTTGCTGCCCTTTAATGCTGCTACAACATCCAGGTACAGAGGCTCGCCAAGAGAACCCGGCTCTTTTGTTCTGTCAAGAACGGTGATCTGTTTTACGCTTTCCGGAATTGCTTCTACCAGAGCCTGTGCAGAGAACGGACGGTACAGACGTACTTTTACAACGCCGACTTTTCTTCCTGCAGCCATCATGTAATCGATGGTTTCTTCAATCGTATCACATACAGAACCCATAGCAACGATTACGTGCTCAGCATCTGCTGCTCCGTAATAGTTGAACAGTTTGTAATCGGTTCCGATCTTCTCATTAACTTTGTCCATGTACTCCTGTACGATTGCCGGAAGAGCATCGTAGAACGGGTTACATGCCTCTCTTGCCTGGAAGAAGATATCCGGGTTCTGAGCGGATCCTCTCTGGCAGGGATGATTCGGGTTCAAAGCATGTTTACGGAATGCTTCCACAGCATCCATATCAACCATATCTTTCAGATCCTCATAATCCCAGGTCTCAATCTTCTGGATCTCATGAGAAGTACGGAATCCATCAAAGAAGTTAATAAACGGAATTTTTCCTTTGATTGCTGCACAGTGTGCAACCGGAGTCAGGTCCATAACCTCCTGTACGCTGGACTCGCAGAGCATAGCAGCTCCGGTCTGACGACAGGCATATACATCGGAATGATCGCCGAAGATGGAAAGTGCATGGCTTGCAAGAGCACGTGCGGATACGTTAAATACGCCCGGCAGCTGCTCACCAGCAATTTTGTACAGGTTCGGGATCATCAGCAGAAGACCCTGAGAAGCTGTGTAGGTGGTGGTCAGAGCACCTGCTGCCAGAGATCCGTGAACAGCACCTGCTGCACCTGCCTCAGACTGCATCTCGGTAACCTGCACTTCCTGTCCAAAAATGTTCTTTCTTCCCTGGGTTGCCCACTCATCCGTATGTTCTGCCATAACGGAAGAAGGGGTGATCGGGTAAATGGCTGCTACGTCAGTATACGCATAGGAAGCATGTGCTGCAGCCTGATTACCATCCATGGTTTTCATCTTTCTTGCCATTTGATTTTATCCTCCTTAAAAAATAATGACCAGATAAATGCTTTGTGTCTTTTTCGTGAAACCGAAAAAAGGCCCGGATGACGACACAAAAATGCCGTCAAATACATTTGGTTAAATTATAGCACTCTTTGGACAAATTGTCCATGTTTCAATTTGTTGTTTCACGAAAAATACATGATCTGCAGTTACAGTTCAGCCAGGTAGCTGACGCTGCCATAAGTTTTTCTAAAAAACATGCTGAAATTTTCATTTGCCTTGTATAGGTCAAAAGTGGATATCTTCTTTGCCCAAACATGAGTTATGAGGTCTCTTTTGGTACAATG
>JALEOU010000104.1 GCA_022766945.1 Fusicatenibacter sp. | reverse complement strand
ATGCAATAAATGTGAAAAAGCAGAATTAAGAAAAGGATATCCATATCCGTATTCTGAAGAAGTATACCTATGCAAAAGATTCAGGAGGCTTGTTACCGGGAAATTTTTCTGCGCATGTGCAAAAAGGAGGTCTGAAGATGGGTTATCAGGAAGCGATTGAAAGCCATATTAATGAATGCATACGTAGAATAGATATTATCAGAAACCATATGAATGCAAATGGAGATGCCGATAAAGATGTGTGCAATAAAAATATCGATGTGCTGAAAATTACTATTTCCGCCATGCAGGAGCTGAAGATGTACAAAGACGGCAAACTCTGTTTGATTCCGGAAGATGTTTACGGGAAGCAATGCGAAGAATTAGACAGATACAAGGAGCTTGGCACTCTGGAGGAAGTCCGGGAAGCGGTGGAGAAACAGAAAAGAAAAAAGCCATGCGCAAGCAATCGATGCTATGTTTGCCCTCGCTGTGGGTTGGTAACAAGCCTCAAAATAAAACACAATTACTGTGATGCTTGCGGTCAGAGGATAGATTGGAGTGTGGAAGAATGAACAGATTAACAGCACGAAACGAACAAGGGTATGCATACTTTCCTCAGTGCTTCGAGGAACCATGTAACGGTTCCGGATGCCAGAAGGAACGGTGCGAGTATATGAACGCAGTATGTGAGAAACTGGCGGTATATGAAGATACCGGTCTTGCGCCAGAACAGATTATTGAGATAGATAAGCTCTATGTGGAAAAGTGCCGGGAACTGGCAGAGAAAAGGAAGAATCACGGATGAACAAAGAAGGATACAAGGATCCTACTGCAGAACAGGCCGTACATAATGTTACAAAGAAACGCTGGAGTGAGATGAAAGCAGATGAGATATTAGAAATCAAAAAGAATCAGTGCAGGTTCTGCAGATACGCAAATCGGAATAACGTAGGAGAAGACAACCTGTCCAACCTGTACTGCGACTACATCGGCATAGTAGGACACAGTCGTGGATGCCGGCCGGACGAGTGCAATAAGTTTAAACCGAAGAACGGCCGGAAGAGGAGAAAGAAGCCAATCACGTTAAAGAAGGGGTAGAGATAATTGGATAAGAAAATCCTGAACGATTACATGGATGCATGTGAACTGATCAAAGAGACAGAAAATGATATTAAGCAATTAGAGAAAAAGAAAAAAACTATCATTCAGACAAATGTTTCCGGAAGTAATCCTGACTTTCCGTATAATCCAACACACTTTAAAATTCAGGGAACAACATTAACCTACTCAGAGGACCATCAGCTGAGAATGGAGGAAAGTATTCTTGAGGAACGGAAGAAAAGTGCGCAGAAATTAAAGCTGGAAGTAGACGCGTGGCTGAACACAATCCCGAAGAGAATGCAACGGATTATTCGATACAAGGTATTCAATGGATTAACCTGGGAACAGACTGCGTCGAAAATCGGAAGAAAGGCAACTGGAGAAAGTATACGCCAGGAGTTTAGAAGATTTATGGAATTAAAATAATATTTGTCCGTTTTGTCCTGATTGTCCGGTTTAAATTTGATATATTATATACATGCCAAAAGGCAAGCGGGTTGCCGATGGTTATTGGATGTCATTTCATTACCCCCTTACGAAAAGCACTGTATCGTTTGATATGGTGCTTTTTTGTGGGATAAATAAGGTAGGATAAAATGAAGAAAATCAGTATTTTAGGAACAGAATATACAATTATCATTGCAGATGCAGAACAAAAGCCAGAACTTAAAAGCTGTGATGGATATATGGATTATAGCATTAAAGAAATTGTTGTTGGAAAGTTTGAAGCCGATGAAACGTCTATTAAAAATTTGGACGATTACACGAATAAAGTAACGCGGCACGAAATTATCCACGCGTTTTTATATGAATCAGGGCTTTGGAATAACAGCGGCAATATTGAAGCGTGGGCGCAGTCAGAGGAAATTACTGATTGGATTGCAATACAATTTCCGAAAATGCTAAAAGCGTTTGAACAAGAAAAATGCATATAAGTGAATTGATATAAAACAACCAGATAGGAAGGTGAGGTGATGGCGAATTATGAAAACATAAAAGATTATGGATTTGATAAACGAAGTGCGAGTGAAGTGCGAGAAATGCAGTCGAGAGGTGGCAAACGGTCCGGGGAAACCAGACGCAAAAAAGCGGACTTTAGAAAGATGCTGAACGCCCTTCTCACTGCCAAAATAGATAACCCGGAATGGACGCCATTCTTAGAGTCCTTAGGGCTTGACAGCACCCTGGAAGCGGCTGTCAACGCTGCCATGATAAAAGAGGCATTAGGCGGAAACGTGAAAGCTTATGAAGTGATTGCAAAGTATTCCGGACAGGGAACCGGTACTGATGCAGACCTGGAAGAGCAGCGCATCCGTACTGATCGGGCGAAACGTGCCAGAGACCAGGAAGTTGGTGACACCGAATCCGGAAATGAGAATATACAGTCATTTTTGAAAGCGATGCATCCGACAGAGGAAGATCTGCAGGGGCTGTTTGAAGAGGAAGAGGATAATGCCGAAGAAACAGAAGAAACCAGCGAGATTTAATTTTAAACCTTTTTCAAGGCAACAGCAGAGACTGATCCACTGGTGGAGACCAGGGCTTTGGTCTGCAGAAAATAATTATGTGGTTGCAGATGGTTCCATCCGTTCCGGTAAGACGATAGCCTGCATCATTGGCTTTTTAACCTGGTCGCAGGAAATGTTTGACGGAAAATCGTTTATCCTTGCGGGAAAGACAATGGGTGCGCTAAAGAAGAACGTGGTAAGGCCGATGCTGCAGATACTGGAAGCCTGGGGCTGGCCTTATGATTATATCCGTTCCGGTACGGATGCCAGGATAGAGATCGGCACAAACACTTATTACTTGTATGGTGCCAACACAGAAGCCAGTCAGGATGCCTTACAGGGTCTTACAGCAGCTGGCGCTTATCTGGATGAAGCGGCACTGTTCCCGAAGTCATTTGTGGATCAGGCGATTGCCAGATGTTCCGAAGATGGCTGGAAGGTCTGGATGAACTGCAACCCGGCGGGACCGCATCATTTCATCCCGGAAGAATATCTGGAGGAAGAGGAACAGAAGCGCAAAAAGGTGTATCACCTGCACTTTACGATGGATGATAACCTTTCAATGTCTGAAAAGCGTAAAGCGGAATACAAGAATGCATGGCCGCATGGCAGTGTGTTCTACAAACGCTTTATTCTTGGTAAATGGGTGGCTGCAGATGGCCTTATTTACCAGCAATTTGCGGATAACGTGGAAGATTATCTGATCACAGGTGACTGGCTTGAACAAAACGAGATCATGTATGCAGTGATCGGAGTCGATTTCGGTGGAACGAAGTCGGCTCATTCTTTTACCCTTACCGGGTATACAAGGGGATTTAAGCAGGTGGTGGTCTTGGATGAGTATTACTGCAAAAAGCGCATCAATCCAAAACAGCTACAGGATGCTTTTATTGATTTTGTCCGTAGGGCGCAGGTACGGTACAAGGTGTACGAGGCCTACTGTGACAGCGCAGAACAGACGCTGATCTCCGGGTTGGAGATGGCCTGCATACAGGCCAATGTGGCAATCGACCTTAAGAATGCGATCAAAGGCCCTATTAATGACCGTATCGCATTTTATAACAGTCTGATCGCGCAGAACCGCTGGAAGGTCATGGAGCACTGTGAACATATCATTGCCGCCTTTGAAGAGGCAGTATACGATGATAAAAAGCCGAATCAGGATATCAGACTTGATGATGGTCTGATGAATGTGGACTCTCTGGATTCCACGGAATACAGTACAGAAAGCTTGCAGGAGGATATCCTGTATATAGCAGCATAGGAGTGTAACGATGGGAAAGATAACAATCCGACAGTATTTGACCGGGCAGGGATACAGCCCTCCGGTAGAGGAAACTTACGACCATATTTCAAACTGGATGGCGTGGTATCAGAATGAGGTAAAGAAATTCCACGAGTACAAAGTGTTTGATGGCGTTGAAGTCCATGAGGAAAAGAGGTACCGCCTTGGCATGGCAAAAAAGGTATGCGAAGACTGGGCGAACCTCATCCTGAACGAAAAGGTGGCTATCAAGGCGGGTGACTATGAGCAAAGGCTGAATGAGATCCTGGACGCGAATAATTTCCGTGTCCGTGGAAACCAGCTGATTGAGCTTGCGTTTGGACTTGGTACCGGCGCATTTGTGGAATACTTAAATGGGGACAAGGAACCGGTGATCGATTATGTCAGGGCAGATATGATCTATCCTTTAAGCTACGACAATAACGATACGACGGAATGCGCTTTTGGCAGTTACCGGAGCTATAAAGGCAAGGAATGTATTTATCTGCAGATCCACCGGTTTGGAAAGCCGGAAGAGGGTGAGGATGTAAACCTGTACTACATAGAAAACCAGTATGTTGACCTGGAATCCGGTCTTGGTCTGGAGCTTCCGGAAAATATGCTGGACAAAGTATGCACAGGATCCAAAAAGCCGCTTTTCCAGATCATCACACCGAACATGGTAAATAACATTGACCCGGACAGCCCGATGGGAATCTCCGTGTTTGCCAATGCGGTGGATGAAGTAAAAGGCTGTGATCTGGTTTATGACAGCTACATGAACGAGTTTATACTCGGCAGGAAAAGGATATTGGTCCCAATCTCTATGGCAAAGGCGATGCTGGGGAAAAGCAAAGATGGACAGCAAGATCAGACACAGTTTAAATTTGATCCCAGTGAGACGGTATTTTACCAGATGCCGGCAGACCGGAACACCGAACTGCAGCCAACGGAAATCGATATGAGCATCCGGGCGCAGGAGCATGAACTCGGGATACAGCGTACACTCGACCTATGCAGCTTTAAATGCGGTCTTGGTGCCGGACGGTTCCGGTTTGACAGCTCCGGGGTAAAAACGGCCACGGAGATAATCTCTGATAAGTCAGACCTGTTCCAGAATCTGAAAAAGAATGAAATCACGATAAGGGCTGCCATCATCCATATGGTGCAGGCAGTTGCTTTTTTGGATGGAAAAGGCGATTCGCTGGAAGTTACGGTGGATTTTGATGATTCCATCATCGAGGACAGCAATACCACGATTGACCGGAATATCAAGCTGGTCAATGCCGGACTCCGCTCAAAGCGCACTGCCATCATGGAGATCAACAAGTACACGGAAACTGAGGCAGAAAAGGAATTAAAACTGATTGCGGATGAAGCGCAGATCACCGGCACGGATATCGACTGGACGAATATGGATAAAAATCCGGAAGACAAAGTGAGTGATGAGCCATGATGATTTCCAGGTCCGAAAAACAGAAAGCGGCTGAACCAGTCACCCAGTCCTACATGGATATGGAAGCCCTGATCATGCAGAATATCATCCGGCATGTGAAGGACTATGGTCAGCTGATTGACTCCGACGACTGGCTGCTCCAAAAGCTGGCCGAGCTTGGGAAACTCAATAAGGAAAATATCGCGATCATTGCAAAAGCAGCTTGGCTTTCCAGGGAAGCAGTCGAAAAGATGTGCTATGATGTGGCTGATACTGTGATGGAGCGGATTGAGCCTGGATTGAATGAACTGGAACGTGTCGGTGTCGTGGAAGGTGCTGTACCGGCCAGGAAGAGCAGGAACGTGCAGAATGCAGTCAAGGCGGTCCATAGGCAGGCGTGGGATTCGCTCAATACCTGCAATACGACAATGCTGTATATGGCACGGGATGCCTATAAGAGCCTTGTACAAAAAACAGCCACAAGGGCAAAAGAAATCGCAAATAAGCAGGAATTTCTTGATACCCTTGGCAAACATGCCACTGCGGAGATTGTTGGTGCAGAGAGCCGCCAGCAGGCGATTCGTAGCGTGATCAAAGAGTTTAACGAAAAGGGGATTCCCGCTTTTGTGGATAAAGCCGGCAGGCAATGGACGCCGGAAGCTTATGTTAGTATGACACTTCGGGCGACAGCAGGAAATGTTTCGACAGAAGCCATGATGGCACGCATGAACGACCGGGGATTATCCCTGATCCAGATGAGCAGCCATGCAGGCGCAAGACCCAAATGCGCGAAAGACCAGGGTAAGATCTTTGACCGGAACAACGGGAAAGGTTATGTGGAAGACATAAATGGAAAAAAGATTCCGTTTTATCCATTAAAATCATCAAGCTATGGGGAACCGGATGGAATCCTTGGTATCAACTGCGGACATCATGGAGTGCCTTTTATTCCAGGGATAAGCACTGAGCGGTATTTCCCGACAGAGGACTTTGAAGAAAATGACCGGCTTTATAAACAGATGCAGACACAACGAGGGCTGGAACGGGATGTCCGGAAACAGAAAAGACTCTGCATGTTATACGACGAAGCTGGGGACGAGAACGCTTTTGAGGAAGCGGCAGTAAGCCTGAAATCGAAAGAAGCACAGCTTGCTGATTATGTCGGAAAGAATGACCTTATCCGCAGGAAAGACCGGGAACAGGTTGTTGGTTTTGACAGAAGGATTTCGGCGGGGGCTGTTGGAGCTGCAAATAAGCATTTTAAAAAGTGGGCTAAATCCATAGGCGCAGAAGCAGGGCCTAAAGGGCTTGCAGGTTATTACGATCTGAAGTATAATGACAGCAAGGAAAGCAGGTTATACAAAGGATATGTGAGCGCTGTTGAAAATAGCAGAATCTCTCCCATGATCGGGTATGACCAGTTTAAGAAAGCGGACGCTGAAATAACGGATAATCTGGATGGACTGACTACAGCAAGTGGAGTCGTGGTCAAAGGGCACACTGCTCATTTTGTGGACAGACTGATAGGGACGCATGTTGAGCTGACCGAAACAGACAATAAGGAATTGAAAAAGAGGTTGAATCATGCATCGGTGTCTATGAACGAAGCAAAACAAGCAATTACTGAGGGAACTGCCGGAGAAATCGTGACAGATAATAAAGGCCGCAGGAGTCAACGGTTCACAGGAGATAAATGTATTGTTACGTTTAATCCGGATACGCAGGAATTGATCCAGACAAACAGAAAGAGGTGATAAAATGTTAAATTTAACTGAGGAACAGATTATTTTTATCAAAGAAAATTTTAAGGAGGAAGATGCAAAAAAAATGCTCGAAACAGCTGATGTGAATGACATTTTGTTGCCGCTGGATGCACTTATTACTTATCAGGGATTTGATGATGACTATCTGTTAAATAGATGGGGTAATAAAGCACAGAGAATTTATGATGAAATATATACACAGAACGAATAGCCACTGATCAGTCCGGTCAGTGGTTTTATTATGCTTATTTTGCACCCTGGGATATGGGTGCTTTTATTATGCCATTGAATACGGGATGGCATCCGGAAAAGTGGCCGGACGGGCCTTAAACGGAAAGGAGAAAATTATGTACAAATTTATGAACAACCCTTTTATCAGAATGCCTTTCTTTGAAGCTGATAAAGGAGGCGGAGCTGGCGGCTCCGATGATGGCGACAGCGGCCAGGACGATGACGCTGGGGATGATGGTGACGACCAGGACGATGATTCGGACAAAGACGGAGACGATACTGCCGACGAAAAGAAATATTCCCAGAAGGATATGGATGAGGCAGTAAAAAAGCGTATTGCCAGAGAAAAACGGAAATGGCAGCGTGAACAGCAGAAACCTGACGGCAAGGGAAAAGCCGGCGATGATGACAAATCAGAACCCAATGCAGATCTTGATAAGGAACGTAAGCGCAATGAAAAACTGACCATGCGCCTTGCCTGCTACGAAGCCGGTGTTCCAAAATATTCCGTGAAGGATGTGACCGCACTGGCAAAAGCCTACATGGAAGAGGACGATGATCTGGATTTTGAGGATGCCATCGAGGAAGTATTTAAAAAGTATCCGCAGTTTAAAGGCTCTTCGGACGACTCAGGCGAAAAAGGAGCCTGGGGACAGCGCCAGAAGGGCAAAGGAAGCAAAAAGGAAAAGAGCATGGAAGATGAGATTGCCGATGCTCTTTTTGGCAAATAAGAAAGGAAGAATGAAAAATGGCACAATTTACTTTGGAAGATGCAAAAAAATTATCTCAGAGCAAGCTTACCAACCATGTGATCGATGAATTTCGAAAGTCTCCATTGATGGACCGCATGGTGTACGATGACTGCGTAAAACCGCAGGGCGGTGATTCCCTGACGTATGTATACAACAGGGTGACTACATACCCTACTGCAGAAGGGCGTGAGATCAATAAGGAGTACGAAAACAAAGATGTTGCGAAGACAACGCAGATCACAACGAATCTGAAGATCTTCGGTGGGGCGTTTGATCTGGACCGTGTTCTAATCAACCATGAAAGACAAGTTATTACTAATCAGCTGGTATTTCAGATGGATCAGAAAGTAAAAGCCGTAAGAGCACTGTTTAATGACTGGTTCGTTAATGGTGACAGTGAAACAGTGACAGGCTCTTTTGATGGTCTGAATAAGGCAATCAAGGGAACAAAGACGGATTTCACACCATCTGCAATTCTTGACATGTCTTCTGCAGAAGCTATCGAAAAGAACTGGAAAGCGTTTTTGTATTATGTACGGCAGACCCTCAAGCTGATGGATGGAACACCGGACCTGATGGCTGTAAACAATGATATGTTCGCAGTGTTCCAGACGGTAGCAGATTATTCTTCACAGTTTACTGCTACGAAAAACGAACTTGGATCTGAAATCGTTAAGTATGGAAATACAGTAATCATGAAAATGGGAGACAAACCTGGGAAGTCCAGCGAAATCATTGAGACCAGCGAATCAGATGGTACCAGCCCGATCTATTTTGCTCGTTTGGGCCTTGATGGCGTTCATGCAGTCACTCCTGATGGGCAGAAAGCTCCGAAGACATATCTTCCGAATCTTACAACCCCGGGGGCAGTTAAGACAGGAGAAGTGGAGATGATTGCTGCTATGGTCGTGAAAGCCACAAAGAGTGCTGCTGTTCTGAGAGGAATCAAAGTTGCTCCGATTTAAGAATCTGGAGGATGATAAGGAGGCAGAAAGATGCCTTATGTTGATGAATATTACTACTATGAGGATTTTAATGGGGAGCCGGTAGACCGTGCCGACTTCCCTTATCTGTTGGAACGTGCTTCTGAGATCGTAGAAGAGATGTGCATGTACCGGATCCAGTCAGAGCGTATGGAAACCTATGGTTCCTTTATACAGGAACGGATCAGAAATGCAGTATGTGCACAGATCGAGTATCTGGATGCAAACGGAGGGTCTGATCTGGACAATGGCAACAATCTCCAGAGTGCTTCTCTTGGAAAATTCAGCTACACTTCAGGTTCTGCCGGCGGAACTTCCGGACAGAGCATATATTCCCCTCGTGCACTTCGGATTCTTGCCCCTACGGGGCTTTTATACCGGGGAGGTGGATGTTATTAGACCGATACCAAAATCATTGTTAATTCACAGCGGAGAACTTCTGGAAGAGTTAAAAGGTGATTGGGGATCGTCAGGGCTGAACCATCTGGAAGACCTTAATAAAATCAGAGTAGACCCATCAAGCAAGATCGTGCGTGATAAGAACAACGCAGAGATCCAGCTGGCTGCTTCTATGATCTATTGCTGTAAGAACAGCAGGCCATCCGGACAGACGTTTCGCGAAGACCAGATATTTGATTTTAACGGGATGAAGCACAGGATTGTTTCGGTGGAGCCATTTTATGATGGTAATAAGCTCCATCATTATGAGATAGGGATGGTGAGATATGCCTGCAAAGATAACAATTAACATCGACAAAACTGCAGGAAAATCCCGGATTCTGGAAGCATGTGATCAGGCCCTCACAGACCTGCGCGACCCTATCATAGACGATATCAATCGGCATGTACCGATCAGTGGTGGGATATCTCAGGATGGCGGAGGCGGAGATCTCCGCGAAAGTGCAAAACTGCATTCTGATCAGGAAGCGCAGGCTGGGAAGCTGACTATCCGCTGGGATACTCCCTATGCCCAGTATCAGCATGGAGGCCTTGTAATGCACGGAAGCCCCAAAAACAGGACTTATGGACCGGATGAACTGCATTATACAAATTCTATGGCTCGGAAAGAATGGGATAACTATGCTAAACAGCAGTATGGGGATGAATGGGGAGCGCAGATTGATAAGCGTATGACCAGATATCTATAGGAGGATTGTTATATGGAACCACAAACAGAATTGATGCTGAATATCAAAGGCATCGTAAAGCAGAATCTGGATATGGATCTTAACCTGTCAGAACTTCCCCAAAATGGCGGACTGTATGCGGAGCTCGGTCCGGTTATGGAAAAAGGTTACATAAGAGGACCGGTATTGCTTACGGCACCTGTACTTTTTATGTGCAAACATGCAGATGAAGCATATTGCCTGAATGAGCTGAGCAAGGTCAGTAACTATTTCTCCCGCAACCGTCGGCTCCCAAATGGGGATGTATATCAGTTCCGGGGATTAAAAGTTGCTTCCGGACCGCATAAAACAGGGCGTACAGAGGATGGACAGACAGTCTATTCCTGTATTGTAAACATACAGATCAGTTTTTGAGAAAGAGAGGAAACAGAATGAAATTAAGTGAATTGATGAAAGCTATCACTCCGAACGAACAGTATGAGGGGTGGGCTACGAACGACGATTATGTATTGGCAATCGATACCGGAGAAGCATCTTCGGAAGCGGATTATGAGGTTGTACAGATGGGTATTTCCGGTCTGGATTCCCAGATGAACCCGATCACTACGGATAAGACATATATCCGTGCAGGGCAGTCCACCATGAAAACAGGAAACCAGAGAAGCTTTAAGGTGTCCGGAGACCGTTATGTTGGTGATGCCGCACAGGACTTCATGTTATCACATGCTATCAAGTATGGAACAGGAAACAATGTAGTTGTGCCGTATGTTTATTTCTGCATCTTAAACGGAAAGGGAGAAAAAGGAAAGGTAACCATTATCGTAAACAGTGACGGTTCTGGAAATGCAGGTGAATCCTCATCCGTAGATATCGAACTGAAGAAATCCGGAGATACTCCTAAGGAATATACTTACAGTGCAGGTTGAACAGAGGAGGTAGCACAGGATGAAGGGAAAAATTTTAGGAGTTTCGGTGGAGCTGGATCATCTGATGAATCCGGAAGTGGCGAAACGTTATGAGGATAGTATTCCTGAGATTATGGAAAAAATGCATAAATCACAGGAATGCGAGAGTGGAGCAGAGGGAATACGGATGCAGTGCCAGGCTGTTATTGACGCTTTCGTAGAATTGTTTGGTGATGAGAAAGCAAAAGAAATTCTCGGAGAAAAAACGAATTTGATCAAATGTCTGGATGCCTTTGATGAATATGTGAATCTGTTCCCGAAACAGATCAATCCCGCCATGGAAAAGCGGTTGGAGAAATACAGCCGCATCCGTCTTGAAGGGCGATAACATCATCCTGGACAGGCTTCCGGACAGTGTAATGATTGGAGGAAAGGAATATCAGATATATTCTGATTTCCGTACCTCCATTCTTTTTGAGAGCATGATGCGCAATCCTGAGCTGAAAAGCTGGGAAAAACTGAACCAGATGCTGTTACTATATTATCCCGTTATACCACTGAACCGGCAGGAAGCGATCGAAAAGGCCCTGTGGTTCTATAACTGTGGGGAAGATCGGGAAGACCAGCAAAAAGAACGGAACCAGACCCGTAAGGAATTCCGTCAGGACAGGGTTTCATACAGCTTTGACCAGGACGCCCCATATATCTATGCTGCATTTATGGGGACTTACCACATGAATCTGCAGCGTATCCCGAGTGCGGAGCTTCATTGGTGGGAGTTTATCGCATTGTTCGATTCTCTTCCGGATGATTGCAAGATCCGGAAGATCATGTACTGGCGTACCTGCGATACCAGCGGGATGCCACGGAAGGAAGTACAGCGTATCAATGAACTTCGGAAGCGGTACGAGTTAAAGGATGATGTATCCATACAG
>JALEOU010000079.1 GCA_022766945.1 Fusicatenibacter sp. | reverse complement strand
AGCTCTTTTTGCTCCTAATCTCTTGGACTCGGAATCTCTACCGTTCTTGGTAGAACCAACTCCTTTTTTATGAGCGAAAATCTGAAGGTTCATATTTAACATGGTATTACACCTCCTTGAATGCGATCTCTAAGTATTGTGTTCCATAATCGCGGCGGATACTGCCAAGCCCCAACAAAAGGGACTTTACAAGAAGTTCTGTATCCTTAGAATACCCATCGGGAAAAGAAAAATACACATATCCATCTCCCGATTCACTAAGAATCCGGTCCTTCGTAAAGGCTTCCACAGAATTTACCGTATTGACAATCAGTGCAGAAACTGCGGCACAGATGATATCCTGGCCTTCTTCTCCATACCCTGCATGTCCTTCGGATTCCACGGAGACGTACTCGCCGTCAGACTGCGTAACGGTTATACAAATCATAAGACGTTAAGCGTTGATTTTTTCAATCTTCACTTCAGTGTACTGCTGTCTGTGACCGTTTTTCTTATGATAACCAGTTTTTCTCTTATATTTGTAAACGATAACTTTTTTGCCTTTACCGTTTCCAATTACAGATGCGGTTACCGTTGCGTCTTTTACATCCTCGCCAACTTTCAGTCCGTCATTGCTTACTGCAAGAACCTGATCAAAAGTTACGGTCTCGCCAGCCTCAACGCCCAGCTTTTCTACTTTGATGACATCGCCTTCAGCTACCTTGTACTGCTTACCACCTGTTGCAATAATTGCGTACATATGGCACCTCCTATTACATTACTCGCCAGATACGGTGGCCTAACGACACTTTTACCTCTCTGTGCGGCATACTCCTGTATATTAACATGCGAAAAATAGGCTGTCAAGTATTTTATTTGGAAAATACGGATTTTTTTGCACAGGCAATTGCCAGGACTCCAGGACCTGTATGGCATGCGATGCTAAGAGACAATGGATCCACACGTACCTGAAAATCCGGAAATGTGGCTTCTATTTCTGTTACCCATGCATGTACTGCTTCTGCACTCATATTGGAATAGGCAGCCTGAAGAACGACCTGTCCCTCTTTGCGCAAAGCGGCAAAACGTTCATCGAGATCCTTTTTCATGGCATCCAGCATCACTTTTTTTGCCTGTTTCACACCGCGCACCTTTGCGAAAGCATCAAGTTTACCGCCCTGAATCGTAAGAACCGGTTTTAAATTCAGCACAGATCCAATCATGGCAGCTGCCGGGGTGATTCTTCCGCCTTTTTTCAAATATTTCAGAGTATCTACCATCAGATAAATACTTGCTTCCAGAGCATCCTGATCCAGGATCTGATGGATTTCTTCTGCTGTGGCTCCATTTTCAGCCATCTCTTTTGCTTCCAGTACACACTGTCGCTGTGTAATGGAAATTCTGCGGTTATTGACTACGGTAACTTTTCCATCATACTCCCTGGCCAGCATCATTGCTGTCTCACAGGATGTAGACAATGCGCTGGACATGGGAACATAGACGATATTTTCATACTCTTTTAAGACGTTGTCCCACAGATCCATCAAATCCGCCGGGGATGGCTGTGAGGTAGATACTTCTACATCATTTTCCAAAAGCCGATAAAACTGCTCCTGTGTCAGATCTACATCTTCAAAATGCAGTTTTCCCTCAACAAAGAAAGGCATGGGAAGTACAAAAACGCCAAGTTCTTTCGCCTGACTTTGGGTAATACCACTGTTACTGTCTGTAACAATTGCGATCCTAGACATCTGTTTCTCCTCCTTCATATAACACACAGTTGATCCTATTGGATTAGTTTATCACAGAAATCGATTTTTTTCTATCATTTCCGCTTTTATTGTAACACTTTGCGTATTTTGGGGTTACTGCCCGATGAGACCGAATATCGTGCAGAGTATTCCTGCGGTGATCAGAGTTAAAGTCAGGACAATCAGAAGTATCAGTTCTCTTTTCCTGTTCTTCCAGTCGAACAGAGGCTGTTTTCCGCTGTGTTCTCTGTAATTAAGCAAATAGCTGCCGATGTAAAGTCCAAACGGAACAATTGCCGCTAAAAACAGATACATGCCCACCGTTGAGAGCGGGATTTCCCAGCTTACGGTCTCATATTGATCGGCTATGAAGTGAAACTGATAGATAAAGTCTGACAGATAATCGGCCAGTACAGACCAGGCATTGTGGACGAAATGGAACATGCAGGGATAAAACATGTTATCAGTTTTCTGACGAATGTAGGATAATACCATACCAAGCATCATCATTGGAAAAAAGCGGATCAGGCTCATATGAAAAGCACCGAAGTAAATACCCATAAACAGAATGATCATCCATTTGCTTTTCAGATTCCTCAGTGAGTACTGCAAAAGTCCGCGATGCAGTGCTTCCTCACAGATCGCAGGTGTCAGAGCGACTACCAGGAGTTCCGCTCCCAATGACAGACCGTACATGCTGTCACTCATCGAATAGGACAGATCGAAATACTGCTCCGGAAACAGCCAGCCGATGACCATAAACAGTGCGGTAATTCCCTGATATGCCACATACCACATGACAAGTGTTCCAAGTACTGCAGGTGTGTTGGGTTTTCGGATCACGAATACTTCTTTTAATCTGATATTCATGGCACATACGATCAGAATCGAACCGCCGAGAAAAACCAGAGCTTCTGCAGCCGCATTTCCATACATTCCTCCAAAAAGGACCAGGGGAGTTCCGGCGACATAAAAGATCACCATCAGGATAACAAAGAATAGGATTCCGTGCCATGGACGCATATTCGACATTCTTTTGAATGGTGGGCGCCTGTTCCTTTGGTATGTATCAAATGATTCATATAAATAAGGGCTATCATTCTCTCCAAGCTGCATCTTTGGTACCTCCAATCTGTTCTGCCAGAGATCTCTTCTTTTTTTGACGGGTTACTTCCGCGATATGCATCACCGTCATGTCAATCACACGCGTCTGAATAGGATCTTCACGGACATATTTTTGTAGTTCTGCAAGCAGCTGCTCCTCCTGCAGTTTGTCTTCCATACTGATAAAATCAATCAGAATCAATCCGGACAGTCCTCTGAGTCGCAGTTGAGCGGCAATCTCTTTTGCCGCCTCACAGTTGACATCATAAAAGAATCTTTTGCCGTATTTTCCATTCAGCTGTTTTCCGGAATTAACATCAATGGACACGAAAGCTTCTGTGGGTTGAATGACAAGAAAGCCTCCGGAAGGAAGAGCCACTCTTTCACTTCGTGCTGCGTTCAGAATTCGGTCAAAATTCTGCTGTTTGTACAGGGGAATCAGCTTATCCTGAAACAATGTAGCACGGCAGTGTTCAAACGCATTTTTCCGGAAATATGTCTGACACGAATCAAACTCCTCTTTAACATCCGTCAGATATTCCGAAAGTTCCATTCCATATCGTTGGACCATCTCAGGTACTTCCGCGCCTGCCTGGTACACACAGGTTCCCTGCGTTCGCATCTGCCCATAATTACGAATACATTCCAGTTTCTGCTGCAGTTGCTGATACTCTTCCCGAAGATCCTCCATGGAGGCTTCTCTGGCAGAGGTACGGAAAATGATACCACAGCAAAACGGATCTTTTTGCTGACCGGATGCGGAGGGGAAAAATGATCCGGCCATTTTCTCCAGCCGCTTTTTCTCCTCTTCCTTCAGACGCGAGGAAAACGATACCTTTTGTTTGCCGGAGCAGACAACCAGATAAGTTCCGGATAGGGAAAGCTCCGTCGTTGCAGTCGGAAGCTTTGTTTTCTGTGCTTCCCGACTGATCTGAACCAGAAGTTCGTCTCCTGTATGCGGCGGGGGGCAGCCAGCATCCAACGGAAGATAACAAGTGAGATTTTTATCGATTCTCACAAAGGCGGCGCGGATTCCAGAGGCAACCTTTTCAATGATACCGGTATAGATGTTGCCAAGAATGGAAGGTTCCTCCTGCTTTTGCGCTTCAATTTCAATCGGCCGTTCATTTTCAAAAAGAATGCGGATACGGTACAGAACTCCTTCGATCGGCATGTTCGCTGTAACAATCTTTTTACTCAACTTCTTCTCCCAATTCTTCGAGCGGCACAAGATGCAGGCTACCTTCCTCACCAATATCGGCGTATACTTCTTCCCTGTGAATCAGAAGTGCATAGGGTGGAAGCTCTGCCCCCATCCAGGAAAAGAAAGCTTCCATTACCAGTTCCGGTTTCAGATTCGAGACACTTCCTGCGGACAGCTGCATAGAAATTCCATCCTTTGCTGCTTCCAGTTTGTAAATCCATGGACGAATGTCTGTCATTTTCTCGCTCCGCTTTGTCTTTCTTAGTACCATGATTTCCGGAAGATTCGAAAACTCAGCTATTTTCTCAGGATAATCCCAGTCGGGAGCAGTGCCTTCCCGAAAGCGCACCAGATAATCAGCGCCGGAAACCAGGGACATTGCCTTGCTTGCTTTTCCATCCGGCACATGGCGTGCGGAAATGACACGCATTCCTTCCACCATAGTCTGATTCAGACGCTCCACGATTTCCTTTGTCGCCATGCTCTCTGTCAGCACCATATCAAAATATTCGCCTGTGCTTGTGATGCCGACACCCAGAGGGGAGGCAAAAGAAAGAAGCATGTGAGGGCTGAAACCTTCCGAATAAGCAATCGGCAGCTGTGCACGGCGTATCGCTTTTTGAAAATAACGCATAACATCCAGGTGTCCTACGAATTTCATTACGCCCTCTTTTGCGAATTTAATTCTGATCTTCATAACAGACACCTCCCTGATACTCATTTGCTCCACAGCCCTGACAGCGCACTCTGCAGTTTGGAGTGACGGTTTCTTTTTTGGCCTGTTCCCATTCTCTCTCGAGGAATCTGCGGGATACTCCGATATGAATAAAATCCCAGGGGAGCAGTTCACTTAGCTCACGCTCTCTCGTAGTATAGAAATCCAAATCAACACCTGTTTGTGCAAATGCCTCCATCCAGGCATTCTTTTTGAAGTATTCGGACCATGCATCAAACATGGCACCTTTCTCGTAGGCCCGCTGAATCACATCGGCTGCTCTCCTGTCTCCTCTGGCAAGAAATCCCTCAAGAACGGAGACGTCTGCTTCATGATACATGTACCGAATACTTTTCTGATTCAGTTCAGAACGTATCTGTGATTTTAAGAGCGATGCTTTTTCCAGAAACTGGTGTCCCTTATTCATTGGCGCCCACTGGAATGGCGTGAATGGCTTTGGGATGAAAAAGGAAGTACTGACTGTAATCTGACATTTGCCGTTTCTCTGGTCTTTGGGAATCTCATAATAACGCCTTGCAATCTTTTCTGCCAGATGTGAAATTCCTCTGATATCCTCCTCTGTTTCTGTGGGAAGGCCCAGCATAAAATAAAGTTTTACTTTATTCCACCCGCCTTCAAATGCTTTTCCGGCGCCATCCAGAATCACTTCCTCGGTAAGTCCTTTGTTGATGACATCCCGCATTCTCTGGGTTCCTGCTTCGGGGGCAAAGGTCAGGCTGCTCTTTTTGATATCCTGAACCTTGCTCATCACATCCAGAGAAAAAGCATCAATCCGAAGAGAGGGCAGGGAAATATTGACACCATGTGTCTGACAGTAATCAATCAGGTGATTCACAAGTTCCGGCAGCTGACGGTAATCGCTGGAGCTCAAAGAGCTAAGCGAAATCTCATCGTGCCCCGTACTTTTCATCATACAATCCGCAAGCTCTTTGAGACGCTCCACATCCCGCTCTCTTGTGGGGCGATACAGCATCCCGGCCTGACAGAAACGGCAGCCACGGATACAGCCCCTTTGAATCTCAAGGACCACACGATCCTGCGTTGCCTTAATAAATGGTACGACAGGAGCTTCCGGATAAGTGGCATTTGTCATGTCCATCACGACCTGTTTTTCAATTCTCTTTGGAG
Source organism: Fusicatenibacter sp. (assembly GCA_022766945.1). GTDB lineage: Bacteria > Bacillota > Clostridia > Lachnospirales > Lachnospiraceae > Fusicatenibacter. The sequence continues at coordinate 8,181 of JALEOU010000079.1, read as the reverse complement.
CCTGCGGTACAACAGGTAAAAAAGAGGAAAGTGTTCCGTCTTCCCTGTATGTGGCTTCATAAAACTCCGGCACATAGATTCCAGGAATCTGACAGGCCTTCAGAAGAAAATCTCTTCGTGTTCCGCCGGTCTTTTTGTTTTCCAGATAGACATCAAACAGGCGGTCATATACGGTTTCCCCCTCACCGATATAAAACAGATCAAAGAATGGAGCAATCGGTTCCGGATTATACGCACAGGGGCCTCCGCCAATGACAATCGGATCTTCTTCCGTACGGCTTTCTGATCGCAGCGGGATTCCGGACAGGTCTAATACCTGAAGAACGTTGGTATAACACATTTCATACTGAAGCGTGAAACCAAGAAAATCAAATTCGTGAATAGGATCCTGGGATTCCAGTGCGAACAGCGGAATTTTTTGATCCCTCAGAATCCGATCCAGATCCGGCCATGGGGAATAAACCCGCTCACACCAGATATTCTCCCGCTTATTAAACATACCATATAGGATCTGAATTCCCAGATGGCTCATGCCGATCTCGTAGACGTCCGGGAAGCAAAAGGCAAACCGGATGTCAATTTTCGACTTTTCTTTCATCACGGAATTTACTTCATTTCCAATATACCTGGCAGGCTGTTCCACCTGCAGTAATATTTCGTCGCTTAATGCTAATTTTCGCATGCATAACCTCTCTTCAGTCTTTTTGCATCTGTAACTGTTAAAACAGTCTTCCTGCATTTGATACTTTTCCTATTATACTGGCTCTTCTTAAGAACTTCAAGCATATCTTTTCCAAAACAAAACCGATGGCTTCGACAACGGTTTGTCTGTACCATCGGTTTTATTTATCGCAATCATTTATCATAACGAATAACGACGTTCAAAGCTTTTTTTACATCGGAAGCTTCTTACCTTTCCCGTTTTTCTATAGTAACGAATAACCTTTCTCACAGATTTCATATATTTCTTCCTGTTTGGCTTCAATCATTGGCTGGATTTTTTTTGCCTGTGCTTCTGCCTTGCGGCAATATACAAAATAAGGCATGATCCAGCCGAGAAAGCCCGGTACAGCCAGCAGGATACACAGCCAGTAAATCGGCGGCTCATGCGTAACAGCAAAAACAGAGCCTGCCATAAAAGCAGTGCCGATGATACCAATCGTAAGTGACCACACCGTTGCTGCCGATGTTTTTGATTTTTCCAGTTTGTCAATTTCCTGTGCACAGGCCTCAAAATGTCGCTGCAGGCGGGTCAACTCTGTTTTGTTAATCATTTTTCTGTTGCGTTTCATGCGAATAGTTGTTCCATAATGTCCATTTGCAGGTGCGATATTTTCATCCGGTTCCCAGCCGAAGTTTTCATAGCAGTCTATATACATGGAAACTTTTTCATTTGGAACTGTAATTTCTTTGTATTCATATCCAATATAGGTTTTCGGTTTCTTTTGCTCCATTATAATTCTCCCTCACGATCCAGGGATACCGGAAGTGTGACGGTGAAGGACGAGCCTTTTCCGGGAGCACTCTTGACGGTGATGGTTCCCTCAGTAAGCTCTAAAATACGCTGTACCAGAGCGAGACCCAGCCCGTTGCCTTCCGTGGCATGGGAGGTATCCCCTTGATAGGATTTGTCGAAGATTCGCTTTCTGGTTGCCTCATCCATGCCGAAGCCTGTATCAGATACACAAACAGTAATCTTCTCATTCTCTGATTTTTGTGTGATGGTAATCGTACCGCCATCAGGCGTAAATTTCATTGCGTTGGAAAGCAGGTTTGTCCAGACAAGCTCCAACAGACAGCGGCATTCAGACAGCCGTTGACATGAAAACCACTGTCGTTCAAATAGGTACTGACGACCTGATTCAGTTTCACATCGTCTTCCAGTACAAGAATCTTAATCATCGGAACCCTCCCTTTTAATTGCTGTTTTTAATTACAGTATAGCATATGTGTTATTTATATTCCTACTGTTTCTTGCAGATTCTCCCAATGACACCTGCCATATGCACATGAAATTATAAGATACCATTCTTTTGTAACTGCTTCGATGAATGTATAATCATAGAAACAGCCATGACAAGAATTATCAAACAAACACATCTTCCCGTAATTCCTGTCATGGATTGTCTGAATTCCGGACCTTTCCCTTCATCAAACTGTGTCAGCATAGCTGTCTCAAGAGAAAGCATGGAGACAAGTGCCGCAGCAAGCTTGACCCCTTTTGCCGCAGACATGACAGGACTGTTGTATTTTCTGTATTTCGCAACATCCTGCACTGCGGTACAAACATTATAAAATGCATACATCGCCATCACATAGATCAGATATCCCGCATACTCAAAACCCTCATTTTTCCGGACCGCAAGAATAACAACACCAGACAGGGCAATATTCATCAGCATCAGGATCACACCGCATAATCGATAACGTTTCAGCTCCAGGATTCTATTTTTTCCAAGTGCATTTTTACTGGAATGGTGCAGCAATAAAAATCGTAGGACTGCCAGCATAACATAATATACTGCCAGGGTTCCAAACCATACAGAACGGTAATAAACACCATAAAACAATTTCATCACTGCATAAAGCAGATTGATACCAAGAGAAAAATACAGAGAGACCTGCATTTTAAATGGAATATCCGTTAGATAACGATGAACAAACTTGTTTTTGTGAATAGCTGATTGTATATTCTTTTTGGCCTTTCGGGCATTTTTTGCAATCCATGCGCACAGAATCATAAGGGAATATGCAGAGAAAACATATGACAGATAGGCAGCCGGACTGTTTTCATGCCCGAAAACAAAAATATATACAAGCAATGCCGCCGAAATCGGTACACTGATAATGATCAACGCTAATCCGGGAAACAGAAGTTTTTGGAAGATTTTTTTAAAATGTTCCATATGGCGTTCTCCTTTCTTCCCCCGTATCAGGCAAATTTCAGTAGGATCATATAAAGGATATGTTTTGTTATTGTTTGAGTTTTGTTTCTGAAATATTAATTTGCTTTAGATCTGCGTTTTTTTACTCAGAGAATTCCTTTTGTTTACAAAATAATGCTTTTCATAAAAGCTCGTCAGAATGAGGAGGAAGGACGTTCCTCGAAAAAGCAGTTTCTTCTCACAAGAGAAAACCTGGAGAATTATAAAGTGCTGACAGCCAGGATAAAAGAGGAGGGACAGAAAACAAATGGATATGCACCATATCTGATTATGCAGGCAAATCACCGCGGACGTTATTCCAATCCCGGAAATAAACCGGCACCGATGATTGCTTACCGCCATCCGGAGCTGGAAAAATATCGTCCTGCGGATGATTCCTGTATTGTATCAGATGATTACCTGAAGCGTCTGGAGGAAAAGTTTGGTGAAGCAGCAAAGCTTGCGAAAGAAGCCGGGTTCGATGCCATTGATATCAAATCCTGTCATGGATATTTACTCGCGGAGCTCTCATCTGCTTATACCAGACCAGGAATTTATGGCGGTTACGCATATCCCTATGGTTTCGGTGTAAGTGAGCATTCTGATCTGAAGTTTGACCCGTCAGAACCCATTCGGCTGGTAAGAGAACTGCATGAAACCTATGGTCTGGATCTGATCAACTTAACCATGGGCAACCCTTATGCGACAACACACGTGACCAGACCCTTTGATCATGGAAAATACTCTCCAGAGGAACATCCGCTGGAAGGCCTTGACCGTATGATCAACGGGATTGGTGCGGTGAAATCAACTGTGGCCCAAATGACGGTTCTTGGATCAGCACCAAGCTATCTGCGTCAGTATGCATATCCAGACTTTCCAAAAGAAATCAGAAAGCAGGGACGCATTGATCCCAATCAAGTATGCTTTACCTGTGGAAAATGCGGAGATCTGATCCGGGCGCACAAGCCAACCGGATGCGTGATTCGCGACAGGAATACGTATCTGCCATTTTACGAGGAATTCCTGACAGAAAAAAGGATCTGCCGGTAAACTTCAGAGGATGACCGTAGCTTCCGGGTTTATTTGCCTTCCAGCTGGACGATCAAACGAAAAGTCAGGTGGTTCAGGAGGTGCTTTATACAGAAAACCGGACGTCCACAGAAAGAACAGGCTTTCTGTGGCGTCCGGTATGTCCGATCCCTGATCCTGATTATTTCTATGAAAACCAGTAGAAAAAGTACAGGAAAAAACATAACCTGTAATCAAAATACGATCAGCATTCCTGCCAGATGAATCAGAAATGCTGCGATCCATGCGACAACACATTGTTCAATAACAACACCTACCGCCCATCTGTTTCCGAGCTCTCGCTTAATCGAGGCAATTGCCGCAACACAAGGAGTATACAAAAGGCAAAACACGAGAAGGGAAGCTGCTGACAGCGGATTTAAGACCGATGTCAGGGATGCTGTTGATCCGAAAAGTACGGATAAGGAAGATACAACGCTCTCCTTTGCCAGAAATCCGGTGATCAAAGCCGTGGATATTCTCCAGTCTCCAAAACCAAGCGGCGCAAAAATCGGAGCGATTTTTCCGGATAATACAGCCAGAATACTGTCTCTGGAATCTGTCACCACACCAAGATGGGGATCGAATGTCTGCAGGAACCAGATCACAATCGTTGCAAGGAAAATAACGGTAAAGGCTCTCTGCAGGAAATCTTTCGCCTTATCCCACAGAAGATGACCAACATTTTTTGCTCCTGGCATGCGGTAATTAGGCAGCTCCATGACAAATGGCACTGCCTCTCCGCGAAACATGGTTTTTCTCATCAGCAGCGCCAGAAGAATTGCCACAAGGATACCGCCAAAATAAAGGCTAATCATGGCCACGGCTCTGTGGGATGGGAAAAAGGCAGCCACGAAAAAAGTATAAATCGGAAGTTTCGCGGAGCAGCTCATATAGGGCGTCAGCAGGATTGTCATTTTTCGGTCACGCTCTGATGGAAGTGTCCGACTTGCCATGACACCGGGAACCGTACAGCCAAAACCAATCAGCATCGGTACAATACTTCTGCCGGACAATCCGATTTTCCGGAGCAGTTTATCCATCACAAATGCGACACGCGCCATATATCCGCTGTCTTCGAGCAATGACAGGAAAAAGAACAGCGTTACGATAATCGGCAGAAAACTAAGCACACTTCCGACACCGTTAAAAATACCGTCAATGATCAGCGAATGAAGGACTTCATTTACGTTCCAGGCGGAAAGGGCTGTATCAACAGCTTCTGTCAGCCAGCCGATTGCCATCTCAAGCAAATCGGACAATACTTTCCCGATGACATTAAAGGTCAGATAGAATACAGCACCCATAATAGCAACAAAACACGGAATCGCCGTATATTTTCCTGTAAGCAGCTGATCCATCTTCAAACTGCGGAGATGTTCCCTGCTTTCTTTTGGCTTCACGACTGTTTCGCTGCAGACTTTTTCGATAAAGGTGAATCTCATATCTGCGATGGCAGCTGCGGCATCCAGGCCTCGCTCTGTCTCCATCTGCTTAATAATATGTTCCAGTGTCTCTTTCTCATTTTCGTCCAGTCCGAGCTGCTCAAGAATCAATTGATCTCCTTCTGCAAGCTTACTGGCCGCGAATCGCACCGGAATTTGAGCTCGTTTCGCATGATCTTCAATCAGGTGCATAATGCCGTGAAGACATCTGTGTACGGCTCCACCATGATCATCGGCATCGCAGAAATCCTGTCGGCTGGGACGTTCCTGGTATCTGGCAACATGAAGTGCATGGGAAACCAGTTCATCGATTCCTTCATTTTTGGATGCGGATATAGGAACAACAGGGATACCAAGCAATTCTTCCATCTGATTGACCAGGATAGAGCCTCCGTTTTCCCTCACCTCATCCATCATATTCAGTGCAAGCACCATGGGAATATTCAATTCCATCAGCTGCATTGTCAGATAAAGATTTCGTTCGATATTAGTTGCATCCACAATATTGATAATTCCTTTTGGATGTTCATTCAAAACAAAATCTCTGGTCACAAGTTCTTCACTGGAATAGGGTGACATGGAATAGATTCCAGGCAGATCCGTCACCGATGTGTTTCTGTGTCCACGAATCATACCATCCTTTCGGTCAACTGTAACGCCAGGGAAATTCCCCACGTGCTGATTGGATCCTGTCAGTTGATTAAACAGAGTTGTCTTTCCACAATTCTGATTACCCGCCAGAGCAAACGAAAGAGTCTCTCCTTCCGGAATGGGATGTTCGTCTGCCTTATTATGGTATTTTCCGCCTTCCCCGAGTCCCGGATGAGGAATCGCTCTCTTGCTTTGGCTCTTTGGCGCTATGTCCTCCAAACGCACATCCGTAATCTCAATCTTAGCCGCATCATCCAAACGCAACGTCAGCTCATAACTGTGAATCCGTACTTCTACAGGATCCCCCATGGGTGCATATTTTACCATGGTGATATCCGCCATTGGAATAATGCCCATATCCAGGAAATGCTGACGAAGTGCACCTTCACCGCCTACTGATAAAATAGTGGCGGTTTTTCCGATTGGTAAATCTTTTAATGTCATCTTCTGTCTTTCCTCCAGATTCTTCCGTCAGAAACGTTTAATGTTTATAACCAAAGTTAGTATAGTAAACTATTGCCTGCCGGTCAAGTAAAAATTAGTTACTGTACAGAAAAGATTACTTCTTATTCAGTTTTTCCAGAACGGATGGAAACCTTGTGATATCCGTATGCGGAAGGGCCTGGGCAGCCACCATCATCTGCAGGAAATCGGTTACAGCGCCAAATTGTACATATACCATATGATCCAGTATGGTATCAATCTGACTTTGTAAATCCAGATCAAGCAGCAATCTGACGGCGCCATCAAGGGATGTGTTCCCCGCATTGATCAGGCGCTCTCTGTCAATATCCGGATAAAGACCAATCGTAATTGCGGATTCTTTGGAAACATGTATTCCGAATGCTCCTGCCACATAGAATTTTGCGATTTCTTCCATAGGAATTCCGGTCTCTCTTAACATATATTCAACCATGGTATAGGCTGCAGCCTTCGTGCGAAGGAATTCATCGAGATCACTCTGGAAGAAGAAGAGATTCGGAGCATATTCAATACACATTTCCTGATCTTCTTTTGCAAAAATGGGTCTCCCATTTTCCGGCTGCAGTTTGCCGCGCAGATCAATCCATCCGCACAGAAACAGCTCCGCAATAAGATCAACAATACCGGAACCACAGATTCCTTTAGGAACAGCATCTCCGAGTACATGGAACAGAATCTGATCTCCCTCAATCTTTACAGAGTCGATAGCTCCTTTCTCTGCTCTCATACCGGTCTTTACAGTGCCTCCTTCCAGCGCTGGGCCGGCAGCACCCGCACCGCAAAGCAAGAACTCCTTATTTCCAATTACAAGTTCACCGTTAGTTCCGATGTCAAAAAATACACTGATCTCGTCTTTCTTATACAATTCTGTTGCAATCATTCCGCTTGTAATGTCACCGCCAAGATAATTGGATTTTGCCGGAACACAGTAGACATAACCCAAAATAGGAATTCCTAGTTCACGACCTGTCAGAAATCCGGGTCTGTCCTGACGAACAGCGTAGGGAGAAGAAAAGATACAAAACGGATCCATTCCGATCAGAAAATGGATCATGGTTGTGTTTCCTGCGATAACCATCTGAATACAGGATGCAGCCGGAATCCCGCTTGATTGTTCCATATTCTGCAGACATTCCCGTATCGTATCAAGCGTCGCCCTTCGCAATTCTTCCAGATGATCCGGATTGTCTTTACAGTAAAAGATGCGTGTCAGGATATCTGCACCGTATGCAGTCTGATGATTGGAAACAGTAGTCTTTTCCAGAAGCGTTCCGGTTTCGCAGCAGATCAGCCGTGCTGATACTGTGGTGCTTCCCAGATCGACTGCTACTCCGTAATGTTCTGTTGTGGTATCTTTCGGTTCCAGTTCCACTGCTTCCCAGATTTCTCCATTCCATGCAACGGAGACTGTCACATGATAACCGGACTCTTCACATATAGGATACAATTTTCGAAGTACATTCACATTCAGTCTGGATGGGTATCCCTTCTCTTCCATCGCTGAGAGAATCCGCTCTGCATCCGAGCGATGATCTTCTTGTTGTCCAACAATCATATCATCGATCATATCTTTGGTTTTACGCTGATTACGGGCAATCTGGTCAATG
>JALEOU010000048.1 GCA_022766945.1 Fusicatenibacter sp. | reverse complement strand
GTAGTAGGGCTGGATGGAAAAATCCAGGGAGAACGCAGGAAACTGCTTTGCATGGCAGGATTTTAGAAGACAGCTGAGAAACAGAATAAGAGAGGATCACGGTGACGGTAGCGAAACATGTGCCAGCTTCTGGCACTGAGCAAAGTGTTTGAGCGAAAGGCAGTTTTCGCAAATGGCGGATTATCAGCGCTCGGACCGAGCAGGAAACGTAGATGTTCTTATTCCATTTGCAGTATTCGAAAAATCTGTATGGAAAAAATTGCCAACAATTACTTGACAGTAACTGCTGTAGCTTGCGTGCACGCAAAAGGATTGAAATTAAATGGGAAATGAATTATAGTATATATGTTGAAGCGAGGAATCAAGCGTTCATCAATGCTTTGACATCTTTATACTATCGCAAATAAGGTGTATTCTCACCTGTATTTCCTACTGTAAATTTACACTGTCTGGTATTCCTAATGGGCGTTTCTTTCCATTATCTTTCGGGATGTACACTCTCCGTACTGGTTTCGGCATATAAGTTCTATTCCTAAGAGATGTAACTATTGTATCTCTGTTTTCTCTTATATAATCTCCCAATTCTTCTACAGTAACTCCGTCAACACCACTCACACCTTTGTTAGCTACTACCTTTTTATAAGCTCTGTTCAGATTTTCTTTTGCTAGTATCACTTCAATCAATTCCATTGTTGTTACTCCTCTGACTTATCCCAAGATTCATACATAACACCCCTCAAAGTATAAACAGTATTCCTCGGTTACGTTCCTACTTTTCCTGTCCACCTGATTTCTGGTTCATGTATTATTTTGAACATAACGATTCGTACTATAAATCGTTTCAGTCCTTCGGCTTTCGCCTACTTTGACATCATCTGACTCCCTCTCCAAACCTTTTTCGACCATACTTTTCAGTATGTGAGTAGGGTCTCCCGAGGTAAGACACTAATCTTTCGTTCCACAACCTCTTGATTTACAACTTCGGTTTACGTTTACCTTTTGGGCTTTGGTTTGTAATGCAACCTTACCCACCTAATCGCCTTATCAAGTTTCTGTACGTAGGCTCAAGAACTTTGCTACACCACTTCCTTCATCCATACCATTACTGGCACCGACTTGTGGTTCACTACACTTGGCGGTAAATACCCGTGACTGGACTTTCACCAGTAAGATTAGTGTCATGCTCGGCACACATCATCAAAACGGCGCTTTCATTTTTCAATGACCGCGCCGTTTTTTATTTCACTCATAAATATATTTCTGATTTTCTTCCAGATCAATGGTCTGCTGATCCAGCCACTGATATCCGGTATCAATGAACGTATCCACCGGGAGTTCTGCTGCTGCACGCACTGCAGCAACAATTGTGGCATATCCCATTCCATATGGATTTTGTGAAATCAAACCATAGGCTCTGCCTTCCCGTACCGCTTTCACCTGGTCTGTACCGGAGTCAAATCCAACGAGTTTCACCTGGTCTGTATTCTCAATTTTATCCAGTGCCGCCAGTGTTTCTTCTCCCATCACTTCATTGGTACAGAAAATGCCGGTTACCCTCGGATGCGCTTCAAACGTATTCTGCAGCATCTCGGTCACGGAAACCTCACCATCTCCATAATTAATCTGTGCGATTTTCACATTTGGATGATTCTGTTCGATTTCTTTCTGGAAACCTTCGACACGTTCAATACTGGTCTGCGTATTGTACTGATGTGCCACAATCACCACTTCGCCTTCTTCTCCAATCGCCTCACAGAGTCTGATTGCAGCTTCTTTGCCGGCTGCGCGATTATCGATCGCACAGGTCGCAGTGATCAAATCACTCTGCAGACCGGAATCTACAATAATGGTCGGTATTTCATTTTCTGCCGCGCTTTCCAGCTGTGCCTGGCAGGACTGCATGTCAATAATTCCAAGACACAGAACCGCAGGATTTTCCTGAAGCACAGCATCAATGGTATTGATCTGTGTGTCAATGTCACCTTCCTCCTCCGGTCCTTCAAATGTCATTTTCACTTTATCATTTCCAGTATAACCCAGCTGTGTGTTCAGATCATCAATCGCCTGCTCCGCACCCTGTTTTACTGCTTTCCAATACCCGGAAGACAAATCTTTTGCAACAACTGCAATATAAGATCCCGGTTCCATCGTCAGCCCTTCCATCGTGTCATAGGTTGACTGCATTCCCTCTTTCCATGGTATTGTGATCTCGATTCGTTTCTTTTCCGCTTCGGTTGGTGTCGGGTTTTGCGTCTCTGACGTACTGGAAGCAGAGACCTCTCCATCAGTCTCAACAGAAGACTCCTGTATTGGTTCATTCGCGTGCTCTTCATTCGAAACTGAAGCCTGTTTCTCCCCGGACTCCGCAGCTGCAGATGTCGTCGAAGATGTGGAGGACGGTGACACCATGGCACATCCGGCGCCGGAAAACACCAGTAATCCCGCCATCAATAATCCTGTTATTCTGCGTTTCATCCTTCTCTTCCTTTTCTCAATCAGATTTTCGTACCTGTCAGGTATTCCCCAAAGATACGAATCACCCTTCCATGAAACTTTCTTTCATCGATTGGCATCTTATATTATACACAAACCAATCGATTAGTCTATAGATCTTTTCTTAGTTTTTCCGAATAAAAGCTTAAATTTTTCGTAACTTTTCAGTGTTGCTCTCTTTGTTCTTTGCTTCTTTCAGTCCTGCAAAACCCCGGAAAATTCCGTAAAAGCAGCGCTTTCCGGAGCAGTGCGAAAGCTCAGTTTCTCTCCGGTAGACGGATGGAAAAAGGCAAGCCGCCAGGCACACAGCGCCAGCTCAAAAGCTCCCGATCCGCCATATTTTCTGTCTCCCGCCAATGGATTTCCTGCATGCGATAACTGAACACGAATCTGATGATGCCGTCCGCTCAGAAGATGAATTTCCAGCAGAGATTTCCCGCTTTCTTCCTTCCAGGCGATCTGACGGTATTCCAGTTCTGATCGTCTGGCACCGGGAGTCCCTTTTTCTACTGTCTTTGAGGTATTGGTTTTTCCATCTCTTACCAGATAATCAACCAGTTTTCCCTGTTCCTTTTTCATTTTACCCTGACAGACGGCCAGATAGTATTTTTCCATTTTTCCGTTCTGCAGCTGCTGATTCAGTGCCGCTGCCGCCTTTGGCGTTTTTGCAAATACCAGAATCCCCTCCACAGGCTGATCCAGACGATGGATTACGGCCAGGTATGGCGGCTTCCATGCCGGATTTTTGCCGGAGACATCTCCCGTCTGTTCTGCAACCAAAGCTTTCCTCTTCTCCGAAAGATAATTGAGTAACGCATGTTCCAGATCCATCTGTCCGAATCTTGCACTCTGCACAGCCATTCCTGCATGTTTACGAACCACCAGAAGTTGTTCATCTTCCATCAATATATCGTCACAACAAAACCTCATCTGCGTTTGTTCCTTCCCTTTTCCGTGTGTCTGCTCATTTGTTGAAACACCCATTAACAATATGCACGTCCCGGGAAAAATTGTCAAGACAAATTCGAACGGCCATCATATCAGCATCTCTTATCTGATACAACAGCCGTTCTAAAACTCTTCGTTATTCAATTTTTTATTCTCAACTTTCTATGATATTTTGATAAGTGACTTTTGTTTTATTTTCATTCCCCGCTCGTAAGATTCTCACCTTACTTAGAAATTTTTCATACTCTCTATATATAATGGATAACAGAAAGTTTCGAAATAAGAATCTATCCTCTATTCTTTTCTACCAAATGACTATCTGATTTTCTCATCCCTGTTTACCGTATCCTTAACCAGTTACAACTCCTCCGAAATTTTCTGACGAACTAACGAACAAATCATACTTTCTATTACTACGGGTTTTATGAGAATCCGGATAATCTATTTTTTACGTTTCAGTTTCTTTACACTGTAACGAAAACCTTTCTATTATTTTTGTGGTATGTATTCAATATAAGTGCTGATCCTTTGTATGATACCTTTTTTCTTTCTACCATTGATGATCTTATTCTTCCGGTTATTCCATATCAGAAAACTGATACTTTTCTCCCTTTCGATGATCTGTCTGGTTTTTTCTTCTTCTATTTGTAATCTTTGAAAAAGGCTTTCCTGCCGGGAACTTCATCAGCTTAACCACTCTTATATTGAAATCTGTTACTTATTTCATTTCACTGGTATCACCATACCTTTCTTTTTTTAATCAGATACCTTTTACTTGTAGGAAGATGTTCTTTTTAAAAAGGCTTTTCTCTTTATGGTTCTGATTCCTACTCCTGAAATCAATACCTCCGGAATTTCATTTTATGATTCTTTCTTCTTTTCAAATTTTACGATTTGATTCAATTCCTTTGATTTTTCAGAATCTGTACTTTTTGTTTCTTAATTCTGCTTCCTCGTACTCTAAGTTTCAGATGGTTTTTCCTACTCTACTTTTGTCTTTCAGATTTGATTTTTTCTTTCTCTTTCGATTAAAATTTTTTCTTACTATTTCCCGATCTCTTTTACTTCCCTTTTTACAGGTTTTCTTTTTGATCTGATGTTTCAGATTTTATTTTCTCTCTTCTGATTCTGAATTACTTTCTCTTCTTACTTAACATCTGTTTTTCAGTTTTCCTTTGAGTCTTACTTCGCTTCCTTTTCTGAATTCTCTCTGGAACTCTTACTTCGTTTCACTTTTCGTTCTCTTCTGAATTCTTATTTTCTTCTGCTTTTTAAGATTCATTCGGTACTTTTTCTGTTCTCTCTCCGGTTTCTTCTCTTTCGTTATTTTTTGTTAAGAAGAATCCTGATTCATAATCTTACTCTTCTTTTCGAGAAGTTCCTTTTTTATGTAAGAACATCTTCCTTTTTAAAAACTCTTTCGTTTCCATTCTTCCTGTAAAAGATTTCTCGTCTCTTTTAAGGAAAATGGTTTGTTGCAATTCCTCTGAATCGTTTAGAAAGAGCTTTTCAAGTCTTTCTTTTGTACCTTGTTGTTTGTTTTTATCTCTCTTGTTTGTTTGTAACTGTATCATAACAGATCATTCTTAATTTGTCAACACTTTTTCTTGGATTTTTTATTATTTTTTAAATTTCTAAATCTTCAGACATTTAATACTGTATATTTTTTGATTTTTCATTTATTTTCAGACATTTTATAAAATACATACATCGGGTATAATTTAAGGAACCAGGAAACCCTTTTGGGGGGCTATATAAGACTGATGTAATGGCTGTACATTAGTTGATTTGATCTTTCATCTCGTCCATTGTATAAATCGAAGGCTGTTCCAGCGGCTCTGTGGAAGTTCTTCCTGATATATTTTCTCTATCCTCTGCATATTCTCTTACATTTTCAAAAGTCCCATCTTCCAGTTCGATATATTGTCCTTCAGTACCATTTATTCTGCCATAAGCATTGTATTTTTCCAGAATTCCCAGATCACCAAGGAAATATATAGATTGATTTCTGACCTGCTTCTGATTCGATGTCATACGGATTCTCCCAGCGAACATAAAGTGTTTCCTGTTCTTCCTTACTATACTTTTCTTCATATTCTTCAGCTAAAGATGGCTCACATGTTTTTAAGCTTTCAATGTGTTCTGCTAAAGTTGTTTCACCCATCATTTTTCGAACATTGATTGTATCTCCTGCTTCACAGTCACCATACAAAACCTCGTCTACCCGCACTTGTTCAAATGTATAAATAAAATGTCCAAGCGCTTCACAATGATACTCCTGGACTTCTCCATAAACTACAAGATTTCCGCCATGAGCTAAATCCTTCAAGGTATCGTACCCGTGAGCATATTCAAATTCACCATTCATGGTAAACGCAATCTCATGAGGCTGTTCTTCCTTTACAGAACTTGTCTGTTCTTTTCCGCATCCTGTCAAAAGTAAAAGGCTCATTATAAAACATACTATCTTTTTCATATTGTCCTCCTGTATCAATTTCTGTGTGCTGCATGTTCAAAATCTGTTGACTAGTGCACTATAACAACAAACGCTTGCAAAGAAATCGGGGAATTTTAACTTCTATGGAAAAACATGAGATTTACTTAAAGGCCACATAAAAACTGCCAGCAGATAATCTACTGGCAGGAAAAATTTATATTTTTCAGTTGTCTGTCTGACGGGGAGCGGTTCAATTCCCGACAGCCCCTTTTGCTTTCACGATTCTTCTGTCACACGATGGCTCAGCCTTTATAGTAGTTGATCAGGCATCCCTTCAGGATGATCTCACGCTCATCATCTGTGAGAGCGCCCAGCTTCATCTCGAACGGAACCAGTTCCTGTCCCTTCACAACAAAGGCCTGGATCGTATCTGTTTTTTCCTCCACTGCCTTGCGGACCTTTGGCACAAAGAGGTAATCGCCATTGGTAAACGGCAGTTCTCCTTCCGGAATCAAGAACGGAAGCATGCCCCAGTTGATCAGATTGGAACGATACCGTTTGGTTGCATACTCATTAGCGATATTCGCCCATCCGCCCAATACTTTCTGGCAGGATGCAGCCTGCTCACGGGCAGATCCGTCACCTGGTTTTACCGCAAAGATCGTGGAACCCACACCCACATTGGTTCTGTCAATTGCCGGATAGGAAGCATGAATTGCATCAAACACCGGTTTCAGTTCCGGAAGCGCCTCCGCCGGACATTTTCCTGCTTCAATGGCTTTCTCTGCAGTCTGCACCTCTTTTGCACGTCCCACATAGGCCGGATCTTTTCTGGACAGGGCAAATTCGGCCAGTCCAAGAGGATTGGAACGGAAAGAGGAAGTCTCACCGGACGGAATCAGCTCATCTGTTGTTGTTACCGGATCATGAATCTCAGATACCACTTTCAGAATCAGGTTCTCGGCAAGCTGCGGCATCTCCGGCCAGTCTTTAATATTCGGTCCGAACTGAATCTCCACGGACGGATCCGCAACACCCTTGCTGTCAAAGACGCGGTTTACATAGATATTCTGGTCAAAGTGATATACCGGTTTGGAATAAGTTCCGGTAAATTCCGAAGCGGAAGTCAGATATCCCTTGTTCGCTGCCGTCGCTGCAATCGAACGTGCATCCATCAGTGCAACAGAAGAAATCTGACCATTCTGAATTTTGGATCCTTCACGGTTCGGGAAGTTTCTCGTAGAGTGACGGATGGAGAATGCATTGTTTGCCGGGGTATCTCCTGCGCCAAAGCATGGTCCGCTGAATGCCGTCTTCACGATCGCTCCGGTCTCCATCAGATCTGCCAGTTTTCCGTTTCTTGCCAGTTCCATATAAATCGGCGTACTTGCCGGATAAACACTTAAGGTAAATGCATCAGCACCAATGCTGTGGCCCTTCAGGATATCCGCTGCATCACAGATATTTTCAAATCCACCGCCGGCACATCCTGCAATAATTCCCTGATCTACCAGCAGTTTTCCGTCATGAACCTTATTCTTAAGGGTAAACGGCACTTTTCCATCCAGACTGATAGCTGCTTTCTTCTCCACATCTTCCAGAATATCCATCAGGTTTGCATTCAGTTCCTCGATGGTATACACATTGCTCGGATGGAAAGGCATTGCGATCATCGGTTTGATCTTGTCCAATTCAACCTTCACGATTCCATCATAATAAGCAACACGTCCCGGATTCAGTTCCTTGTAATCCTCACTTCTTCCATGGATCTCATAGAACTCCTTAATCTTCTCATCTGTTCTCCAGATGGAGGAGAGACAGGTGGTTTCTGTTGTCATAACATCCACACCGATTCGATAATCCGCGCTCAGAGAAGATACGCCGGGTCCTACAAACTCCATAACTTTATTCTTTACATATCCATTTGCAAAGACAGCTCCGATAATTGCCAGAGCAATATCCTGCGGTCCAACTCCAGGCTGTGGCTCTCCGGTCATATAGATACCGATCACGCCCGGCATCGCAATATCATAGGTTTTACTCAGCAGCTGTTTAACCAGCTCCGGTCCGCCCTCACCCACTGCCATGGTACCAAGGGCACCGTAACGTGTATGGGAGTCGGAGCCAAGGATCATCTTACCGCCGCCGGCAAGCATTTCGCGGGCATACTGATGAATAACTGCCTGATGAGGCGGCACATAAACTCCGCCATACTTTTTCGCACAGGTCAGGCCAAACATGTGGTCATCCTCGTTGATCGTTCCACCCACTGCGCACAGAGAGTTGTGACAGTTCGTCAGCACGTAGGGAATCGGAAATCTGGTCAGCCCTGATGCGCGTGCTGTCTGGATAATTCCGACAAAGGTAATATCATGGGAGGTCAGCTTGTCAAACTTAATCTGCAGATTCTCCATGTTTCCGGACACATTGTGATCCTTCAGAATTCCATAGGCGATGGTTGCCTTGGCAGCTTCGCTTTTCTCTGGACATGATCCGGCTGCAGCAGCAAGCTGCGCACGGCCATCTTCTGTATCCGGGAAGATCTCTGTTCCATTGACAAGATAGGCTCCTGTGTTCAGTAATTCAATCATGTCGATCATCTCCTTCTAATCCTTCTAATGCATGGTACTCGTAGCTTACAGCTGTGCCGACGCAAAAGTCGCTACCCTCCATCCCGCCGGGGAAAAAACTACCCTGCGCACAGCCAGGAAACCTGTCATTTGATTTGTCATCCCTACAGGTTGTCAGAATTATTCATATAAGTCATATAGCTTACTACCATCATAGCAATTTTGAAGGTAAGGGCATCATCAAACTTGCGGATATCAAGTCCGGTGCTCTTCTCCAGTTTTTCTAGCCGATATACCAGTGTATTCCTGTGCACGTACAGCTGACGGGATGTCTCTGATACATTCAGATTGTTTTCGAAGAACTTGTTAATGGTAGTTAATGTTTCCTCATCAAAAGTATCCGGAAGGTTTTCCCCAAACACCTCTGTCATAAACATCTCGCAAAGCGGAATCGGCAGCTGATAGATCAGACGACCGATACCCAGGTTGTTATAAGGCACAATGTTCTTATCCGAGTAGAAGATCTTGCCCACCTCAAGAGCCATCTTAGCTTCCTTGTAGGAACGGGACACATTCTTAATCTCATTCACCGGATTTCCGTAAGATACACGTACCTGTGACATCGCTTCCGCATTCAGCATATCGACCAGCACGCGGGCAGTCTGGTTCATATCCTCAAAGGTATCTGAATCTTTCAGTTCTTTCACAATGATAATGCTTCTCTCATCTACCGCTGTAATAAAATCTCTTGGACGGGCTGCAAAAAGGCTCTTAACCGTTTCCTGAGCGCTGATATCCTTCTCTGTCTTGGTCTCGACCATGTAAACGACACGGCGCACATCCGTCTCAATGCGCAGCTTTTTGGCACGATTGTACACATCTACCAGAAGCAGATTATCCAACAGAAGGTTCTGAATAAAGTTATTTTTATCCAAACGTTCTTTGTATGCAATAATCAGATTCTGAATCTCGCATACCGCCACTTTTCCAATCATGTAGGCATCATCGCTGCTTCCTTTTGCAATCAGTACATACTCCACATTCTGATTATCATAAACCTTGAAAAAATGAAATTCCTGTACAACCTGGCTGTCTGCAGCAGACAATACAAAAGAACGGATGCTTTCTGCATCAATCGCGGTTTCCGGGAATGTGGTAACCAGCAGAACACCATCCGTATTAGTCAAACAAAGATCAATTCTCGTAATATTTCTGAGCTCATCCAGAGTTTTCTGTAATACCTGACTTGAAACCAAAACGCCACTTCCTTTCTCTCATGGTTTTTTTGTCTTTTTTCAGACTACAATAATAAACATAGTAAATCTTCAGGCTGATAAAGACACCATACATATAGATAACTATATCTTATTTTTTTTCCATTGGCAATCTTTTTTTCCAATCCCCATAAGAAAACCGGTTACTGTTCAACGGCAACGGACGCTGTGCAGAAAATAGATCTCGACGCAGACGCTATTTTTGCACAGCTGTTTTATGGAACCCCTGAACAGGAACGAAAGTCGCAGCAGGAACGATACAAAAAGCCAGGCGAGCCGCTTTTGGCCCCCTGGCTTTTTGATTCAGGTACTTTCGCACCGATATAAGATTCTGAATTAGTTGGTAATGGTGATCTCTGTCTCTTTGTCGAACAGATGAACTTTCTCCATATCCAGAGCAAATTTAACGGTATCACCGCTTCTTGCAGTTGTACGCGGATCAACACGTGCGGTCATCGGGAATCCTTCGCAATCGAAGTACAGATATACTTCTGCACCAAGCAGCTCGTAAACGTTGATCTTGCACTCTACTACGCTGTCTTTGGAAGTCTCGATGAACATCTGAGAATCATGTACGTTCTCAGGACGAATACCCATAACAACGGTCTTTCCATCATATCCGCCGTCGATAACAGCTTTTGCTTTGGAAGCCGGCAGTTTCATCTCATATTTTCCAACCATTAAGGTAACATCGTTGCCTTTCACTTTAACTTTTGCATCCAGGAAGTTCATCTGCGGGGATCCGATGAATCCAGCAACGAACAGGTTGCCAGGTGCATTGTACAGGTTCTGCGGAGTATCTACCTGCTGAACAACACCATCTTTCATAACAACGATTCTGGTACCAAGGGTCATAGCCTCAGTCTGGTCATGTGTTACGTAGATAATGGTAGCGCCCAGTCTCTCATGCAGTTTGGAGATCTCAGTACGCATCTGTACACGAAGTTTAGCATCCAGGTTTGACAGAGGCTCGTCCATCAGGAATACTTTCGGATCACGTACGATTGCACGTCCCATAGCAACACGCTGTCTCTGACCACCGGACAGAGCTTTCGGTTTACGATCAAGCAGTTTCTCAAGGTCAAGGATCTTCGCTGCTTCTTTTACCTGTTTGTCGATCTGATCTTTCGGAACTTTTCTCAGTTTCAGACCGAATGCCATGTTATCATACACGGTCATATGCGGATACAGAGCGTAGTTCTGGAATACCATTGCGATATCACGATCCTTCGGCTCTACATCGTTAACAACCTTATCATCGATCTTTAAGGTACCGTCGGAGATTTCCTCCAGACCTGCGATCATACGAAGTGTTGTGGATTTACCACATCCAGATGGTCCTACGAAAATGATGAATTCTTTGTCAGCGATCTCCAGGTTGAAGTCTTTAACTGCTTCAAAACCATTTGGATATCTCTTGGTAATGTGCTGTAATGATAAGCTTGCCATTTGTCATATCCTCCCTAAAATATCATGCGTTTTATTACTTGAGTTCTGC
>JALEOU010000022.1 GCA_022766945.1 Fusicatenibacter sp. | reverse complement strand
CCGCTTCCTGTTCAGGAAACTGTTCTGATTTATTGAATTTGGTGATCCAATAACGGAGCGAGGACACAGATAGGTCCTTGGAAATACACCAGTCTTTGGCAGTCATTCCACTAGAGCGATACTGGTCAATGCGCACACGCCGGAGTTCCCGTTTGGTCATTGATTCATTTGTTTCCATGATAAAATCCTCCACATAATATGATGGGAATATTTTATCCGAAAATCAGATAGTTTTGTACATACGCATTGTTACCTACTTACATATGTTCTACCAGCAAGATAAGAACATTTCTGAAATTGCACCCGAAACCGGCCTTAACTGGAAAACGGTCAAAAAATACGTGGATATGGAGGACTTCAACAGTCCGCCACCTACACCGGCATCATCAGAGATTCATGAATCCAAGCTTGACCCGTTTAAACCTCTGATTGATGAATGGCTGCAGGCAGACAAGCTTGCACCTCGAAAGCTGTATATACCGCTAATTCAAGACCAACTGCACGCTAAATCTGGACCACCCTGCCGGTGATACTGTACCATCTAAACGGATGGCTGTACCATCCGGCAGGGCACTGCAGTTTTCCTGCAGTACATAAATCTACTGGTTAAAACCGATCATCTTCAAACCCTTTTGCCAAACGGTTGATAGCAGATGTCCATTCTCTAAATGATAGAGGATCTCCTCCATCATAATAGATTGCCATATACATCTGATATGCAAGACTATCATAATAGGGTGTCCTCAGGCCGGACAGGATGTTGCTGCGATAATACAGATCTTCCGGCTCTTCCAGATGCTTACTGAGCTGATACCTGGTTCTGACACATTCTGCTTCCAGATGCTGTATGTCTTTTATCATCGTATCAACCAACTGGCAGAACGAAAGGATGAGTTCGCATTCATCTGCTTCAGCGCAGTAATCCGCGATGTTAAAATCGGAATCAATCATCTGCTGTCACCCCGCTTTCTGTCTCATTATTAAGGCCGTGACGTTTGCGCATGGATATTTTTCCATCGATAAAAACGTCATAAGCGTTGTGGATAATCCGGTCCATGATTGCTTCCGAGATCGCACTGACTTCCGCAAATTCCGGATCAATCCGGCCATACCACTCATCCGCCCGGTATTGGGTGCAGAAGATCATGGAACCTTTGGGACTGTTAGCCCGTGCCTCTACAATCTCCAGCAGATTATAGGATTCCTGTCTGACCAGAGGCCGTATCAGCCATTCATCCAGAATAAGTAAATCTGCTTTTCGGTACGAATCAATAGCCTTTTTGAAAGTTCCGGTTCCTTTAGCCACATTCAGTTCATCAAGCAGTTCCGGCATTCTTACGTAGCGGACTTTTTTAAACTTACGGCAGGCTGCATTGCCAAGTGCGCAGGCAATGTAAGTCTTCCCACCGCCGCTGGCTCCGCTCAGGATGATATGGTGCCCCTCCTCGATGTATTTGCAGGTGGCAAAACGCATCATCTGTGCTTTATCCAGCCTGCGGTCAGGATGGTATTCAATTCCCTCCATGGAAGCTCCGGAAGTGGCAAATCCGGCATCGCGGATACATTTTGCCAGTTTGTTGGACTGCCGGCGGTTGCATTCTGCATCTACGATCAGGCCGAACCGTTCCTCAAAACCAAGATGACTGTAAGTATCCGGGTCTTTCAGCTGCTTTTCAAACTCTGCAGCCATGGAAGTACAGCGCATTGCTTTCAGTATATCTTTCGTGGATTCGTTGATCATGCGTTTGCACCTCCCTTCCGAAAGGCATTGGCACCACGGGTGATTCCCTGACTGCGCCTGACTGGTTTGGCCTCCACATCCGGTTCCTTATTTAAAGGCACCTTGTCCTGCCCGTTTTTCAGGACAGTAAGGATGTTCCTCAGTGTAGGCAGGGATGAAAAAGACAACACACGCTCACAGGCTGCATCCACACGTAACTGTCCATAACGGTCAGCTGCTTTCATAAGGCTGGCACAGTACTTATATCCCTGCTCAGGCTCTTTACCGGAGTCCAGGAAGCACTGGACGGTTCTCAATACGGATGGCCCGGCCAGCTCAGCCCACGACAGGAAAGCATCCCTGTTATAAGAGAGATATTTCCTGTGAGCTTCAGGCATATGCTCCGGAATCATAAATGCATCCCTTTGTGCTTTCTTTCTGCGTACATGGGAAGCAACGCGGCTGTCATGAAAAAATACTTCCACAGTGTTTTTAGTCAGCCGGATATCAACCTGTTCACCAATCAGGTCAAACGGCACAGAGTATCTGTTAAGCCCATCAAAGACCGTATAGTCGTTCTGGATCTTTGCAGTTGCCCAGACTGCAGGTTCATAAGGGGCATTGGGGAGAGGCTGCATGAATTCCTTTTCTTCATTTTCGTAGGCAGACCGGCGGCTTCCAACGCGCTTCTGAAAAGGTCTGTCATTCAGTTCTTCCAGTTTTTCAGCAACCACCAGCTTTGCTTCTTCAAGGGAGAAGAAATGGTAGTTCCTGATTGCAGCCAGTATCCAGGTCGTTGCAAATTTTACTGACCCCTCCGCATTTGGCTTGTCATCAGGGGCCTTCACCCGGGCAGGAACAATGGCGGTATCATAATATTCAGCCATTTCACGGTATGCCCGCGGAATAACCGTTTCATACCGGGTATTTTTTGTAACACCGGCACGAAGATTATCAGGAACCAGTAAGCGGGTTACGCCTCCGAAGTATTCATAGGCATGCACATGACAGCTAATGAAGTTTTCTGCCTTCATATCCATGCAAGCCTCCGCGTAAATAAGACCGCTGCAGGATAAGACACCTACAAACAGATAGGCCGGGGTTATTTCACCCGTAACCCGGTCATAAATATCAATCGTCTTTCCCGCCCAGTCCACTTCAAAGGTGTCACCAGGTTTTCGTTGGATACGCATGGTTGCCTTACTGACCTGCGCCCATTTACGGTAAAGGTCACCGAACTGTGTGCTCATGTACGGGATTTTACCGGCAGCATGTGCTTCTGTACAGTACTCTGTCCAGAGAAGTGAAAGGGTAACCCCTTTTTTGGCAAGTTCGCTGTGGATCTTTGGAAAGTCCGGCATCATGCGGTCTGTGTTTTTTTCAGCCCTTTCAGGATAAAGCAGAGACTGCAGAGCTGCATTGGTTATCTCCGGGGTAAGCGGCCAGCTGATTTTGAGTGCTGATGCAAGGCTGAGTACCTCCTGGATTGTACTGCGGGAACTGTGGACACTGGCAGCAATCTCCCGCTGCGAATAGTTGAGACTGTGAAGCCTCAGGATTTCTCGATAATTCACCATAATTATCGTCCTCCTGTAAATGATAGTCACACATGTGTGTGCCATCTATCATTATAGGAGACAAAATATCGGGTGGTACAGCCATCCGGCAGGATGGTCCTGAATTAACGGCGAGGTGGTCCAGTTTCACCGTGCAGCGTGTCCAGATTGACCGGCATATACATTTCATATAAAAATTCTCCTTTTGACTCCAATGTCATTTGTCGGGTAACTGATGATACTGCGAAAAACAGATCTTAATATAAAAGAGTATGCAGGATTTTTTTTGCGGAGTACAGAGGAATTTTTTTGATTTTTTCATGAAAGTTTCATAACTTTGGAGGGAATGTTTTTCATACGGAGGAGGAAGACGAGAGATGAATGGTAATGTACTTACGATTTCCTGGAAGAACCTTTTCGGAGTGGTGTTCAATGGAAAAAGAACAGAGAAAGAGTTATATCAGGAGATACTGCCGGAAGAATTGCAGGAACTGGCTTTTCCCGGAGATCAGAGTGATCCGACGAATTCCAAGGTTATCAATGGTTCTTACTATGCGAACTATAAAAAAGTGCTTCTGGAAATGAGTCCCAAAACGGGTGAGACGGCGAAAGATTATGAGAACAGGATCCGGGAGTATGTACAATGTGTGAATGATTTTTGGATCACTGTTCTGGAACGAAAGAAGATAAATCCGGAATCCATAAAGCTGCAGCCTTTTCTGAATGATCCGGCACTGGACAATTCCGGGAGGATCAGAGAACGTCTGGAACTGCTGGTGGCAAACGCAGAGAAAAGAATAGAAGTTCTTACTGCACTGACATTTCTGTCGGTTACGAAGTTAAGGAAGAGCGGAAAAGGTGAGAGCGTCTATTGGGACGACTGGAGCGAGGAAATGCTGCAGATGATTTTTCCCGTACCAACGCCGAGGGAGTCAAGAGAGCGAGGAATTCTGAAAAAAGCAGAGCAGCAGATGAGCATGCAGGATTATGCCGGTGCGGTGGAATGGTATCTTAAGGCTTTGCCGGAGATCAGGAATGATCCGTCCTTATACGGTAAAGTGTGTCGCAGGCTGAGCGCTTGTTATGAAGCCTGTGACGATCAGGCAAGAGCGGGATTTTACTGGAAAGAATCTCTGAATAACAAAGAAGAGACCACGATGCTGGAATATGCCCGCATCTGTAAGGAAAAGGGGGAAGCTAATAAGTGTTATCGCGTCTGCATAGAACTGGTAACACGTGTCCCAAGAGCGAAAGGAGCGACCCTTCGAGAGATTTATTATATCCTGTATCAGCTCATTGATTCTGGTGAGGTAATTCCCGAAGATGGCAATACAGCGGAACAATGTCTGAAACGAAGTGCAGAGTGGGGCTATGAGAAAGCGCGCATAGAATATCAGAAGAATAAGCGGATCAGTCTGATCTGGCAGGCGGAACCGGCAGAAGATACCAGGAGGGGAAACTGCTGGTTCTCTACGGAAAATGTTTATACGAAGATGATCAGAGAAACGATGCCTACCGGATGGACGGTGCAGGAACAAACAGAGGGATCGAAAGAGTTCGAACCGTTTCAAAAGGAAAAGCAAAAAGCATTTTTTCTGGATGAGGATGAACAGAAAAATCTGGATCAGCTGCCTTGCTGTCTGCAAAAGATCAGTGAAAAGAGCAAAAAAGATCCTTTTGCGAGCTGGTCTTTGGAGCTTTACATCAGAGGCAGGGAGGAGTATCTGGCACCGCTGATTGATACAGCGCTTCATCACCTGGGCGACTGGATTCTGCCTGTCTATCTGTTGGATGACGCGAAATTGTCAGCACAGCGCCTTCTGGCCAGACATCCGCTGCTCTACCCGGTTCGGGACAGGAAGTATGATACGCCGAAAAAGGAAACTCTGAACTTTGTAGTGCTCGGTTCCACAAAAACGTGTGAATGGCTGGTACGGGAAGCATTTTATCTGCTTACCACGAAACGGAAGAATCTGAAAACAAAAATTACGATTCTGGCGCCGGATGCAGAACAGTTTCTGCATCGTCTCTATGGATGCTGTCCGGGCCTGGACCCGGATCAGAGAATGGCGGGACTGAATGGGCGTCAGAAGACACAGGTAACAGATCTCTACAGTACCTTTACGCAAATAGAGACGGGAGCAGAATTTCAGGTGGATTTTCAGACAGATTCCTGGCGCAAACGGCTGGATCGAATCGCAGAGAACGGCAGAGCAGAAAATGAAAAATATTATTTTGCCATCGATGCAGGAAATGATCTGGAAAATCTGAAGCTTGCCGTGCAGCTGCGGGAGTGGTCTGTGCGTCGGCTGATTGCAGAGGACAATCTGGAACTGGTGACAGAACTGCCGGTGATTGCATTCCGGTGTGAGGAAGATAATGTTGCCAGATTAAGCCGAAACATGTGTGTATCCCTGGCAGACCATGGAGATGAGTGGTACAATAATCATGCATTAACCTGAATTATTCATGAGCATATAAAAATGCTCGATACTACAAAACCTTGAACCATCTCCCATGAAATCAATCGAGTTATCCACAAAAATAGGTAGACTATTCCCTTGAAATCCGATTGAGTTATTTTGAACTGTCAAG
>JALEOU010000005.1 GCA_022766945.1 Fusicatenibacter sp. | reverse complement strand
GCGATAGAGCAGGCCGTCATTTTGCCAGTGGAAAACGTCCTTATTACAAGCAAAACGTGTTGATAATCCATCCTGAGAAGGAAGTGTTTTCACAGCGATAATGGCAAAAAAAGTAAAGTTATCCACATTGTACCAAAAGAGACCTCATAACTCATGTTTGGGCAAAGAAGATATCCACTTTTGACCTATACAAGGCAAATGAAAATTTCAGCATGTTTTTTAGAAAAACTTATGGCAGCGTCAGCTACCTGGCTGAACTGTAACCGGGTTACTGTTCAGACGGCAACGGACGCCCGGCATAAAATAGATCTCGACGCAGACACGCTCTCGCTCCTTCAAAACGCTGCGGTACTAAATTCGCAGGATAGAAAGCAATCCTGCTCATTAAGTGCCGGCGTTTTTCAAGGGTCTGCTTTCGAGATTCTTGTGTTTGCCCGGCTGTTTCGTGTGATTTCTGAACAGCAATCCGGGCGCTTTGGCGATAATAGTTTTCGATGCAGACGCGCTCTCGCTCCTTCAAAACGCTGCGAATACGATATTCGTCAGGTATATGGCAATGTGACCCATTTGGGCCGGGCTGTAAAACGGTTTTCTGTTTTGATTTATTCGTGGTTTTCTTTTGGGAAAATGGGTATAGAAAGAGACCGTAAATATGTGCATGTGGGTACGTGTGTTTATGGTCTTTTTTTCGATATTGATTCAGTAATTATTCTCCGATGTTTGTTTCATAGTCTGCTGCGTTTATGATAATTCTCTTACATTTGGGACAACAATCGCTCTCTATGTGATGAGGAGTAAGGTAAGGTGCCCTGAGATGTAATGCAAATTGCTCCTTACTGTTCGGTAAACAACTGATCCTGTGCTTTTTCTCGCTCCATATAGTTGTCCCGCAGTTCAGGTATCCATGTATCATTTCGACATTGCAATACGGACATTTCATGTTACTGGCTCCTTTTGATTTTTGTACTTAAACCTGCTGGCAGTGCAAGGACGTGCAGCTGCCTTGAAGTAATAAAGTCACGCAAATATTCTCAGTCACGCTGTTTCTTACCGGAGACGGAGAAGGGAATTTAGCAGGATGCACGGATACGCTCGATATATTGAGTATAACACAGAAAATGCAGCTGCATCAACAACGGTTCTATAATTGTCCGAACAAAACAATTTACAAAGTCCATCTTTACAGAAAAATTGATATTAATTTTCTTTGTAAAAGTATTGTATTTTTTATTCAAATAAATATATAATATTGCCACCGGTACGAAAGGAGATGGTTCTATGGCTGACTCTACCACAAACAGCAGTATCTGCCGGTCACTCCGTGAGAACCGGATTTCTTTTGAAACTTCTCTGAAACAGCCCAACAAGGAAACGATTGCAGCCATGTTGGAAGCAGAAAGGATTACAAAAAATCCGTCTGTGAAAGGATACACCGATCTGGATGAACTGTTAGCAGATCTGAAAGCATGAGGAAAAGTACTCCTTAAACCTCTCAAAGTATTCCAGAAGGATAATCCGAATTTCAACAACACAGGCTATCTCAGTTCCGCGATATAAAACTGTACTGCAACGAACGATAATAGTACTTCTATCTTTAGTAAGAAGAAATGGCTGTCTGTGAGGAAATAATCTTCCTACAAACAGCCATCTTATATACTACATTTCATTATTACCAATGCCAAATTTTGACTTAATTATGTGGACATACTGCATAGGTAATTGTATTATTAAGAGTTCCTATTTCAGTATATCCACATTTCGTACATCTTTGAGCATTATACTCATAAATTGTACAACCGCCTGTGCTATTTGGCTTATGAACGCTATAATAACCACTTTCCATAGTATGATTGCAAAGAGCATAAGCAAAAGATTCTTCTGTATCAGTAATTGCAACTTGTGTTCCATCCTCATATACAAACACTATATCGGATTCACTAAAATCAAGCTCACCCATATTTCGTTCACTTGAAAATGCACCAAATGTTCCACCCTCAAATATTTCAACCGCTTCCTCATCCGTCGACCAAAACGGTTCATACGCCAGTATCGTACTCGCACTCGCAAATACCGTGACTGCACATATCACTGCAGTGACCCCTTTCTTTACCATTCCTGTCTTCCGCTTTTTCATCATGTAATTGATCCTCCTTTTCAATAATTTCCCCGAACCGGATAGATTGCTCTTCCAGATTACAGACAACGGTTCATCCTTTGCGGACAAATTGATAATCAGCTGGAGATACTCTTTCTTCTCACTTTCCGTGCATCCGCGTATTGCATATGCATCACAGATATATTCCGCCGTGATGGAATACAGCGGCAGCAGCAGATAAGCAATCGGATTCATCCAGTGAACACAGATGATGACAATACAAATCAGTTTCATAAAACAGTCATAATTTTTCCTGTGACATTCTTCATGTCGGTAAAACATGGAAAAGCACGGATGATTCTGGCTGCCTTTCGGAACGATAATCGATTGTTTTAGGAAACCGACCGTATATGGCGTATGTATCTTCGTGCTCACCAGAAGTTCCGTCTTTTTCCCATTCACGTCCGCAAAAGTCTTCTCCGACTGTGCCATCAGTTTCCGGATATCCAGCTTATATTTGATAACTTCATAGAGTGCGAAAAGAACAACGCAAACCATCCAGATGATCAGCACAATACAGATCCATTTGGGTATCCAGATCGACTCTCCCGGAGTCAGAATGCTTCCCACGGAAGCTGCTTTGTAAAAATTCTGATCCGTCCGGATTGTGATCGGCAGGCTTAGATTTTCCGCCACTTTCTCGGGCAATTTATATTTGAGCAGCTGGAAAGGAACCAGATAAAAGAACATTCCTATAATCAAAAGCCGCTTTCCCAACCGAAAATCATAAGATTCTTTCCGGCAAAGCCATAATACCAGACAGATCAGTACTGGTATGGATCCTGCTGCAGTCATGCATAGATACAACATTGTTTACAAATCCTCTAAATACGATAGTAATTCTTCTCTTTCTTCCTGAGAAAGGTTTCTTTTTTCACCCAACGCGCTCATCAGCACCGGCAGATGAAAACTGTCCCCTGTCTCATCATGCTCATCAAAAGCCTGTACTTCCTTCACTTTTGTTTCTTCTGTTTCCATGCTCTCATATTTCTCAAGCTCTTTTGTCAGATCCATTGTCCGGATGAGAAAAAACAGAAATCCTCCCGGCAGCACAAGAGACATGCCTGCTGCCCCAATCAGATATCTGGTAAGCTCGCTCTTATCCGAAGGAGCACCGCAAATCAAAGAAACAAACAGGGTGACCGACCAAAAAACAGCTGCCACAGTCAAAAAAACAATCAGTATTTTTCTCCTCATGGTCTTATCCTTCTTTCCGTATGACTCTTCCATTCTGTATAAAACGCTGATCCAAATTCTGAAAATTTCCGATGACAGATTCTTTGACCTCTGTATTCTCTGCATCTATTTTATCAGATTTGTCTCTTTACCAAGTGTTCGGTTCATCGAATTTCATCTTCGGTTTATCGAACACCCGCCTTTTCCATGTTACTTTTTCTGGTATTGCTCCAGCATCTCCAGATAGGTGAGCAGCAATTTCTGTTTCTGCTCCGGCAAACCGCGATACCGCTCACAGAGTACCAGCTCTGAGCGCTTTTCATCCGATTCTTCCGGCTCTTCTGCTTCCTCTATCCGTAATTTCCCATCCGCATCCACCTCCATATCCGACAAAAGACTGCTTTTCGTTTCATCGCCTACCAGATCATGTAATGATATCCCCAGTGCATTGCAGATCTGCAGGATCGTATACACATACGGCTTCGATTTTCCTCCAAGAAGATAACTCAAAGTCGAAGTGGAAATCCCCGCTTTTTTCGCCAGCGCATTGTGTGTCATCCCTTTCTTTCTGCAATAGATCTCAATTTTTCTAATCATCGCATTACATTCTTCTTCTGGATTGTACATTGTTCTCTCTCCCTGACGCGTTTCGTTTCTTTCGAACAGAAACCCTCTGATATCTATACGCAATTCAGGTCGAAATATTACAGTTTCTGCCGAAAAAAATACAAGGAAAAATGCAAAAACTTATACAAGTACATGAAAAAAGTCCTTCAACCGGATTCCCGTTTATCACCATACGGGAGTTCCGTCAAAGGACTTGATTTTTTGTCTAGGGGTATGCTTTATTTTTACGGTTTGATTCTCTGTTAGGGATTACTTTCTTCTACGAATATTTCATATCCCTTCATTCCGGTTTGCCTCTTTTTCGATCAGTTCTTCCAGCTCCGTCTCTGCTTCCACCATTCGCTCCAGCAGGCTCTCCTGCTGATGTTCTTCCGCTTCCAGCTGCTGCTGGAGTTCCATCAGTTTCTGATAATCCGCAGCCAGTGCCGGATCCATAAGCTGCAGCTGCAGTTCCGCGGCTTTGGCTTCGCTTTCGGAGAGCTGCCGTTCATACTTTTCCAGTTGCCGCTCCAGACGGGATTTGATCTTGCCTGGATTATAATAGGTCTTTTTATCGAAAACATCGGAAAGCGTCGGCTCCTCTCCCTGACCCCGCACCTGAGCGTCGCGCTCTGCAGATGGATCTGTCCTGATCTGAGCGCTGCCAGTGGAACCGGACGTTTTCTTTTGCGCACCGTTTGCAGCCGCTGCGAACTTTTTCTTCTCCTCCAGATATTCCTCGTAGCTGCAGTGATACTGGATCACACGGTTCCCGTCGAATTCCAGAATCTCCGTTGCCACCTGTTTGATAAAATACCGGTCATGGGATACGAACAATACCGTCCCCGGAAAATCGGAGAGCATCTTTTCCAGCGCTTCTTTTCCCAGCATATCCATATGGTTGGTTGGCTCATCCAGGATCAGGAAGTTCGGACGGGTCTGGAACATTTTACATAAAGCAAGACGGACCTTTTCTCCTCCGGAGAGCTGACCCATCTTCTTTGCCACCTCTTCCTGGGAAAAGAGAAAACTGCCAAGCGCACTGCGCACATCCTCACGCATCAGATCCGGGTATGCTTCCCAGAAATTTTCCAGCACGGTCTGTTCCGGATCCGCATCGTTGACGACGGCTCTTTGCTGGTCAAAGTATCCCCACTCCACATTGGACCCCATGGTAAAGGAGCCGCCAAGTGCCGGTAGTTCTCCGATCAGTGTTTTCAGCAGCGTGGATTTTCCCTTGCCGTTTTCGCCGAGAATGGCAAGTCGTTCTCCTTTTCTCAGTTGGAAAGAAACCTCACTTAGCTCTGTGTCATAACCGATTTTCAGCTTCTTTGCGGTCAGAACGTCTGTATAGCTTTCGATCCTTGGAGTAAAGCGTGCCTGAAATGTTTTGGTGTCAAAACGCCTGGGCTTTTCGATCTTTACCATGTGCTCGATGGCCATGCGTTTCGAGCGGGTGGCCGCCACTTTCGTCGGCGTATTTTTCCACTTTTCAATCCAGGTGGTCAGACGCTCGATTTCCTTTTGCTGCTCCTCGTAATCCTTTTCCTGCTTGAGCAGCTCTTCTTCCTTTCGCGCCATAAATGCCGTGTAATTTCCCGGATAGCGTTTGATTTTGTGATACTCGATTTCATACGTCACATCAATCACCCGATCCAGGAACATCCGGTCGTGGGATACGATGACAACCGCACGGTCGTAGTCTTTCAGGTAATTTTCCAGCCACTCGATGGTCGGCAGATCCAGATGGTTGGTCGGCTCATCCAGCAGCATGATGTCCGGTCGGCTCAGCAGGAGCTTGATAAATGCCACTTTCGTCTGCTGTCCGCCAGAATAACTCCCGATCGGCCGCCTCAGGTCTTCCAGGGGAAATCCGAATTTCTGAAACATGATTTCCATATCCTGCCGCCAGGTGTAGCCGCGCAGCGCTTCCATCTGATTCTGCAGGCTGCCATACTCTCCGAGAAGCCGGGGTGTCTCCCCCTGCTTCATCTCCTCCTCCAGTTCCTTCATGCGCGCTTCACAGGCAAAAACCGGAGCAAATGTCTTCTTGATCTCATCCTCAATGAGCACATCGCCGTCCTCAAAACTGATCTGGCGCAAAAAGCCAATCCTCTGCTTGCCTGCCATGGTAATGCCGCAGGATTCATCACTGTCCAGATTGCTCATCTTCAGATCTCCGGCAATCAGTTTGAGGAGTGTTGTTTTGCCGCAGCCGTTTCGTCCGACAACCGCTATTTTTTCATTGTCATGTATCTCAAAATTTACATCTTCCAAAATTGTGTCTGCTGCATACTGCACCAGAGCATGTCTGATCTGATATCTCATGTCCTCTTCTCCCGGTTTTTACTGGCACATCTCATCCAAAATACCAGCCTCACCCAACACTACTTTACAGTGCTTTTTATAAAATGCGATCCCATACCGCAGGATCTTTTTCATCCCATCCTCTTCCAGACGCACCGCATACTGTTTTCTCTCAATCTGTTCCAGTGCCTTACGGCATCCCTCTTCCAGGGCACCCCTGTCCGCATATTTCACCTCAATCACAACTCCCGTGCGTTCCGGAGTCTCCAGCAATATATCACAAAATCCTTCTCCTGCCTCAGCATTTGACTTGATCAGCCATCCATCCTCATACTGCAAAAGTCCCAGGAGCATCTCATGGTAAAAATTCTCTTTTTGATTCTTCTGTACCGAAGTGTCACGAATGCTGATGGCTTTCCACAGATAGTCATTCAGCATTTCTTCTATCAAAGAGGCGTTTCCTTCCGGAAATGCACTGCAGAATGCTTCGATTTTCGATGCGTCCGCCCTGTGTCAGATAGCCGGTAAGTACTGCAAATTTTAAATATTCGTTTGTTTTCAGTACATTTCCCAGAAGACTTCGAATCAGCTGCAGCATCTCATCATAATAACCATACTGGAAAGCTTTATCCAGGGTAACATCGTATTCATCGATCAGAAGAATTGTCTGTTTTCCGTAGTGTTTGGACAATAGCATTGATAAGGTTCTAAGACTTGCCGTAACCATTACTTCATCCATCGTGTAATTTCCATTTTTCAAATCGGTCAATGCGAGGTATTTCTCTTTTTCGTTTGCTGTAAGCCGTGCACTTTCTGCAAGAAAAGAAAAGCGTTCCGCTTCTGTTCCAATTACATCACGCAAACGCATGAAGGCAGTCTCATGTTCCGACCCTTCTACCCCTTTGAGAGTAATGGAAATCACCGGAAATTGTCCCATGTATTCCTCACACAGTTTCTTTTCCTGTGCCACCCGCAGCCCGCTAAATAATGCCGGATTGCCGCCGATCTCAAAGAAATAACGCAGCATGCTCATATTCAAAGATTTGCCGAATCGCCTGGGACGGGTAATCAAATTTACCTTACTCCAGTTCCGAAGCAGCTCTATGATAAAATCCGTTTTATCCACATAATAAAAGTGATTGCTTGAAAACTCACCAAAATCTTCGATGCCGATCGGCAGTTTCTTTCTTACAGACATTTCGACCTCCACTTTGGATCAAATCAAAGTATTTGATCCTGCTATCATCATCTTATCATTCGTATACTAATTTTTCAAGCGGATCTCCTCTCTGCTGATAATTGATCTAAAGCCTGAAAAAAGGAGTCCTGACATTCAAGACCCCTTTCATTCGCCAGGAAACAGGCTTTTCCCGGTTCTCTCTTTATCCATTTATTCACTACTTCATTCGTCTTTATTCACGCACTTCTTACACAAACTTCACAGCTGTTCCATATGCCATGACTTCCGCAGCTCCCTGCATCACTGCCGCAGAGGCATAACGTACATTGACCACCGCATCTGCTCCCAGAGCCTCTGCCTCTTCTACCATCCGCTTCGTTGCCAGCGCTCTGGCCTCATTCATCATCTCCGTGTAAGCCTTCAGCTCGCCGCCAACCAGCGTTTTAAAGCTCTGCGTAATATCACGTCCCAGGTTTTTGGACTGAATCGTGCTCCCCTTCACCAGTCCGAGCATTTCCAGTTCTTTTCCGCTAATGTAATCAGTATTGACTAAGATCATCTTCTTCCCCACTCCTTATCTCTTTTATTCTGCTGTACAGGGTACCAGCCATAACACCCGCCAATGCCAGAGGAATCACCACAAGAAGGATTTTCACCCATCCCGGAATCCCGTCGATCCAGAGGTACAAGGCTGCAAGTCCCAGAAAATACAGAATAAAAAGTATCGCGATCACAATAGGGGCAATCATCTTTTTTCCGTGCTCTTTCATTGTGTATTTCCTCCTCTTTTCTTCCTATCATAACACAGCTGCTCCGGAAAACAAACCACTTTTTCACGCAATATACCTGACAGATGTTTCGTTACTGTTCAGAGGATACACGAAACAGCTGTGCAAAAAATAGCATCTCGAAAGCAGACCCTTGAAAAACGCCGGCACTTAAATTCGCCAGGCTGCTTTTGCCTGGCGAATTTAGTACCGCTGCGTTTTGAAGGAGCGCAAGCGAGTCTGCGTCGAGATCTATTTTCTGCATAGCGTCCGTTGCCGTCTGAACAGTAACGATGTTTATGCGTATTCACATCCGTTTTCCTTTTCCGGTCTCGGATCTGCATGCGTGTATCTGGCATTGAATTCCATATTGATCTCCCGGATTTCCTTTTTCCCGTCAATATAGTCCTGATACATTTCCGCCAGACCTGCCATACAGCCGTCACAGCTTCCGGAAATATTGCCGAGGGACTCTTCCACGATTCTCTGGCGCTGTTCGTGCGTGGTGTCTTTGATCAGATAATCAGCCATTTTCTCTTTCCCCTTTCCCTTCCAGCCTTTTCTCCACCATTTCCGGAACCCGGATCAGTCCCAGTTTCCAGAAAATACTGTAGACATAGGAAATGCCAAAGATCTGCCCGATCGCTTTCGAACCTTTATACTCCGGAACAAGCAGATATCCCTCCTGTCGTTCTTGTGGCATTTTTCTTTCCTCCTATCTTACCACGGGGCGGATAGGCTGTACAGGAAATTTATCAGGAATGAAAAGAAACCGGGTGGTTCCCATTCCCCCGCAACTGTGATATACTCGAGATACAGGGCAACTTTTCAACAAGGAGGACAACTATGCAAATCTACGTAAATGCAAATGCAGGACGGGACGGAAATGGTTCTGCAGCCATGCCGTTTCGTCATATCAATGACGCAGCAAAGATCGCTCAGCCAGGTGACGAGGTTCTGGTCGCACCCGGCATCTACCGCGAGTACGTCAATCCCATTCATGCCGGAACAAAAGAACATCGGATCTCTTACCGCAGCACCGAACCGCTCGGCGCTGTGATCACCGGTGCAGAACAGGTGAAAGACTGGAAATTCTATGAGGGAAATGTCTGGATGTGCCGCATTCCGAACAGTATCTTTGGCGAATACAATCCGTATACTACTTTTGTCTATGGTGACTGGTATTTTGCCAAAGCAGACAAGCACACCGGCTGTGTTTACCTGAACGACAAAGCGCTGTACGAGACAGCTTCCCTAGAGGACTGCCTCAGGGGTGAAGTGTATGAATGCAGCTGGACACCGGAAGATTCCATCTGCAAATGGTATACAACCCAGGACAAGGATGCGGATGAGACGATCCTCTACGCGAACTTCCAGGGAAAAAATCCCAATGAAGAAAATGTGGAAATCAACGTACGCCGCGAATGCTTCTTTCCGTCCGAGACCGGCATCAGCTACATCACCGTCAGCGGTTTTACCATCAATAAGGCAGCCACTACCTGGGCACCGCCTGCAGCATTCCAGGACGGTATGATCGGACCGCACTGGAGTAAGGGATGGATCATCGAGGACTGCGAGATTTCCAACAGCAAGTGCGCCGGCATCTCCCTCGGCAAATATCTGGATCCCGACAATAATCATTATTTCACTACCAAACATGTCAAGAGCCCGACTCAGATGGAGCGCGATGCGGTATGCCGCGGTCAGTATCACGGCTGGCTGAAGGAAAAGGTGGGCAGCCACATCATCCGTCGCAACCATATTCATCACTGTGAGCAGGGCGGTATCATCGGCCGGATGGGCGGTGTCTTTTCCATCATTGAGGACAACCATATCCATCATATCAACAACATGATGGAACTTGGCGGCGCAGAGATCGCCGGCATCAAGATGCATGCTGCAATCGATGTGATTATGCGCCGCAACCATATCCATCACTGCACCATGGGAATCTGGTGCGACTGGGAAGCACAGGGAACACGTCTTACCCAGAACCTGCTTCACGACAATCAGCGCCCGGCATTCGCCAAACAGCTTAAAGGCGGTATGATGTCCCAGGATATTTTCGTTGAGGTCGGACACGGCCCCACTTTGATTGACAACAACATTCTGCTCTCCGATGCCAGTCTGCGGTTCGCAACCCAGGGTGTGGCCATGGTTCACAATCTGATCTGCGGCGCGCTTACCTGCGTCGGCGGAGGCACCGGTCCACGCTACACGCCGTATCACATTCCTCATCGCACGGAAGTTATGGGCTTTATGACTATCCTGCACGGAGATGACCGGTTCTATAACAACATTTTCGTTCAAAAGTGGCCGGCAGAGGACATCATCACCCTGCATGATTCCGATGAAGGATTTGATACTGAAAACCGGGCAGCCGGTACCTGGATGTTTGACGAATACCCGACTTATGAGGAATGGATTTCTCAATTTGACTTTACAAAGCCTGCAGATATGGCTGCACTTGGTCCCGTTCACGAAGGACGCCTTCCGGTATGGACCGAAGGAAATGTGTACCTGGGCGGTGCAAAAGCATGCAAAAATGAAGTGAACGGACTCGTTGCCGCAGCAGATCAAAGTGATGTCAGAGTAGAGCTCGTGGAGAAAGACGGAAGCTATTATCTGGATACCAATCTTTATGAATATCTGGATGGCTTTACAGACCGCATGATTCACACCGGCGTTCTCGGCAAGGCTTTTGAGCCGGAAGAGGAATTTGAAAATCCCGATGGAACGCCGATCCGGTTCGATTCCGACTATTTCGGCGAACACCGCGGTGTCCATGTGATCCCCGGACCGTTTGCAAGTGCAGATGCTCTGCAGAAAGAGCTTTTCTGAATGTGTACATAAATTTTTCGTTTGCAGTCAAATACCCCGCCTGGGTTGTGCCAGGCGGGGCATCTTTCTGATCGTTTCTTATTGAAATACGTCGATATCGAACTCTCTTTTTTTGTAATAGTATTTTCTGTCTTCCTCTGTTACCCGGCGGATGACCCGGCAGGGATTTCCGGCAGCCACGACGTTGGACGGGATATCTTTTGTCACAACGCTTCCTGCACCAATGACGACATTATCACCGATGGTCACTCCCGGTGTGATAACGGTATTTCCACCGACCCAGACATTGCTTCCGATTTTGACCGGAATCCCGTACTCGTATCCGGTATTTCTCGTTTCCGGATGAATCGGATGTCCGGCAGTGTAAACCGATACACTCGGTCCGAACAGGACATTATCCCCGATCTCTACCTTTCCCACATCCAGAATCGTACAGTTATAGTTGGCAAGAAAATTTTTTCCCACATAGATATGGGTTCCGTAATCGCAGTAAAAGGGCTGTCCCAGCGCAACCGGACCGTCAGCATGAGGAATGAGCCTTCCTGCAATCTCTGTCTGTTTTTCAAAATCACAAGGGTCTGCTGTATTAAATTCACGTACCAGTCTGCGTGTCTGCTTCATTTCCTCCATTATCTCTTCGTCCGCTTTATAGGCTAATTCCAGATCTCTTCGTTCTTTCTGTGTCATTTCTATCCTCCCATTTTCTCCACTTGTCTTCCCGGGGATTTGCAGATATAATGATAATAGTTATTTTCAGCAGAGTCTATCACAATTATCGCTAAAAGATATAACGATTTCACTTTTTACGCCGCCGCACAGGCGCCTGCCCATTCACCGATGAGAGGATTTTCTGATGGAACATACAAAGACGAATGAGAAGACAATCAGTATCTGCCTGATGCAGGATAATTCGGAAATCATTCCCTATGACACGGTCGGCATTCCGATCTATATCCGCAGCGGCTGGCTTTCTATGTACACCAATATGCGCTCCCGGTGTCACTGGCATGAAGACCTTGAATTTATCCGGATTCACAGCGGGAACATGTGTTACTGGATCAACGGAAAAACCATTCTTTTAAAAGAAGGAGACTGCCTGTTTGTAAATACGAGGCAGATGCACTATGGCTATTCCCACCAGGGGGAAAACTGTGATTTCACCTGTATTATTCTGCATCCCTCACTGCTTTCCATGCATCAGACGCTCCGGAATGAATTTGTGAATCCCCTGCTGCAAAATACTGCTTTTGAATATTTGCACTGCCATGCCGATGATGAGACGACTGTCCCGATCCGCAGCGATCTCGATGCCATTCTCTCCCTGAAAAAAGAGCATCTTCCGGCTTATGAGCTGCAGATTGCAGGGCTGATGTGTCTTCTCTGCGGAGAACTGTACCGTCTGTCTCTCTCGCATAACGACATCTGCGGTCAGGAAAATCATCCGGACATTACCATACGGCAGAATATGGTTTCTTTTATTTACCAGCATTACGCAGAAAAGATCGGCCTGTCCGACATTGCGCAGGCAGGGAATGTATGCCGCAACAAATGCTGCCAGATTTTCAGCCAGTCCATGCATCTCTCACCAATTGAATTTCTGAACCACTACAGGCTGGAAGTCAGCCGCAATCTGCTGGATGGAAAAGACTGGAGTATTGTGCAGATCGCACAGAGCTGCGGATTTAACCACTCAAGCTATTATTCCAAACTGTTCTACCGGACTTATCACTGTACACCAACTGAATACCGAAAGCAAAACGGCCTGTCTGACGGTGCAGTAAAAAACATACCGAACACGAAAATTTGATTTTGGAGGGAAAGGGAATATGAAGCAGGAAACAAAACAGTTACTTGAACAATACGGTCAGACTCATCTGCTGTCTTTTTACGATCAGATGAAGGATCATCAGAAACTCGATTTTGAGAGACAGCTGGATACCCTTGACTGGAGTGTATTCGACTGTTTCGATGAGAACAGCTCACAGGATGGAAAAGGCATCATTTCTCCCATCGATGCGCTTAGCATTGCCGATATTGAAGCAAACAGGGATACTTATGTCCGGATCGGTCTGGAAGCGGTCAAAGCCGGGAAAGTGGGCGCACTTCTTCTGGCCGGCGGTCAGGGAACACGCCTTGGTTTTGGCGGCCCAAAAGGAAGCTTTAACATCGGGGTAACCAAAGAGCTCTATCTCTTTGAACAGCTGCTTAAAAATACCATGGATGTGGTGAAAGAATCCGGAACCTGGATTCCCTTCTTTATCATGACCAGTGACAAAAATCACGAAGAAACTGTCGGATTTCTGAAAGAGCACAATTATTTTGGCTACAATCCCGATTATATCTTTTTCTTTACCCAGGATATGGCGCCATGTATGGATTATGAGAAAAAGCTTCTCATGGAAACGAAAGAGCAGCTGGCTTTCTCACCCAACGGAAACGGCGGCTGGTTTACTTCCTTTGCCAATGCCGGTCTGTTAAAGAAAGCAAAAGAGATGGGTGTGGAATGGCTGAATTGTTTCTCCGTCGACAATGTACTGCAGCGGATCGCGGATCCCTGCTTTGTAGGGGCTGTCATTTCCGCAGGCTGTGTCAGCGGTGCAAAAGTGGTTCGAAAAGCAGATCCCAATGAGCGGGTCGGCGTTCTTTGCCTGGAAGATGGCAAACCTTCCATCATTGAGTATTATGAGATGACTCCCGAGATGACCTATTCCCAAAATAACCGGGGAGAATATCTCTACTGTTTCGGCGTCATCCTAAATTATCTGTTCCGCATCGATCAGCTGGAAGAAATCATGGAAAAACGCCTGTCCACTCACGTTGTGGAGAAAAAGATTCCCTATGTGGATCCCGACGGAACAGAACACCACCCGGAAAAACCAAATGGCTATAAGTTTGAAAAACTGATCCTGGATATGATACACATGCTGGAAAACTGTCTGGCTTACGAAGTGGACAGGGAGAAGGAATTTGCACCGGTCAAGAATAAGGAAGGTGTGGATTCCATCGATACCGCCAGAGAACTGCTCCGGAAAAACGGGATCGAATTCTGACCGGCTGCAAATGTCTTATTTTTTCTTTTTCTGCATGGAAAGCAGCTTATCCAGA
This sequence comes from Fusicatenibacter sp., assembly GCA_022766945.1. GTDB lineage: Bacteria > Bacillota > Clostridia > Lachnospirales > Lachnospiraceae > Fusicatenibacter. The sequence continues at coordinate 25,503 of JALEOU010000005.1, read as the reverse complement.
TAGATGGATTTGAACTGCTCGCTGGCCAGGGCCTGCTTCACCGGCGGAAGATCCAGAATCACGGAAAAGACTGCTGCCATAGCCCGATGATTTGCAAACGCCTGATTATCAAAAATAAGGTTTTGCAAAGTTCCCTTTTCAATGGCCTGCAGCACAAAACGGTGCGTACTGTTCACTGGCGTGATCACCTGCACCGGACGGCGCTGCAGCTCGATGGCTTTTGTCGGACAGTTTCTGGCACAGACGCCGCAGCCAAGGCAGATCTCTGTATTTACCGCTGCCAGTTTTCTGCGTTTCTTTGCCGCTGCTTCTTTTTCCTTGGGTGTCGCCTGCGGTTCTGCTTCCGGCTGTTCTTCTTTTACGGAAATCGCCTGAATCGGGCAGGCTTTTTCACATTTCCCGCAGCCCACACAGGTTTCCTCGTGAACATGCGGAATGTAGTTCGTTGTCGCCACCGGCTGCATCGGACTGAACCTTCTTGCCGCCTGAAGTGCTTCGCAGCAGCATCCGCAGCAGTTGCAGATAAACGCCGGATTTTCCCGCACATTTTCACCGATCTGGACCAGATTGTGCTCATAGGAGCGCTCCAGTGCATCCATCGCCTCTGCTTTGTCGATCAGGCGTGCATAACCGCCGTGTTCTGCCAGCGAACGGGCTACATTTCCAAATGTCAGACACACGTCAAGCGGCGCATTGATCTCGCAGGGGTGTCCTGCATGCAGCATTTTGTGGCGGCAGTAACAGGTACCAAGGCCGATATACTCCGCCTCCTTTACGATGTGGCTGGCTCTCTCATAATCCAGAATATGAAGTGTATTTTCGTTGGTCAATACCGGCTCCTGTACAAACACGCGACCAAGTCTCGTCTCCGTGACAAAGAACAGATCCTTGACAAAGTCTTCCTCCACATTCATGTACTGATAATACAATTCGCTCAAATACTTCTGGTCAATGTCCCCACGGGTTCTCATGAGCGCAAATTCGATAAATCCGGCCATCGGCGGCGGCATCACGAATTTTCGCACCCCGTTATGATAGGAGTCTACCAGAAGTGCTTTCTCACACAGATGTGTCAGAAACTTCTCTGCCCTGGCTTCGCTTGTATTCCAGATCCGTGCCGCTTTCTTTGCAGTGAAGGGGCGAACCGGCAGAAGCGAAACCAGTTTTGCTTCCTTCTCCGTGTAGAGTACCTGCAAAATTTTGTAAAGTGTGTCCGACACCGGCGCACCCTGCGTGAACCAGTTAATCCGATCCTCCAGATTCTTGTAAGCATCTCTGCTGGCAATATGTCCCATGTTGTTATCCTTTCTCTGACCTCTGCCATATAGTGCTGTCGGCAGTGTCAGTCTTCCAATTGTTTCATAGGGACATTATAACCCATTCCTGCAGATTTCGTAATATGCATTTTCAAACACACTTTGCACGTGAAAACAGGGGGCAAATTTTATTTTGCTCCCTGTTTTCTCTGCGAATCAGCATCCGCCACGCTATTTTTCTTTTTTCATTGCCCAGAATCCAATCAATACTGTCCAGATATAAGCACAGGTTTTCGGGATCATCAGCATTCCCACTGCAGGAATGGTATCCGCAAACAATACCACCGGAATGTAACAGGCAAAGCTAATTACCACGGTGAGCCACAGATGGCGGAACGGGTAGTCCTGTTTTTCTCTTGCACTGCGGTAAAACAGCACAACGATCAGCGCCCCAAGCACCGCAAAGGGAATATTGCGGTAAATTCCCCATGACAGCGGCGCATTGGCACTTGTCCATGCATTCTGAGGCAGGAGACATAATACAATCCGCACCAGAGAAAGTACCCAGACTGCCGCGGTTGTCCCCTGATGATCACGTACCTCATAACGGCAGCGCCATACATAATACAGCAGCACATAGAATATGGTCATGGTAATCGATGTGATCAGCTTGCCTATGCCAAGAGCTGCCGTATAGTTTTCCAGACCGGTCGTGCAAAGAGCGGCTGCCCGGGGGATCAGATGAAAGGCATCTCCACATCCGAGTGTCACCGCCATGGCACCGTACAGCCGGTACTGTTTCCTGCCCCTGCTGCCTTGAATCATTAAAACTCCAAGTGTGATCACCAGCACAAGATATACAATATCAAAAAGTGTCTCAAAAACTGCCTGCATACAGCTCCTCCTTCCTTATTCCATACGGGATGCCATATGGGGTGTCATCCATTTCTGAACCTCCCAGGCGACCTCCTCCGCAGTTTTTCCTTCTGTATCCAGGATTTCAAAAGGCATGTCCCCTATCATCCGATGCGTCAGAAAATACTCATTGTAATCCACCGAACTCTGAATCCAGGTCTGATCTGTGATTCCCCTTCCCACTTCCATCCGGTTTCGGATCTCCCGTGAGGAAGCGGTAAGTGCCAGAATCCAAACATCATCAAGGAAGCGCCGATGGTACGTTTGATTAATTTTGTCCAGGTTTCCCGCCATCGTCCACAAAACCGGGGAACCGCTCTGTGCAATATTTTTCGTCAGGCTTTCCATCTGTTCCAGCTGCTCATAATAATCAGCCTCCGTCTCATGAGGCATGATATTATAAAACATGTCCGCATCCAGCACCACATATCCCGGATGTTTTCTCTGAAGAATCAATCCGGTTGTCGTCTTTCCCACTCCGCTGCAGCCGGACAAAATAAACAGCGGCATCTTGCGAAATTCCCATTCTGTCCCGCACTTCGGACACCGGATCCGATTTCCGGATACTTCTTTATCCCGGCTGTAGTTCCCGCAGACACGACAGGTGGCAATCATGATGGCTTCCCCCTTTTGCTTTTTTGCGTTATTTGAAATCTCCGCGATATTCTCTTACAATCTCAATCATATCCAGGTATTTCTCCACAGGAACATAATTCGGAATGGAATTTCCGGTACCGATCGCAAATCCTCCGTGATGGCTGCTTTTTGCAATAACATCCAGAATATATTCCTTTAACTGCGGTTTATCATATCCACACAGAACATCCACATCCACGCCGCCGAAATTACCGATGCGGTCTCCATACTTTTCTACCCATACCGGGAACGGCGCGATCTGATCTTCATTGGAATGCTTTGCATCAATTCCAATCTGCCCGATCAGATCATCCATGACATCAAAAATCTTTCCGCAGGAATGCAGCAAAAATGGTTTCTGATAGCTGTGAACCAGATCCACGATCGGCTTATACTGCGGAAAAATCAACCTTTTGATATCCGAAGGAGACAGCAGTGTGCTTGTCTTATATCCCAGATCGTCGCCAAACCGCAGCACACAGTAAATGTCACCGAATTCTTTCATAAATCTCTTCCAGATCTTCAGATTTGTCTCACCGACTTTCTGGAACAGCGCCTGATACAGTTCTTCATCGTCAGCAGAAATATAGCACAGTCCCTGATATCCGGTAAGCTCCTGTACGCATTCGAAAATACCGTTGCCTACGCCGCCGATCGCTTTCATTCCTTCCGGCATCTCGTCCCGCAGCGCCCGGAAATATCTGGCATTCTTCTCAAAATAATAATCCGGGATCTCATCCCACGGATAGGCATTAAAATCCTCTTCCTCCTGAATCACCGGTGTGATACGGCTGTTTCCAAGTGCTCCCGCTCCCGGCATGCATTCCCCGATGCACTGTTCGAAAGGCACCACATCGTATCCGTAATCTTTGAAAAACTTGCAATATACACGGAATAGCTCGTGAAGATCTCTGTCATCCCCCTGATACAGAGACGGCAGGTCCACTCCCGTAACCTTCTGAATCACCTCAAAAGATACGATATGCTCATACAGCGGGAGCCGTGCGGCTTCCTTATTTCTTGCGGCATCTACAATATTCTGATAATTTGGTTCAAACATAAAATCCTCCCTTTTGGTACACAATGGTCCGCTTTTTATTCTGCACAATTATCAAATATTATACCGCTTCCGGGATTGTATTACCACTAAAAATGTACCTCGTACAAAATTATACGCTTTATTGGGAATCGTAATTTTATTATTTTTATAAGCTATTTATATGTCCTTTATAATCCATTCATATGCCCTGGGAGGATAAACTTAATTTAACAGGCCCTGGGGTGATAAACTGTTCCCCTATTTCAGCAGCTTCCTGATCTGCCCGTCTTCTGCGTTCGGATACAATTGCTTTACGTGATTGTAAATATGCTGCCAGGACTCTCTGGGATCCTCCTGATAAGCCGCAGCAATAAACTCATATCCCCACAATTCCTCCGGTTTCACATACACTGACACCGGCATTCCATATTTTTCCCCCTTTTTATTTCGCTTTCTCCGAAATTCCTTGATTGTCAGATAGGTCTGCATCTGCAGGTCTGTGATGACCCCGTCAAAATTTTTTTCTCCGCCTTTTCCAAAACCGGCTGCACGTTTCAGTTCCAGTCCGGTATATTCTTTTCCCGTCTCAAAAATATCCATGATTTTCTTACAACGGATATTTGACAGTTCATCCTCCCATCTGGCATCAAAGTCATATCCGTCTCTCCGGTAATTCGCAAAGCGCGGGAACCATTGCAGAGAAACAAAACCAGATTTTCTGTGAAAGAATTTTCCATAAGCCACTTCCTTTGTTTCCGCTATGATCTCCCTCCATTCCCATGGATCCTGCTCTTTATCTCCGGTCCACCAATAGAGATTCGATACATGTTCCTCTGCAGAAAATCCTACGACCTCATTCTTAATTAACGGTAAAAAACCAATCTCCTGAATCCAGTTGATCAGCTCTCTCCATGATCGGATACGATAGGGATCCTCCCATTCCATGCCATGCATAATCCATTCACCATTTTCAACTGCCATTGTTGTTTTCTTCACTTCCTTTCTTCCCGGATAAATAACAGAAATTCCATAATTTATGAGGTTTTTATTGTATTTAATAATCCCATTATAGTTTCTTTATAGTCCCATTAGAGCCCCTGGGCATGTAAACATCACTTCACAGCCCCTGGGCGCATAAACATTATTTTACAGCCCCTGGGCATAAATAACAACATAAATAGCAACACAAATAGCAACACAAATAGCAATTCAATCCATTGGATTGTTGTCCTGCAGCCAGGGGTTTCCATCCATGATGTTTTGTGGTACAATACCATTGATTGTTGAAAACGGTCAAACTGATGATGTTTTTTGGGGGGATCGCAGAAAATGTATACAAAAAGACTTTCAAAAGCTAAGTCTTTAAAGAATATTCTGATCAGAATTTTTGCTGCATGCACAATTTTGTGTCTGTTTCTCGTCATTTTGGTGACACAGCTTTCCATGCGTGCTATGCATCAGTCCAGAGCAGAAACTTCTCTGGCTGCTACTCTTCAGGAAATCAACCACAGTCTTGACAATGAATATAATATTCTTCTGAGGCTTTCTCAGAACATGCTTTCCACGGGACTTGTAGGCCGCAAATACGATGACTATCTTACTGCACAGACACAGTTTGACAGAATTCAGGAATATAAAGCATTTTATGAAACGTTGAATGTTGCTTCCTGGGAAACCGAAGATATCATCTTATGTTCCTATATCAGAAAGTTCCAGGATCAGACTGATATCATTTTTTCGAATTTTTCGGTATCTGACCGTTTTGATCCATTTCATCTTCAAGAACTGATGGATACGGGAGAAATTGTATTTCATGGTCTGCATATGTCTTATAATAGTGTCATGAACGATGATGTCATCTCTATTCTGCGTCCAACTACTTTTGAAGACGGAACAGAGGCTGTCATCTATCTTGAAGCCAAATCAGATATCCTGAATTCTCTGCAAAATCGTTCCGAACTGGAATCCACCTCCTATGCATTTCTTCAGTTGGACGAGAACGACAGCGTGGTTTTCAGTACGGCAGCGGAATTTCCGGCCGGAAGTACCGTGGCCATTGATCAGGATGGTATGGTTCGTCAGGAGAATTATATCGGAATTGCAGACAACAGCGACTATGGATTTTACCATGTACTTCTGATACCCTTACACGACTATCAATATGATATGCGGCAGTGGATGATGCGTGTTGCAGCTGTTATTCTGATTTCATTCGCCATCCTTGGCGTAGTTTCTTTTTCACAGATTTGGCTCATCTCTCATCCGATCAAAGTATTGGAAACAGAGATGCAGCATTTAGGGGACGGCGATTTTTCTCCCGCTCCATACAAAATTCATATCAGTGAATATGATCATCTGTTTACCACCTTTAACCATATGAAAACAAGAATCCAATTATTGATTGCCGAAGGACAACAGCAGGAAAAAGAAAAAGCTCAGTTAAAGCTGGACAAACTGATGTATCAGATTAACCCTCACTTTTTGATGAATACCCTAAATTCCCTTCACTGGATGGCTCTTTCCAATCAGCAAAAGGATATTGATGATTATGTCAGACGACTTGGATTTATCCTGAGCTATTCTCTCGGGAAATCCGAGCAGAAAACCACACTCCGAACCGAACTGCGCTATCTGGAATATTATCTGAAGCTTCAGCAAAGTACACATGATTTTCAATACACCTGCGATGTGGAAGAAGGTGCATATCTGGATCAACCTTGTGCCAGATTTCTGCTGCAGCCGATTGCAGAAAATGCAATTTGCCATAATCTGGATGAGTTTGGAAATTTATGGATTCGTGTCACCACCGAATCCGAAAACATCCGGATTTTAATCCAGGATGACGGAAAAGGATTTGTCTCTGCGCAAAATCCGTCGGATTCGTCAGCAGAGTCAAAGAAGCAGGAAGGCATCGGTCTTCGCTATGTAAAAATGTCTCTGGATTCCTTCTATGGAAAAAATGCTTCTCTTGCTATTCAAAGTGAGCCGGGAAAAGGTACCCGGGTCGAAATTCTTTTACCGATAAAAAACATGGAAAATAACAGGGGGATAGAACATGTATCAGGTACTGATTGTTGATGATGACAAGCTGGCGAGAAAAGGGTTGATCTCCCTTGTTCCATGGGAACAGTGCGGCTTCACGGTTGCAGGAGATGTTGCCAACGGTTCGCTGGCACTGCAGTTTCTGGAAACACATCCGGTAGATTTGGCTGTTGTAGATCTTACCATGCCGGTCCTGTCCGGCCTTGATTTTATCTGCGAATGCAGAGCACGCGGTATCTCTATGGAATATATTGTTCTCAGTGCTCATGAAGATTTCTCCTACGTTCAGAAAGCGCTTCGGCTTGGTGTGTTGGACTACCTCTCAAAAATGCAGCTGGAACCAGACGAATGTGTGGAAATTTTCCAGCGGGCGGCAGAAAAAATACAAAAAAAGAAAAGTGAACTGTCCTCTGTTTCGCCGGACGCGTCAAAATCAGAGGTCATTCTGACTCCGGAAGAAAAAGAAGGCTGGAAGGAAATATGGGAAATGATTCCGGATCTGGGCTGGGTGTATAACATGGAGCAGCTTGAGCTCTTGTGCCGCAAGAAACAGAAACTTCCACAGACCCACAAAAACAATTACCGACTTCTCGTACATATTCTACAGACGCTGCAGAGAGCATTCGAAGTCCGATTTGATGAGCACTTCTTTGAAACATATCTTGAAGAGAACGAGTGGATCCCTCTGATTCGCGATGAACTGTACCGGAAAGTAAAAGCCGGTGACTGCGGACAGACAATGGAAGTTCTGATTCTGAAGGCAGTCATTCTGATTAGTCAGGATCTGACTAATTCTCAGTTAAAAGCAGAAACCATCGCAGATACTGTAGGCATGTCCAGAAGTTACTTTTCAATCAATTTTAAAAAGCACACAGGCTATTCTGTCAATAGTTTTATCCGCAAAGAGAGAATTGCGCTTGCAAAACAACTAATCCATGAGAATGACAGGATTTCCATCGGAGAAATTTCGGAACGTGTAGGATATCACGACGAAAAATATTTTGCAAAAATCTTTCTGCAAAATGAAGGCATCACATTTTCGGAATACAAAAAGCACTAAAATTGAGGGCATTTGTTTTGAGTCATCAGAACGAATGCCTAATTTTTCGTTCCATCATTGAATTTTCTCATTTAAATGTTTCCATTTTTTGAAACATACGCTGGTTATGATTCGTCACATTGCATAGTAGAATACAATTATTCAAAAAAACAAAACGTCAGAATTACAAGGAGGTAAAAAATGAAAAAGAAAAAAATGATTTCCGTTTTGCTTACCGTTTCCATGGCGGCATCACTGTTTGCAGGATGCGGTGCTGCAAATACGGACTCTGCTGCCGATTCCAAAAGCGAAAGCACCGGCATACAGACTGCATCCGAAAACAGTACTGTTACGGCAGGGGACCAGGCTTTCCAGAAATTTCCGGAAGTTGTGGAGGTACATATCGGACAGGCAGTCAGCGCAACAGATAAGCTGCCGGACGGCCTCAGCGTTGACAACAATCAGTATACCGATTATCTTCTGGAAAACTTCAATATCAAAGTCGTGGCAGACTGGACAGCCGCTTCCGGAAATGATTACACACAGAAGGTTGCACTCTGTATTGCCAGCAACACACTTCCTGACGCAATGACGGTATCCCGTGAATACATGTTAAAAGCAGCCAAAGCAGGACAGTTGTATGACATTACTGATCTTTTTCAGCAGGTACAATCTGATCAGGTAAAAGAGGTAATGGATTCCACGGGTGGAGAGGCAATCAGAGAAGCCAGTGTCGATGGAAGACAGTACGCCATTCCCGCAGTTGAAGTGGAAACCGGCGGTGTTCAGGTAATCAACGTACGTCAGGACTGGCTGGACGAATATGGGCTGGAAGCTCCGAAGACTCTGGATGATGTAGAAAACATTGCCAAAGTATTTGCAGAAAAGAAACCTGCCGGCGAAGACACGGTTCCGATTGCCGGACCGGACAAAAATACAAAGTGTTACACAAACTTTCTCGAGACCGGAACAACTACCTGTGGATTTGACGCTGTCTTTTCCGCCAACAACGCATATCCTGGTCTGTTTCTTAAAGATGACAGTGGAAACGTAACCTACGGAACAGATTCCGATGCAACGAGAGCCACACTGGAACGCCTGGCTGACTGGTATGCAAAAGGCTATATTGATCCGGAAATGGGTACCAGAGATTCCTCAACGGAACTGATCAATTCCGGAAAAGTCGGAATGTTCTTCGGTGCATGGTGGATGGTCGGCTACGGTATCGGTGACGCATACCGCAATGAGCCAGATGCCAACTGGCAGTCCTATCCGATTCTGACTGACGATGGAAAGTGGAATGTCAAGCTTGGTTCTTCCACAACCGGCTACTGCGTCATTAACAAAAATGTATCGGAAGATGTGGCAAAAGCAATTATTATCATGGCAAATGTTCTGCTTCGTGATGAGAGTAAATTTGATGTATCCGAGCAGCCGCTGAACTTCTGGCCAGTCAGAACACTGATGGCTCCAGCTGATGAATGCGAATATACTTATAACGAACTGATCAAAGTTCTGGATGGCGAGACTGCTCCGGAGGATCATGCGGGAATCTCCACAGCTTACAAGCTTCTCTCCAGCGATGTCTCTCTTGTAAAAGATACGGTTCCCGGATACGAAAAGGGCAAACAGCTTTCCATCAGTGATTTCAGCACTGAGAACTTTGGCAATTTTCAGAGAATGTACTCGCTGCTTGTCGGTGACCGTCCCTATTCCACACAACAGGTAGATCAAAAAGTACGCAGTTGTATCTTCAGTCAAACAGCAACCATGGAAAAGAAATGGGCAAACCTCTGGTCCATGGAAAATGAAATGGTTATGAAAATCATTACCGGAAAATCTGATATCAGCGCTTACGATGAATTTATCAAAAACTGGAAGGCAGAAGGCGGAGATCAGATTATTCAGGAAGTAGCCGAAGAGTCTTAACTGTAATACCAGGAAAAGGGGCAGCTTTGGGCTATCCCTTTTCCTGTCACAGCAGCCACGGCAACGAAACTTACCTGATTCCGGAAAGTTGCTATATTTATCGTACAAAGGGAGGACTCCTATGAAAAATACTACGGTTTCAGCCCCCGCATTCTTAAAAAAGAAACGTAATTCCAAAACCGTTTTCAACTATCATATTATGGTTCTGATCGGTATGATCTGGCTGTTCTTTTTCAATATTGTTCCCATGTTTGGAATTGTCATGGCATTTGAAGATTATAATCCGATGCAGGGACTCTGGCATTCAGAGTTTATTGGCCTCGAAAATTTTCGCTATCTGTTTTCCATGAGTGACAGTAAACGTGTCATCATAAATACACTGGTCATTGCAGTTTCCAAGCTCATTCTCAATGTTGTGGTACCGCTCGCATTTGCACTGATGCTCAATGAAATCCGCCAGTTGAAATTCAAAAAAGCAGTGCAGACCATCGTTTATCTGCCCCATTTTCTTTCCTGGGTTATTCTGGCCAGCGTTCTCCTGGAAATGTTTGGCTATCGCGGTGTTTTCAACTCCCTGCTTGGATTCTTTGGTATCGAAGGAAAAATCTGGTTTTCCGAGGAAAGCTGTTTCCGCCAGCTGATTATCGGTTCCGATGTATGGAAAGAATTTGGTTTCAACGCAGTCATTTATCTTGCTGCGCTGACCGGAATCAGTCCGGAATTGTATGAGGCAGCTGCAATTGACGGCTGCAGCAGATGGAAATCCGTCTGGCACATCACCTTACCGGGAATCTCAAGCACCATCGTGGTCCTCAGTATTCTCGGACTTGGAAACGTACTGAATGCCGGTTTTGACCAGATCTTTAACTTTTACAGCCCGCTGGTTTACTCAACCGGAGATATCCTGGATACCTGGGTCTATCGGATGGGGCTTCTGAATGTCCAGTTTTCCCTGGCAACAGCAGCTGGTCTGTTCAAATCTGTGATCAGCTTTACTCTGATTGTGATTTCCTATATCATCGCCTATAAGGCAGCAGACTACAAAATCTTTTAAGGAGGGATATGAGATGATTCAAAGCAAAAGTATCGGAAGCAAACTCTTTAATGTCGTAAATATCATCCTCATGACTGTTCTTTCCATCAGCTGTCTGTATCCGCTCTGGTATACCTTCTGCCTGTCTGTTTCCAGCAAAGCCGCGGCAAACTCCGGACAGGTCAGCTTCTATCCGGTTGGTTTCTCCCTCGCATCCTACCAGCAGATCATGGGCGATGTTCAGTTCTTTCGTTCTTTTCTGATATCAGCGGAGAGAACCATTCTCGGAACTATCGTAACAATTGTAATTCTGGCCATTTTTGCCTATCCGCTGTCCAAACCGGTCAGTGAATACCGCCTGAAAAATGTCGTGATGTGGATCGTTATTTTCTGTATGCTCTTTAACGGTGGCACAATTCCGTGGTATATCACCATGGTAAACTATGGACTGATTGACAGTATGATTGGTTTGATTCTCTGCGGCGGTGTACCAGTATTCAACCTGATTCTGCTTGTAAATTTCTATCGTGGGCTCCCAAAAGAGCTGATGGAAGCAGCGGAGATAGACGGGGCCGGAGTCTGGACAGTTTTGGTTAAAATCGTGATTCCCTGTTCAGTTCCAATTTTTGCTACACTGATCCTTTTCACGAGTGTCGGTTACTGGAACGAATATTTCCAGGGACTGGTACTTTCCAGCAACGAATCTCATTATCCGCTGCAAACATACATCAAACAAATGGTAGTTAATATCCAGACCACCAGCCTTTCCATGGATCAGATCGAAAAGATGGATAAGCTGTCTAACAAATCCCTCGATGCGGCAAAAGTGTTCATCGCAATGATTCCCATGCTGGTAGTATATCCGTTTCTCCAGAAATACTTTATCAGCGGCATTATGCTGGGAGCAGTAAAAGAATAATGGATGGCTCTTTCGAACTTCTTTGGAAATTCTTTAGTGTTTCTTTAGTGTTTCTTTAGAGTCCCTGGGCACATTAACACTGTTTTAGAGTCCCTGGGCGTATAAATTTCAGCCCCGAAAATACCGCAAATACGGTATTTCCGGGGCTGTTTTTCTCTGAACAACAGTCACAGGGTGATGTGTTTATAATTTCTTTAGAACCCCTGGGCGGTATGTACAAAGGGCTTATATGTACTGCATCCCATTCACGCCGCGGATGCCAAGTCCCGGGGCATCCGATACGGTGATTTTCTGTTCCTCAAACACTGCACCGCCAAGGATCGGATCTTCTTTGCACAGTACCGGCCCGTCCAGATCAATCTTGGTGATGATCTTTTTGGCGCATGCCAGCTCTACTGCTGCATTGACGCTGATCTTGGCCTCCAGCATACATCCGATCATGCACTCGACGCCGTAGATTTCGGCTGCAGAGACGATTTTCAGTGCGTTATACAGGCCGCCGCACTTCATCAGCTTGATATTTACCAGATCGGCAGCACCCATCTGCATGATTTTTAATGCATCCTCCGGACTAAATACGCTCTCATCCGCCAGAACCGGCACATAGGAACGCTCAGTGACATATTTCATTCCCTCGAAATCATGGGCTTTGACCGGCTGCTCCACGAACTCGATATCCAGGCCCTTTTCCTGCATCTGGTTCAGGATGCGGACTGCCTCTTTCGGCTGCCATGCCTGATTTGCATCGATGCGGATGCACACGTCATTGCCGACTGCATTTCTCACGGCTGCCAGACGGGCTACATCGAGTGTCGGGTCAACTCCTACTTTCACTTTCAGGCAGTCATAGCCCCGCCGGATTGCATCGACGGCATCCCGGGCCATTTCCTCGGGATCATTTACACTGATCGTAATATCTGTGATGATCTGTTTGCGCGCACCGCCCATCAGTTTATAGACCGGGATTTTGTACAGCTGGCCGTACAGATCCCACAATGCCATATCCACAGCTGCCTTTGCGCTGGTGTTTTTTACAATGCATTTCTGGACGCTCTGGATGACGTCTTCAAAATCGTCCACATCACGGCCGATGATTGTTTTTGCGATATGGTCCTGAATCGCGCCGATGATGGCACCGGTGGTATCTCCGGTAATCACTCCGGTAGGCGGTGCCTCTCCGTAGCCGACGGCGCCGGTGTCTGTGTGTATCTCTACGATCACGTCTTCCACGCTGGAGACGGAACGCAGTGCAGTCTTAAAAGGTACTCTTAAGGGTACGGAGATCCTGCCCAATCTTACTTCTGTAATCTTCATGTATCTTAACCTTCTTTCGTTTTAACATTTCATCGTTTCATCTATGACTAATCTGCCAGTTCATTCATGGCCGCCGCCAGAATCGCCGCGTTATCCAGTAACCGGTCGATCTCCATATATTCGTCCGGCTTGTGCTCCCGCACCTCATCTCCCGGGAAGATGGGGCCAAACGCCAGGGTGTTCGGTATCATTTTCGCGTAGGTACCTCCACCGATACATTTGGGCTTTGCCTCCTCACCGGTATAATCGGAGTAAACTTTCAAAAGTTTGCTCACCAGATCGCTCTCCGGCGCCATGTAGATGCCGGCTTTGTGTGAAAGAAACGTCTCGTGAAATCCTGCCTGCAGAAATGCCGCATTTACCACCGGTCCGCACGCGTCAAAGCGGTAAGTGACGGGATAGCGATAATTCAGTTTTACCGTGATCTGCTCCGAATCTCCCCGGATCACACCGAGATTTACGGTCAGAGGTCCGGATACTTCATCTTCCATGGCGATACCAAGAGACTTTCCGTCATACTCCATGCCGATTTTTTCCGCAAGGAAACGCACCGCACGGGACAGATCCCCCTCCAGCGGCAGCTGATTGAGAAAGAGCAGAAGACGGCCAATGGCATTTTCTCCCTCCTGGGGGCTGCCGCCGTGTGCGCCGATACCGTCTGCTTCGATCCGTATGCCATCCTCCGTCAGAGTACACGTGATCTTCTCTGCCGTCCTCTCTGCGATCTCCTGCGCTGTCTTTTTCTGGCAGATCAGCCGTGCAGATGCCTGGGCCGGAACAATGTTGTGTGCAGTCCCGCCCGCAAGATCTGCCAGCAGGATCTCCCCGGACTGGTTCATAGAGCAGGAAAACTCCTGCGTTACCAGGCCTTTTTCCCCGTTAATGACCGGATACTCGCCGTCCGGCGTGATTCCCATCACCGGAACCTCACCGCCATGGCTCAGATAATACTTCATATCCGCGCTTCCGGTCTCTTCGTTTAGTCCAAAGATCAGACGGATGCGACGGCGCGGAACAATCCCCGCCTCTTTCAGTGCCAGCAGTCCGTACAGTGCCGCAACCGCCGGTCCTTTGTCATCCATCGTACCGCGTCCGTAAATTCTTCCATCGATCACGCGTCCCTCGTAAGGCGGCACCGTCCAGCCATCGCCCTCGGGAACCACATCCAGATGTGCAAGCACTGCTACCATCTCATCTCCGCTTCCATACTCACACCAGCCCAGCTGATGATCCATATTACAGACGGAAAATCCCATCGCCTCTGCCCTGGATAACATATAATCCAGGCATTCATCGACTGCCTTTCCATAGGGCAGGCCGCTCTGGTCCTGCGCATAGACACTGGGAATCTGAACACAGCGTGCAAGATCCGCAATCAGTTCCTCCTGCCTTTTCTCCACAAGTTTTCGAAATTCCAATGCTTTCTAACCTCCTCACAGTTCTTCACAGTCCAGCACCTCTTTCGTGCGATGGAATTCACTGTACTTAAGACCGCGCTCTTCCGTTTCCATCTCTCCTACCTGGTTATCATAGGGATCCGCCCGCCAATGCTCTTTTTCCACCGTAAAAGGAGCAAAAAACGCATTGTTCGCCACCATCCGGTAAGGATCCAGATTTCCAAAGTAGAATCTGCGCCGTTCTTCCTTTCCCATCCGCACAGCTGCCACTCCATAGGACGGATCCGCATACATCCACCCATAGGGTTTGGCATAGAACCGTACCCAGTCGTGCGCACCGCAAAAATCCGGCTCTGCCGTCAGGCCGCTCTGCCAGCAGGCAGGGATTCCGGCACACCGGCACAGCGTCAGGAATAAAAGGGCAAACACGCCGCAGTCCCCGGTATAGCTCCTGGCACAGTTTTCCGCAATATTTTCCAGACTAAAGTAAGACGGCATAAAAGTATACTTCATATTCAGGGTAATAAAATCATAAATCCTTCGCGCTTTCGAAAGAGGATCCTCTGCACCTTCCGTCAGTTCTTTTGCAAGCGCCCGCAGATAGGGCGTAAAAAGAATATGAGGCGGCTCCTCTCCTGTGAACTCTTCCGGAAATTGTTCCGAAAATTGTTCTGAAAATTCCCCTGCCACTTCCTCCGGTGCTTTCCCGCAAAGGTCTTTCTCCTCCGTCTTGTGATACCTGGCCGTGTGAACATAGGAATACTGAACGACAAACTCATGATTTTCCTCCATTCGTTCCTCCCAGCACACGGTACGTGCAGGGGCATCCTCCGGTGCAGCGATTCCTCCCGGCGGATAGATTTCCTCCAGCGTTATCTCACTTTGCTGCTCGCAATCTGCCGGGATGGGAAGGTGCGCCCGGATCAGCATTCCCGGAGTAAACTGTTCATCCGAAAGGCGAAGCGTGGCGCGGATGTGAATGCGGACACGCATACTGCCCTGTTCCTTCATTACGCGGATACAATGACTGATCCGTTCATCCGCCTGCGAACCTTTTCCGCCACTCTCATTTCCATGCAGCGCGATTCCCGCACGGCTGGCAAACGCCGGATCCGCTTTGCACAGGGATTCCAGAAAGCGATCAAAATAACGCATTTCTCCCTTTTGATAGCACCACCGAATCTGACCGGCATCCACCCGGGCATCAAATTCTTCCTCCGTGAAATCCGGAATCCGCTTTCTGACCCGCTCCATCGCCTGCGCCCTGGTATATGGAAAATCATCCATCTGGCGCAGGATCATTTCCCTCTGAGCCGTCAGAGAGCAGCGCATCTCATGGAACAGATCCTCCCTGGAAAGCCACTGGTCGATGAGACGCACTGCTCCCTCCACATCACCGCAAAGCTTCCGCCGCAGAATATCCTCCGGAAGCCCCGCATTCAGATATCGAAAATTATCATTTATATTCATGGCAATGCTCTCCTGATCTCTTCTCTATGCACAAGGGCCCCGCCCCGAAAAAGGGGACGGGGCTCTTTGTGCCATCATCTGTTTAAACTATTCCAATTTCAATTCAGACAAAGAAATGCAGGATCGCACCCATCGCCAATCCGCAGAAGTTACCTATGGCTGCACCCAGAACACCCATCAGAACACCGATGCCGGCAAAAGAAGCATCATAGGCAGTAGCAATAATCGGTGCGGAAGCAGAGCCGCCGATACAAGCTACGGAAGCAGTTGAACACATGCACAGATCCCAGTGGAATACCTTGCTCAAAAGGAACATCAGCACCACATGAATCACCAGGATCAGAACACCGTAAACCACCCACATCGGAGCGGTAAGCAGATCCACAACAGAAGCGGTCGATGCCAGCAGGGAAACTACCGCATACAGATAAACGCTGGAGAGCTCCTCCACTGCCGGAAGTTTGCCAAGCGGAGTCATTGCACAGATCAGACCGAAAATGGTGATCAGCACAGTCGTACAGGTTCCCTTGTCAAACATGCCAAGGCCGATAGCCTTCAGTCCGGTGTTTGCGCTGGTACCCAGCCACTGGAAAATAGCGGAGACAAGAAGGGACAGACCGATCAGGAAAATCCAGTCGCTGGCAGTTGCCTTGCGCTCTTTTTCCTTTGCCACCTCTGTATTGGCAGTCTCAGCAATCGCATCCAGACCTGCGGTATTTGCCTTCACAGCCTGATTCCATTTATTGGCATAACGAACAGCCAGCAGCAGCAGAGCGATCCATACAGAGTAGCACACTGTATCCAGTGCCAGTGCACAGCTGTAAGCGCCGCCGTCTACCGGCAGAGCATCCTGCATTGCTGCCATGTTGGCTGATCCGCCAACCCAGGAAGCATACAGTGCAGCCACAGCGCCCCAGGTCTTCTCACCGCCGCCCAGGGTTCCAACAAACATCGGATACAGCACGACAAAGCCAACTGCCAGAGTAAGCGCACTTCCCATAAAAATCGCAATCATTCTCGGGCCCAGTTTGCCAAGTTTGCGGAAATCGCAGCGCAGCAGCATGACGAAAATCATCGCATACAGAATATTATTCTTCAGGGAACCATACGCAGTACTGCAGGCTTCCGAGCTATACAGACCTGCGGTACAAAAGATCATGTTCAGCACATAGATCCACACCAACGGCGGAACCACATTGAACACTTTCCAGTGAGTCTTCTTCTCCAGGAATAAAAGACCTCCTGCAATAAACATCAAAAACGCAATGTAAGTAAATCCATTTGTAATAACCATACTTTTCTCTCCTTTTTACTTTGATTCGCGGTATGGTGTTCTCCTGCTCTCCCCCTTTCACTATTTCCCCCCGCGTTCACTTTTGTGGGCGTTCCCATCCAACGGAAATCCGCCCGAACACGCTGCGTCCGCTGCTTTTTTGTCACCTGCAGAAAAAAATCCCCATACTTAGAAGAAAACCAGCAAAAAAGAGAGCCGAACATCAGGTCTCTCATCTCCTGCTGGTTTTCCTTAAAAAATACCTTAGAAAAATCCGCATCAGACATGCAGTCGCAACGGTTCTGTTATACTATTAGTTTTATTATAAATCTCCCCCTGCACTTCTGTCAAGTAAAGCGATAAATTCAGTTAATATTTCCTGCGGTTCCGGTTACTCTTCAGAGTTCACACGAAACAGTTGTGCAGAAACAGAAAGCTTGCAGGCAGACTCACTCTTGCTCGTTGTAATTATATCAGCATGATTCTGCTGCAGGTCCTTTCCAAAGGACCGACCATAGGACGCTGCGGATCTCTGTCTCTGCCTGTAAAATCTTTGTCAATAACAATCCTTGATCCATCTCTTTCTTCATAAGCCTGTTCTGTCTCAAATGCATACCCCAGATTCTCTGTCGTAACCAATTCTGCCCGAAAATCTGTTTCTGCATCGTAAAGATTTGTTTCCAGATAATAATGCCCGTCTTCCTTTACGACATGAAGATCTATTTCAAGCCCGGCAGTACGGGGATTTTTTTCACTACCACAGTATTTTGCACCGTTCAGATAAAGGTTATCATGGATATCCACCGGGAAGGTCTTATTAACATCTGAAATCGGCAATACCTCAATTGCAAGCGATTTTTCATATTCTTCTCCGTATCCCTGATAGGCTTCCGTACCACTGCACATGCTCTCGTCTTTTGTTCCGACAAAAATGTTGTTGGCAATCCTGTCATCACCACCATAGATCAGCATAACGCCGCCGACCATAGTACTGTGAGGCAAATGATACAGAGTAAAACGGCTTGTGTCCGGAATCGGTCTCAATTCTCCCGCAAACAGGTTATGTACACAGGCAGTACCCTGAGATACATTCCAAAAGCTTTTTTTCGATAAGAACAGGTTATTGGCTATCAGACAGGGACCATGGCTTACCTCAAGATACAGATCCGTTCCATTATCAAAAAAAGCATTTTCCCTTACGATCACACCCTGCGCCTGCCAGTCCAGCCAGTTTCCGCAGATGCAATCGTGCACGCAGTTGCCTTCGAGCACCGCATCCACTGCTGAATGAAATTTGATTCCCGCCATTTCCCATCCGCCCAATTCATGTCTGGTGTTAATGTGGTGAATGTGATTGCCTATGATGTCGGAAAAGGCACAGCCCATGTTTCCTATGATGCCTGCCTGGCCGCAGTTGTAAATCTCATTATTTCTGACGATATGGCTTCCGATCCGTTCTTTATTCCAGCCGTCATTAATATTTGAAAAGATCATCTCAATATAATTCTGGGTGCCGCTCTTTCTGCGATCCGCCAGCCAACGATTATCCTTCACATCCGCCTTTTTTCCGAGACTGATTCCGACACATTTGGATTCGCTGATCGTACAGTTTTCAATAATCCATCCTTTACTCCAGTGAGGTCCGATCAGGCCTGGCTGAAAACCGGTGGGCGGCGCCCACTGAGTCGCTGCCTGCCTCATGGTGATTCCTGAAACAGTGATATAATTTCTTCCCTCGCGGCTTGGGAAAAAGCAATAGGGTCTTACACTGATTTCCACACAGAAATCATTGGGATTTTTCCTCTGGAAATTACCGTAAAACACGGTACAGTCCTGCTCCACTGTGGCAAACCACCGATAAGACTCCGGTTCTCCGGGCTTTTGCTGCATCAGCTCTTCCAGAGATACCGCCTCATACATTGCTTCCCCATCAAGGAACACTTCTCCGGTATGATGTGCTCGTCCGAAATCGTCAAACCAGTCACCGTTGATCAGATCGCTGTAGGGATTGTATGTACCAAAAAGGCTGTTTGGTACAATCGCTTTCCATACCGTTCCCTGCTGACAAGTCCAGTCTTTTACGATTTCTGCTCCACTGATAACCGGGGTTTCCCTCTCCGCATTTCGATAGATAATTCTCTGATTATTCCCCGATCCACCGTTTTTTGGATCAACCCATTCCCGGTAAATTCCTTCTCCAATAATGATGGTATCACCAGGCTGTGCCAGCTGCGCAGCCTGACTGATCGTCCAAAAAGGATCGTCGGCCGTACCGCTACCGCATTTCTGATTCTTTTGAGACACATAATAGATCATGGTTGTTTTCCCCTTTCTATTTACGAACAAATCGGATCTCCTGAACGACCAGACTATAGTTGCTGCCTGCCGGAGATTCTTCTCTTGTTTTGTCTTTTCCCCACGGATTATCCGTGAAATTTGCAGAATACCACAAAACTGCCTTTTCACCATCACTGCTGATAAATTTGCTGGGAATATTCACAAAATATGCCTCCGGTCCAAAATCTCTCATATAGTGAACCAGATTCCACGGACCCGTCATATTGTCTGATTCCAGAAGCATAGTATGATACCGTGCCGCTTCCATGCCCCGCGTGATACACATAAAATATTTCTTAAATGGTGCATGATACGTCATCGTGACACAGCCCAGATGATCCTCCCATCTGATCAGAGGTTCGATATCTTTGAAATCTTTACTCCACCTGTCTGTCCCATCCTCCGATTTTCCCGCATAGAACTCATACGCCGATGAATCATTGAGAAATTCCGGTTTCACACGTATCAGGTAAATCTCATCTCCCTGAATCCAGCTGTTCCATGCCTCCGGTCTTGTTGAACCGTGCGCAACCAGATAAGCTTTGCCATCCGGAGAATACTCTAAATTTTTGCCAAAATCGACAAAGTGCGGTGCACCGATTTTCACCTGGGCAACAGCAGGATTCTCCTGAAACAGAGGGGAATCACCGCTGTGCGGGCATGGTTCCCAGTATCCGTCCTCCCAGCTGGTAGTATAGTGATCCCAGTTGGCAGATGTTCGAAATCCAACAAACGGGCCAAGTTTTGTCCAGCCTACGCCACCGCAGTCAGACGGATCCTGGCTGACATTCGTAAGACAGTACGATCCATGGTACCAGACATTGTTATATACCAGACAGCCGCTTGGATATCTGCCTTCGCAGGGCTCCGGAGACGCTTCCATATGTCCAAGATTTACCAGCTGCAGATGAAACGGGTCATCTCCAACAATTTTGATCTGACCCGTCTGCGTCACTCCGTCGCGCAGATAAGAATGGCATTCATCTTCATCAATAAATCCATCTGTCCATGGGCAATACAGATTTCCATCGCTCGCCCAGGAAGGGTAAAAAGTATCCGCATTTTGATAATTTGCATAGTTTCCAGTTAACAAAATCCCGCTAAAAGAACCTGACTGAGGGAAAGGGCAATTCTTCGGAGGTTCATTAGGCCATAAACATTCTTTTGTTTTCATATACATACCTGCTTTCTGCTATGTCTTCCTAAGGGAAATTCACCAAAATCTGAAATTGATTTGTTACTGTTCAGAATTCACACGAAACAGCCGTGGAAAAATAGCATCTCGTAAGCAGCCTATAAACGCCGGTTCTTAAATTCGTCAGGCTGCTTTTGCCTGGCGAATTTAATACCGCTGCGTTTTGAAGAAGGATAAGCGAGTCTGCGTCGAGATCTATTTTCTGCACAGCGTTCGTTGCCTTCTGAACTGTAACATTGATTTTACTTCACCACGATGGATTTTTCCATTGCTTCTGTCATCAAACAATGGTAAAATATCACCATGATTGATCAAATAAAAATCAAGCTTGTCGATACTGTACTCTGTCCTGCAGACTGGAGCTGGGAGTCCCAAAAAAATAACTGGAACGGTTATCATATATGGTATGTTATAGGAGGAGGTGCAACCATAAAAGTCGAAGAAAAAACGTACCATCTATCCACAGGTGACTGTTTTCTGTTTGACCTGAGCAAAAATCATTTTTGTACGCACAATCCGGCTGACCCACTGTATGTATCCACTGTCTATCTGAATGCAGACCATCTGGAAACCTCCATGATCCACAGACGGCTGATTCGCGGTGATCGGATATTGGGGGAAATGATCTGCAGATGTGTGAAGCTGCACAGTCAGAATGAACAGCTCTCAGAGATGTATCTGAAGCCTGTACTCAACGAATTCCTTTCTGAAGAGAAAAAAGAGAAGACCCTCTCACCCGCCGTATCGAAAATCTGTGCAACTCTGGAAAATAATCCCCAAAAGCTCTATGCTCTGGAGGATATGTGCCATATGACCGGTTATTCCAGGAATCAAATCATTCGCATGTTTCGCAGAGATACCGGCATGACCCCAATGCACTTTCAGTGGGATCACAAGATGCAGATCGCTGCCAGCCTGCTTTTGTACAGCAATAAGACCATTGCAGAAATTGCGTTTGAAGTCGGAATGGATGATGCCAACTATTTTTCTAAAGTGTTCAAAAAATATATGGGGAAATCTCCGCAAAAATACAGGACTTGTATAGATCGGAATTTTGAGGCAAAAATCGAAGCAAACCGGCCGTCAGCATGACTGGTTTGTTTCGATTTTTTTGAGGAATAATCCGAAAAGCTGCCATAAAAGCCAGTTTTTCAGGGAAGCGCAACTATCAGTTGACAGATTTTCAAGGGTAATTGGTGGTTGTCAACCAGTTTTCATGTTATGATGAAGACAGCTCTTGAGAGAAAAAAATTGCGGAAAGGAGCAATTATGGATTTTTCTGAAAAAATAACAATGCTTAGAAAGCAAAAGGGATGGTCGCAGGAAGAGCTTGCGATGCAGATGGATATCTCCCGGCAATCCGTATCGAAATGGGAAAGCCGGATGTCCGTCCCAGATCTGGACAAGGTGGTAAAATTAAGTGAGATTTTCGGGGTGACGACGGACTATCTGCTAAAAGAAAACGTCGTTTCCCCGACCATGACAAGTGAAGCTTTCTTTGAATCTCCGGTTTTGGAACAGACGGTGAGTGAAAAATCATCCCGGAATCGCATGGCCGATGATACCGACGAGGAGGAACCTGTGAGATGGATATCGTTCGGAGACGCCGAACGATATCTGGACGTGGTTACCGACACGTCAAAGAAGATTGCCGGAGCGGTTTTTCTGTTTATCATTTCTCCGATTGCACTCCTGCTGCTCGCTTCCCTCTCAGAATATCATGTAATTTCCCTGAGTGAGAATGCGGCAGGCGGCATCGGCCTGATCCTGCTGCTTCTGCTGGTCGCAGCCGGCGTGATGATCGTGATCTTTCACGGAACCAGACTCTCTGAGTTCGAGTATCTCGAAAAAGAAGACGTTCGCGCAGAGAGCAGTGTCCGCGAAATGGCAAAGCAGCGAAAAGAAGACTATAAGCAGCAATACCGGACCGTCATAACGATCGGAGTCGGTCTCTGCATCCTCAGTGTAGTGCCGCTTTTTGGGGCACTTGCTCTGGATAGCTCGGAACTGTATTATGTGTACGGCATCTGCTTTCTGCTGCTTTTGTGTGCCATCGGGGTATATCTGATCGTCCGAACAGGCATCATTTACGGAAGTTTTCAGAAGCTTCTGGAAGAAGGGGATTACACCCGGAAAAAGAAGCGGATCGCAAAAAAATACCAGGGTGTCACCGGCGCATATTGGTGCCTTATAACTGCCATCTATCTGGCAGTCAGCTTTCTGACCAAACGCTGGGACATCACCTGGCTGATCTGGGCGTGCGCCGGAGTCCTGTGGGGCGCAATCTATGGGATTCTGTCATCATCGTCGAAACGGTGAGATAGGAACGCCCTAATAATAGGCCCAGGGACTATAAACTTCTAATTATAAGCCCAGGGGTTATAAATTTTTGTTTATGAATTTAATCATTTTTTTATAGTCCCTGGGCTTCTCAATCCATTCTCAGGATTGCCTTGATGCATCCGCCCTTATGGGAATCTTCTACGGCTTTGTTGATCTGTTCAAACGGATAGAATTTCACCAACCGGTCGAACGGGAACATTCCTCTGCGATAGTAATCCAGCAATTGCGGGATGAATATTTTTGCAACAGATTCTCCTTCGATTACGCCAGTTACCGTTTTTGCCTCTCCCATAATATCGCCCTGAACATTTACTGTCACATCGCCGGCAACGCCTACGATTGCCTCAATTCCTTTGAATCTGAGGCAGCGAAGTGCCGCAAGAATAAATGCTTCCGCACC
The DNA here is from genome assembly GCA_022766945.1 of Fusicatenibacter sp. GTDB lineage: Bacteria > Bacillota > Clostridia > Lachnospirales > Lachnospiraceae > Fusicatenibacter. Next base: position 1,966 of record JALEOU010000005.1, on the reverse strand, counting down.
TGAGGTTTCCACTGAATAATGTGCCCCTCTTCCTGTAATCTTCTTGATCTCACCGACAATATCCGGACACTCCCGGCGGTTGATTGTGTGCGTAGCCCCCAGTTCCTTTGCCAGCTCCAAAGACTTCAGGTTACCGCCAACCGCGATGATCTGGGAACAATTTGCGATTTTTGCAGCCATTATGGCACTCATTCCAACGGTTCCACACCCAAAGACCGCAATCGATGTGCCAAAACCGGGCTTCAGATAGTTTAACACCGTTCCCGCACCAGTCTGGATTCCGCAACCGAGAGGTCCTACATAAGCCAGATCAATATCGTCATACGGGACTTTTACTACATTTTTTTCATCAACAACTGCATAGGTCGCAAAAGAAGACTGTCCGAAAAAAGTGGAAATCGGTTTTCCGTTTTTGGAGAGTCTGGTTGTATGATCCGGCATGATACCGCCAAAATTGATCAGGTTGAAATCATCGCAGGCAAACGGCATTCCCTGCAGGCAGCAATCGCATTTTCCGCAATAAGCATAGGAAAATCCGACTCTGTCTCCCGGTTTCAGATCCGTTACATTCTTTCCTGTCTTTTCCACGATTCCACATCCTTCGTGGCCCAAAACTGCCGGAAGCGGAACCGGGATCATCTGTGATCTCGCCACTTCATCCGTATGACAGATTCCACTTGCCACAACTTTTACAAGGACTTCATTATCTTTTGGCTCCGCCAAGTCAACTTCTTCGATTACAAACGGTGCATTTGCCTCATATGTAACAGCTGCTTTGATCTTCATGGTGATTCCTCCATCGAATTGTTTTTGTTGCATTCATCATACTGAAAATCGCGGATTCCGTCCAACACTGAAAAGAAGTCACTCCGACAATTTTTCAATGTCGAAATGACTCCTGCTCAATTTTCAGGATCGCTGTAGGTTTCCAGAAGAAACTGTTCCAGTTTCCTTGCTCCTTCTGTCATTTTCCAACGCAGCTTTTTCCCAATTCCAACCGTCCAGCAAAAGCATTCATCGCGAAACGGAATCGCCCTCACGCCCTCCAGATTGCTCTTTTCCGCAACAAAATCGACAGATATAGAAAGTCCCTCTTTAAGCTGGCAGAGATGCTGACAGAAATTGATCTCCACGGTCTTTGCAACGATATTCGGGTAAAACCCCTCCTCCAGACACAGCTTTTGAAAGAGCGGAAAAAATATGAAAATCCGGTCCTTCCATGATGATTCTCTCTCCCATCAGATCCCGGATATCGACCGTCTCTTTCTCCCACAGCGGATGACCTTCATACACCAGCAACACCACTTTTCTTGTGAAAAGAGGTTCAAACATCAGATCTTTGGCATGTTCCAGACAAATACACAGCCCTAAGTCAGCATCCAGATTCATAACTTTTTTATCCGCTTCCGCATCACTGTATTCCGTCCATTGGATCTGAAATCTGGGGTAAATTGCTTCAAATTGTTTCAGGACAGGGTACATGACCTGCAGTGCGCCAAAAGAACAGGCAAGAATAATTTCCTCTTTTCCGCTGTCCATGCATGAAATGACATGTCTCATATCTGTAAGCTGTTTCCGGATTTTCAGCGCTTCCTGGTAAAAAAAATCCCCTGTTTTCGTAGGAATCATGCCTCCGGAAGAACGTTCAAACAAAACTGTCTCCCATTCTTTTTCCAGATTCCTGATGATCCTGCTCAGCCCCTGCTGTGATATGTAAAGTTTTTCCGCCGCCTTGTGCATATTTTTTGTTTCATACAGCACGATAAAACTCTCAATCGCATTGGAATCCATTCGCCGTGTTTTCCTCCTTTCAGGTTTATCGTCCCTTAGGCGTTTGCGAAACGCCAAAACCCGCATAAATACGGGATGTTTTTTGTTACAAAATAAAATAACTCCTCACTGATTTGTGGTAAAATTGAGATGTCCAGTAACAATCCACCATATCCACCAGTAAAGGAGTTGTGCT
>JALEOU010000004.1 GCA_022766945.1 Fusicatenibacter sp. | reverse complement strand
AGCACAACTCCTTTACTGGTGGATATGGTGGATTGTTACTGGACATCTCAATTTTACCACAAATCAGTGAGGAGTTATTTTATTTTGTAACAAAAAACATCCCGTATTTATGCGGGTTTTGGCGTTTCGCAAACGCCTAAGTCTTTTTTTCCTGAAAGGAGATATTCTATGGAACAAAAAAATCTGTCCAAATGGCTCAAAACCATCTCCCTCTGTCTTGCCGCAGCAGCTGCAGTCTTCTACTTTCTGCTGCTCCCTGTATGGGCAAGATCCGCGATCGAAGCAGAACATTACTGGTACTGGATGACATTTTTCTGGCTGACACTGCTGCCAAACTATCTTTCCCTGTGGCAGTTCTGGCGTATTTGCTGTCAGATTGGCTGTGATAATTCCTTTTCCAGGGAAAATGCGGATTCTTTTCGCAGGATCAGCCGGATTCTTGCATCAGAGGCGCTGCTTCTCTTTTCCGGTATCCTTCTGATGTTTCTTGCAGGCATGGGGCATCCCAATCTCTGCATTTTGCTGCTTCTGATCATGCTAGCAGTTTTGGCCGTATCAATCCTGTCTGCGGTGCTCTCCCATCTGGTGATGAAAGCATACCAGCTGAAACAGGAAAATGACCTGACCATCTAAGGAGGAGACTGTTATGATCATTGTAAATATTGATGTAATGCTTGCCAGGCGTAAAATGAGCGTAACCGAGCTCTCCGAGCGCGTCGGTATCACCATGGCCAATATTTCCATTCTGAAAAACGGTAAAGCAAAGGCAGTCAAGCTCTCTACACTCGATGCGATCTGTAAAGCGCTTGACTGCCAGCCTGGTGATCTGTTGGAATGGAGACCGGATCCGGAAAACTAAACCGGATCCCGGTTAAGTAAATTTATTTTGCCGTCACTTCCCCTGACTGGGAACCCACGGTAATCGTATACGTTTGCCCCGAAACGATGTCAGGGCTGCTTAAAATAGCTACTGCAAACGAAAGTTCCGGTGTACAGGAAAGGAGCATTTTTCCCTCACCGTCCGTCAAGGTAACCTCGGTTCCTTCCGACTGCTGACCGACGCTCACTGCTATCACTCCCTGAGCGGAATCACTGAATGTCTGCGCCATGCCGGATGCACCGGTTCCAATAAAGGTACCTCCCGAAATGACTGCTGTTGTGTCATAATCCAGTGTTGCCGTATCTCCCCGGGAAGGTCCACATACGGTGACACTGCCACCGGTGATTTCCAGGCTTCCATTGGCATCAATCCCGTCACCGGATGCTTTGACGTAAATCGTACCACCCGAAATCAGGATACTTCCGCCGGAAGTACCGCTTTGCATACCGCCTCCGAACTTCTCGTTTCCTCTCGGGCCTGCCATGCCGCTCATATCGGTACCGCCCGCTGCATTGATTCCGTCATCTGCGGCTGTCAACGTAATCTCTCCGCCAAGGATCACTACATGCAGCCCTTCAATTCCTTCATAGCTCGTACTGATTTCAATCGTTCCGCCGCTGATTGTCATAGTCTCATCGGCATGAAACGCATCATCTCCGGCCGCAATCTCAAAGGTACCACCGGCAACAAAGACCGACGCATTGGAATGAACCGCATCATCCGCGGTATCCAGATGGAACGTACCTCCACTGATCCCCAGACTTCCCGCTGCTTTGATTCCTTTGATACTGGTGCTGTCTTCCCCGGAAATTTCATCTGTCACCGCTGTTTCCGCATCCGAAGATCCCGTGGTATTTAGATCACCGCTCTTTTTACTGACCTGATCAGCCGGAGTCTTGCTTTCCGGCGCTGCACCCGGATCACCCATCTTGTTTTCTTCTCCACGTCTTCCTCCGCCTTTAAAATCCCCCCAGGACTGTGACGTTGGTACTGCGGCATTTTCGCTTCCTCCGCCGGACGTAATCTCATAACTTCCATCTTCAATCCACAACCCTGAAGACGCGCTGATTCCATCGCCCTCCGCTTCAATCACAAAAGTACCATTCTCAAGGTAAACAAATCCTGCTGTCTCATCCTCTGTGTTCTCAGCATGAATACCGTCTTTTCCAGAGAGAATTGTAAAGCTTCCATCTGCAATGCAAACATCATCTTTTCCGGATAGTCCACTGGATGCGGAACTGATTTCAAAGATTCCGCCGGTCACCCGCAGAGAATCTTTCGATACAATTCCATGACCTGCAGGGGAAGTCACACGAAGAGTACCCGAACCATTGATCGTCAAATCTTCTTTCGAATAAATCGCCGCATCGATATGATTCTCATCGATTTCCTCGAAAACTCCTCCATTTGAAAGGATATTCTCTGAATCCGCAGCAAGCGTCAAAAACACTTTGTCTGACTGTCTTACGTAAAGCGGAGCAGATGTCTCACTGTGAATCGATACTCCATTCAATACGATCTGTACTTTGTCCTTTTTATCAGTTTCCACGAGAATCATGCCATCATTTAATGTACCGGAGAGGATGTACGTACCTTCTTTTGTGATCGTAACCGTACTTCCGGAAACAACTGCACCATCGGAACTGCTGCTCGCGGTATCTCCGTTTAATTTGATCATGGTACTGTCCTTCTCACTGTACGCAGTTTCAAAATCCCGATCGGAAAACAGTTCGGAGCGATCCGGTTTCTGCAGTTCCGCCGTCTCTGTTTCCTGCACTTCTTCTCCCGCAGTGCTGCTCTCGTCCGTTACATCCGAATCCGGGGCTTGTGTGCTGTCCGTATTGTCACTCCCCGCAAGGCTCTCATTCGTCTCACCCTCATTTGCACTCTTCTGGACGGTATTCTGTTCGCAGGCGCACAGTGCCAGAAGCAAAGTTATCAGTATAGAGACCATTTTTGTATATTTTTTTCTCACTCTCATCACCCTTCTTTCCTACAATTCCATTGCTGCGGTTTCCTGAGCAGAAATCGTAATTTCCAGATTGCCATTTCTGCAGCGCAGCTTGTCAATCATTTCCTTTTCCTTTGCCGCATCTTTGAGCGTCAGATGATACGTCAGACGGAATAAACTTCCCATATCGGTTGTTTTCACCCGCACCAGTTCACAGGAATTCGTATATTCCTGAAAAATATTGTCAAAAACGTTCGTATAATCCAAATCTTCCGGAATTGTCAGATTCATCGTCTTATACGAAGCTTCCCTTCGTCTCCATCCAAAATCCAGAGAATTGTAAAGAATGCTGAGGCTGCACATGATAACAGTAAATAAAAGCGCATATCCTAAGTATCCCATACCCGCGATCAGTCCGGCACCCATGGCCAGAAACAGCATGGTGATCTCCCTGCCCGTCCCCGGCACAGATCGGAAGCGCACCAGGCTGAACGCACCTGCAATCGCCACACCGGTACCGATATTACCATTGACCATCATTATCACTACACAGACTGCTGCAGGCAGCAATGAAAGCGTCACAAGAAAGCTTTTCGTATAACGGGTATGAAACTGATAGCCAAAAGACAGAATCACACCGATCAGCAGGGAGCAGCCAATGCACAGCAAAAAATCAGATACACTGATCACACTGGTCTGCTCCAGGTCAAAAATTCCGCGAAAAAATGTATCAAGCATATAAAAATTCCCCTTTCGTGTTAGGATAGATCATTGTCTGGTAGGCGGCACCATATTTTGAAAAAGAAGACTTGTAGATATGTTCCCCGGATAATACACGGATCATCCACAGGGGAATCCCCCCGGAGCATTTGAGCTCCATCAGTATTTTTCCATCTTCCAGCAGCTGGTTCCCCCACACCTCATCGGAAAGTGATAGTTCTTCCTGTCTGCAGAGAATCTGATCATCAAAAGTGACCCGGAAATCACTTCCGTCCTTTGCATAAAAGGCCTCTCGTTCATATGAGAGAAACACCACCGGATGCAGTGTTTTATAATAGGCAAGAAAGTAATCAATTTCATCCGCGATCTGCGATTGCCCATTGTAATGCTCTTCCCCTGACAGCCATTTCATTGCTTGCTGTTCTGTAAGAGAAAGGCGGCGTTTATACACGATCGATTGATACTTCTTTTTCAGTTCCACAAAAACCGTATCGTCGGCACTTGCCAGATGATAACTACGCACACGCAGTTTTTCTTTATAGGGCGGTTTTTCAATGGAATGACGGACCAGCCGGTAATGATCTGTGTCATAATACAGATTGCGTATGGTAGTACGCCCATACTGATCCAGCTCCATATAGGGTTCCATCGCTTTTTGAATGCACTCTTTTTGTTCCACCGTAAGCAGATATTTTATCTCATAGCGTTTGAAAACAGCCTGATATGCCATATTCATAGTTTCCTTTCTTTTTACTTATTCTTTTCCTATATCATACAAAAGAAACCTAAAAGGAACCTTAAGGAATCTTCCTCATCCTGTGAAGAATCTGTGAAACTTCCTGTTCAAAAAGGCTGCAGGAAACTTTCTGCCCGAAAGTTTCCTGCAGCCTTTTTTACCTGTTTTGTATTCTCTCTTTTTTATCTTGGATGACGCTCTCTTGCAGACATAAGTGGTGAAAATGCCGTATGCGGTTCCGTCTGGTACCAGTAAGCCACGGAAGCCACATCATCCTGACGCTCAAAAAGTCCTCCGTGATACACTCCAATCTGCTGCAGTGTCACTTTCAGGTCCTGCTCAAACAGAATAGGATCCAGCAAATGCCATCTGTAGAAGCTTCTCTCAGGCATCTGATCATCGTTGTGATAGTCATTATGAACTCCTGTATCCCGGTTAGAATAATAGGGATAACCCAGAAATGGAGTACAGTATCTTTGCTCCACCGTTCTTCCGTTTTCCTGCGCTGCAAAACTCCAGGCACCTCCAAAATAGTCTTCCGTTCCGGTACCGCAGATTGTCGGATATTCTCTGTCCCCGTCAATATAAAACTTCATCTCGCCTTCCCCATACCAGTATCGCTCCAGTGTTGTGAGGGCAAGGTAAGTACCTACATACTGTCCTTTTCCCTGTACCTGATCCAGAATCACATAATCTTTTCCTTTTTCCGTCAGACGCTGTCGTCTCCACTGGGCATGAAAATATCCTGCCTGTTCGGGCACCTCACAAAGACAGTAATCGATCTGATAAAAGAATGCCGGTACCTCCTCATCGCATTGATTTTCCAGTGTGATCCTGGCTTTTTTTCGGAAAGGCATGGGAAAATAGCAGTTGAACCCCCTGGTAGGATTCACCGAAATCGGAACAGAATTCACCGGGTAGGATACGCCAAATCCGCAACAGAAAAAATCCCCGAGCGGAGTTTCCACGGATGGCTCCCTCTCATCATCCCAATACATCCGAAGTACCAGATCCCGCAGAAGATAGCGATTTCTGTCACTGGTACGGTCTGTCACCGTAATCCAGATATGCTGTAGGATTCCCGCGCCCTCAATGAGTGCCAGCTGGACCGTTTCCCCCGGCGCAATTTTCGGAATACAGGGAGAACCCTTTCTGGAAGGCCCCAGAGGACTCTCTGCCATCCCTCCCCTGCCCTTCTCACCGTTTCGATTTTCCCAGTTTATCGCCCTGGATTGCCCATTTCTCAGCAGAAAAATATCCTGCAGTCCGTTGCCAATCATCCGTCTTTTCTCCTCCCTTTCTCTATTTTTCCGGCAGTATCACACGAAACACAATCCCGTCCTCTTTTCGCTCCGCCGTGATTTTGCCTCTGTGGTTTTCCACAATCGCTCTCGTTACTGCGAGGCCGATTCCGTATCCGCCGCTTTTTCTGCTGCGCGACTCATCAGCACGGTAAAAACGGTCAAACAGACAGTTCAGATCCCCTTCCGGCAGGCAACTGCAGGTATTATACACGGTCAGCTCCGCCTTTCGTCCGTTCTTTTGAAAGGAAATGTGCACGTTTCCACCCTCAGGCGCATATTTAACTGCATTATCCACAAGCAGCGTCACCATTTGCCGTATACGGGCTTCTTCTCCCCGAATGCGAAGTCCTTCCAGAATTTTAGTCTCCCAGACCAGATTTTTCGTCTTTGCAACAGCGATAAACGGTTCGATCGCTTCCCTTACCGTCCAGGAACAGTCAAATTCTGTAAAATTCGCTTTCTCATTGGACTCTTCCATTCTGGCAAGGGTCAGCAGCTGTGTCACAAGATCATTCATCCTGTCTGTCTGGCCTTTGATACTCCTGGTCCACTCGCTCTCACCCTGACACATCTCAATTACCTCCGCATTCGCCGCAATAATCGCAATCGGTGTTTTCAGCTCATGACCAGCATCTGTGATAAAACGTTTTTGCTTCTCCATGTTCTCAACCATCGGTGAAATCGCTTTCTGTGAAAACAAAATCACCAGTAAAAGTACCAGTAAAAAACAGCCTGCTGCCGCTGCCGCGGATACCGCTGCAAATCCGGCAGCCATTTGCAGATCTCTGGAACAATCCAGAAACACACACACTGTCCCTTCTTCCCCTTCTGCAACAGCAAAACGGAAAGTTCCTTCCTGACCTTTGCTTTTCGAAGAAGCAGCGACACGCCTTGCCATAGCCACAGCCTCCTCCTCTGTCACCGAAGCGATATGATCCAGATTGATCACCTCTTCCTCTTCAGACAAAATGGTAACCGTAAAATAGCGTGTCTCATAAGGCGTTTCCTCAGACGGTCTGAAGCCAAACAATCCCAGACGGTCTGACACCTCCGGTTTTTCCGTTTTCTCTTTTGGCGGCTCATTTTCTCCCTTTGGAACCATGCGTTTCCCCATCTTGATATTCTCAGGAAATACACCATCGTTTTCTAAAAGTACAGCAAGAAGCTGATCCGATTTTTCCGTCATCTGCCACAGATTCATAAGATTGATTCCGCCTAACAGCAAAAGAAGGACAAAAAACAGCACACCCGCCACAATCAGAATCAGTTTCCTGCGGAGTTTTCCTACCATAAGCTTAGCCCTCCTCCAGCTTATAGCCCAGACCGCGTACAGCGCGAATCACCACCGGGGCTCCCAGATTCTGGATTTTTTTTCGTAGATAAGAAATGTATACCCACACCACGTTGTTCTCCACCTCGGCATTGTAACCCCAGATTTTTTCCATAAACTGTTCCGCCGGAATCAGAATCCCCTGATTTTGCATTAACAGTTCCATCACCTGATACTCCTTGCTTCCAAGGTGTACCTCCTGTCCCTGGTAACCAAGATCAAACGTCTCCCGGTTCAGTGTAAGTCCGCCAAACTGCAGCAAATTGGATGAATAAATCCCTTTCCTTCTTGTCATAGCACGAATCCGCGCCAGCAATTCTTTCATGGCAAAAGGTTTGGTCAGATAATCATCTGCTCCCAGATCGAGCCCTGTCACCTTATCCTCTATCTCACCTCTGGCTGTCAAAAGCATAATCGGAACATCACATTTCTCCCGCCGCAAAGCGGAAAGCACCTCAAGCCCGCTCATCTGCGGCATCATAATATCCAGCAGAATCCCATCGTAATTACCATTTTGGGCCCAGTCATAGGCATCTCTTCCATTCGATACCACATCCACCGCATAATGATTGTGTTCCAGTACCATTTTGATGGCATTTGCCATCTCCCTCTCGTCTTCTGCCAGCAGCAATCTCATCTTCTATCCTCCCCGGAATTTTCTTTTTGTCCCTTTTGGTAAATCACATAGCCAGTCAGATCAGCCAGAAGCCACCCGATTGGAATCGCGCACCAGATTACAGTGACTCCAAACGTCGGTGACAGCAGATAAGACAGCGCTACACGGGTGCCAAGAGAAATCACTGTCAGTACCACTGACATCATCGGTCTTGCCACTGCACGGAAATAACCGTACAGCAAAAAGAGAAGGCCAATTCCAAAATAGAAGGCACCTTCGATCCTCAGATACTGTGCACCCACTGCGATCACCTGCTTCTCTCCTCCCTGAAGAAACAACCCAATCAGTCCGGGCGCGAAAGAAATAACCAGGCCGGAAACTGCCAGAGAAAAGCCAACGGAAATCTTCACTGCGCACCTGACACCTGATCGAATCCTGTCTTTGCTTCCCGCCCCATGATTCTGCGCGATAAACACTGAAAATGCGTTTCCGAATTCCTGAACCGGCATATACGCAAACGCGTCAATCTTGACACCCACAGCGAAGGCCGCCATCACCACAGTTCCAAAACTGTTGACCAGACCCTGAATCATCAGAATACCAAAATTCATAATGGATTGCTGAATACAGGCCCCAAAAGAATTTTCCGCGATTTCACGCAGAATCTTCCCATCCGGTAAAAAACAGTCTGCAAGGATACGGAACATCGGCTCTTTTACAATACAGTAGAACAAAATGCCGATTCCCGATATTGCCTCCGCAATCACAGTCGCAGCAGCAGCGCCTTTCACGCCCCATCTCATGCCTACAACAAAAACAAGATCCAGCACAATATTACAGATCGTTCCTATTCCAAGAAACAGCAGCGGTATATACGAATTTCCCACAGCCCTCATCATATAAGCACAGTAATTGTAAAGAAACAGGAATAAAATACCATACAGAATCACAAAGACATAAGATTTCGTAAGTGCGAAAATTTCCGATGGTGTCCGCATCAGATGAAGAATCGGCGAGATTGCCAGAAAAGAAACTGCTTCCAGCACAACCGCCACCATACCGATCAGAACGGCTGCCGCCGCCATCCTGAGCTGTACCCCTCGCTCGTCTTTTCTTCCATAACAGATGGCGCACACGGATCCGGCTCCCATACAAAGTCCGGTTAAGATGGACGTCAGAAAAGTCATAAGCGTAAACGCAGAACCTACCGCTGCCAGCGCATCGGATCCGAGTGCTTTCCCCACGATCAGTGTATCCACCATATTATAGCACTGCTGCAGCAGATTTCCTGCCAGCATCGGCCAGGTAAACAACAGCATGGACTTGATCACCGGACCTCCGGTCAGATCCTGGTTCATCACCTTTTTCCTCCGGATCCATTTTTCTTTTGGTCAATCCAATGCAGAAGCCGGAACGTGAAATGACGATTAAAAAAATGGATAAACGGTCCCAGTCCAAAAGCACTGACCAGGGTTCCAAGTCCCACGATTCCCCCCGCAAGATAGCAAATCAAAGCGCAGATGGCATCATTGGACATTCTGTGCCAGAAATAACTGATCTTCGGCCAGCGCTCTGCCATAATCAATGACAGGCTGTCATAAGGCGCAACACCCACATCCGAGCTCTGATACATGGAAACTCCGAAGCTGCAGACAATCACACCAATGCAGACCGTAATTACCCGCATGACCATCTGTCCCGGATGTCCGATGAGACTGCCGAACAGTTCGTAAAAAAAGGTCGCAATATACCCCAGCAGCAGGGCATTGACAAAGGTTCCCACACCAATAAACTTCCTGCCCGTAAAAAATTCCACCAGAAACAGGACAACATTGACCAGAATCAAAAAATTGGCATACTGTATGCCAGCCTGATCCGACAGTGCCATCACCATGCCGCTGAACGGATCATTTCCCAGACCGGAAAGTTTAAAAATACCAATTCCCATGCCAAGGAACACATTTCCCGCTATCATTACCAGAATTCTGCCAAGTCCGGCTCTTTTTAAATAATTGCATAATTTCTCCATAATTATCTGCATCTCCTGAATATCTTTCTTCTGCAACTCATTATATCCTGCCGACCAGCTTGTTGCAATCCCAAAAACACATAGCATGAGCGTTCCTGCTCTGGTGACAACGGACGCCACGCATGTGAAGATAACTTTGGAAAAAGATAAAAAAACGCTTGCATTTTTTCTGAAGATGCATTATAATTTATGCTTGTCGGAAGTAATTCTGATTTCATTCATATTGAGGACGGATTCCCGAGTGGCCAAAGGGGACAGACTGTAAATCTGCTGCAAATTGCTTCGATGGTTCGAATCCATCTCCGTCCATATGCCGCAGTGGCGGAACTGGCAGACGCCCGGGACTTAAAATCCCGTGGGTAGTGATA
>JALEOU010000003.1 GCA_022766945.1 Fusicatenibacter sp. | reverse complement strand
AAAAGGATCAGTTGAAACAGCTGCTTCCCTGGTCACCAAGTCTTCCGGAAGAATGTAAAGTACAATTAAAATAGTAGCTCTAGAATCCTGCCAGAAATGGCAGGATAATTTTTGTCAACATACAGGTTATTACCTACTTACTATATTCTGGCAGTTTTTCTGACCACGGAAGCAGATCGGCCAGAAAGTCCCGGGTTTTATCATCCATATGCCGGGGAATCTCTGTCGGCAGATGGTTGAAATATTCATGAAAAACTGAACCGAATCTGATAAGACTTTATGAGCGTATTTTCCAGAAACGCACAGGAAAGAAAAATCTTTAATCGTTTCCTCGCCTGTGCGTCTTTTTTTCTTCACGGATCCATATGATTTTTTTACCGCACGGATATTCAATCCTCTCTCCAATAAGAATCCACCAGATACCACTCCAGACCGTGTGCCTGTACATATGCAGCATACGGTTTTTCCATATCTTTGGTGACACACCCGGCGTCCAGAGCGAGCCGCAGCAGTTCCAGATCACTGTAGAATGTGATCTCGTCCTGCTGCTGTTCCAGGACCTCCGGATTCAGCGGCAAAGAGTCCGGCAGCTGATACTGTTTGGCCATAAGATCGTCTCGCTTGATCATGCCGTCTTCATAGTCCCAGTAGATGATTCCGTCCACGGAACGGACATGGAAGGTCATGGATTCTTCGCAAAAGTCGGCCTGTATAGCAAAGATTGCAGGTTCATAGCGGTCATGATGCTTTCGGAACAGGATCGGTGTCCTTTTTTCATTCAGAGCGACGTAAGCCTGACATTTTATATCAAATTCATAAGTCAACATTACTGCGTCCTCCTTCCGGTGCAGACAATAGAGCTGAATCCAAGGGTATTGTTTCTCATGTCTTCATATTTGTCTTTGGAGAGATACAGGATGGAATCATGGATTCCGCCTGCTCTGCCGGTATCATTAATCAGTACCCCGGTATAGTTTCCATTGGAATCTTTCACAAGTCCTGCCACTGTGACAGCATGATTTGCCTTGGCAGGCCTTAGTTTGGAATTTGAAAAAATCTTATTGGATCTTGGAGCGATTTTGTCTCCTTCTGGCAGATCTTTGGAGAAACAGTTGATACTCACGCTGTGTCCGGCGGTAATTTCTTTCGCCAGCTCATCAAAGCTCAGGCCAGAGTATTTCATTTCACCCTGAAAACCCAACGCGGACAGGATGTTCTTCTGTTGATCCAGAGAAGTCCAGCCGCTGCCCGTTGCAGTCTTTTCGTGGGAATAGTTACCATAGCCCATCGCAAGGCCGCTTTTTTCAGTATAGGAAGCGCCCTGCTGATTAGCCAGATTAACCATAGTGCATACCCCGCAGTTGTTGATGACCAGATTCGGATAAGCGACTCCCTGCGCCCGAATGAGCTGCTGATACGAATCGAAGATTCCCTTGCCGTCTGGTGTTACGAGCGTATACGGTTTTCTGTCTTTGCCCATGTAGTTCTGGAGACGTGCCTGATAGTTTTCCAGTGTTTTTAATGTATTGTTTGCAGTTTGTATCTCATCAAGAAGCTTTGAGCGCTTTCGGGCCAGTTCCATAAATTTCAGGTCATCCTGGCAGATCTGCATTTGTTTGAGAAGCTGATCAGCCTCTTTCGTTTTGGGAAGCAGAAGAGGAGGCAGCTGTTCCTGAACTTCTTTTTGAAACTGGGTGACATCACTGCTCATTAACTGCGCGACGATTTGCTTGCCGACGGGATCTTTGATGAGAGGGTAATCGTTATCCAGATTGTTCAGAAGCAATCCATAGCGCTCTGTTTTTTCCGTGATCGTTTCACTCTGGAGCCCCGGCATCCGGTCATCGGCGCCTTGTGCGAAGACGGAATTCGGCACAACGGGTTTCCATGATTTTTTATCGCTGCTTCTGGCCGGATCGTTCACCGTGTCATTGCGCGCGGCTGCGTCCAGCAGGGACTTTTTCTGTTCCTCGTTAAGACCGGGATGACTGGTGATTTTCTGAATCAGGGTCTGTTTGAGCATCTGCAGATTGAGCCCGGTAGTGCTGTTCTGGACGGCAATATGCTCGGCGCTTTCCGGAACGGTCAGTTGCTCGGTGCTTTCCTCTGTGTGCTGCTCTGCATGCTCAGCGGCCTGTGTAACCGGTGCGGTGATCTTTTGCTCCAGTGCGGACAGACTGATTCCCAGCCGGTCTGCCAACTCCTGCAGCCGGTCGTTGGCTTCGTGCAGGATCGTTTCCCGGTCATTCAGAATTGCTTCCGCTTCGGAGACATCCTCGCCGATGGATTTGAGCATTTCCAGAGTGCTGCGTTCCTCATCGATCTCATCCATCTGCTGCTGCAATTCAAACTGAAGATCATAGATTTGGGTCTGCGCTTCTTCGATGCGCTGTTTGTTTTCCTGCATTTCACGTTCGTTTTCCTGTACGTGTTCTGCGAGGGAAGCGGCAATTTGGGCATCCTGTGCGACTTTCTGAATTGATTCTTTCAGGGCAGAGTCTCTGGTCTCCAGCTGCTCCTGATCTTTTTCGATCTGCTCGATATTTGTTTCCTGCTGTTCAATATCATTTTCGATTTCATTGAAATCCCAGTTCATGAATGCTTACTCCTTGTGCAGATGCCGATTAGCCAAGACGACTGAGGAGATTCTGCACCTGATTCATGGTAGTCTGAATCTCGCCGCGCCGCTGTTCGACGATGCCCATGGCATCGCTCACATCCTCGCCGATTCCCTCCAGAGTGCCCAGAACACTGGCAGAGTTTTCGTTCGCTTCGTTCGCTTCTTCCAGGCTGGACTGCATCTCTTCCAGCTCCGTGCGCAGCTCGCCGCGTTTCTGCTCGATCTGTTCTTTTTCCTGCTCTGCAGCTTCCTGATTTTTCTCAACGGAAGAGGCGACTTCCTGATCTTCCGAGAGCTGCCCGATCGCAGCCTCAATCTGACTTAAGCGATTGTTGACATCCTCTAACTGCTGTTCGTTTTCTTCCACTTCGGCCTCTTTGTTTTCGGCTTCTGATTCGATACTTTCAATTTGTTCCAATACTGACATTTTTTCTCTCCTTATCCGGTGACTTTTGTTTTTCAGGGGCTTATTTGCCGGTTAGATTTCTGTATTTTTCCATCCATTCCGATACGCTGGTTTCCGGTTTGCCTTTTGGCTTTGCACCGGGCAGCAGATGAGAGGCCTGATTCAGCATGTGAATGTATACACATAAGCCAAATGCTTCGCCGATGTGGCCGTATCGTTTCTGCAGGCGCTGTGCTTCCTGCGAAGCCAGGGTGTAGCAAACCTGTGTCATGGTGATTCCCCTTTCCCGAAATGCGTCCGCATGAATGCCAAAGGCCTTCTTGTAGGGATCACAAGTCGCCGCAAGGAGATTGTCTCTGACAAACGTTTCTGCCTGATTGCGTACGCGGCGGTTGCATTTGCTGCAGTTCCTGGGACACTGCGGATAGGGGAAATACAGTTCGGGATGGCCGTCCTCGTATCCTTTCATCATGACGGCAAGTTCCTGGTCGGACGGCGGTTCCTCCACGTTGTGTTCTCCTTTGAAGTTCGTCATTCGCAGCATGCGTACACGGTCTTCGCCTTCATGGTACAGGTAGGAATGCCCGGTCTTAAAATTCACGACCTGATGCATCTGAACTTCATTGAGATCCATGGTGTTGCCGATTTCTTCCCGATCGTCTTTAGCGGTGACACGCATCAGGATTTTGACATTGGTCTGTTTCACTGCCTGAGGAGCGATCGCGGTGGGAAGCTGATCGGCGATCAGGATTCCTTCTCCCAGTGCCCGCATCTCTGCCAGCATGTTGACAAATAATTCGATCGTTTGCCCCTTGGGATTGGCGCGGCTGTCGCTGCCGCCGCCCTGCGCGGGAATCAGATTGTGTGCTTCCTCCACCAGCAGCATGTGCTTCAGCGGTGAGCCGGATTTGCGCTGCACTTTGCAGTATTCAAATACGTAAGATAACAGGAACATCATTAATAATGATTTTTCATCGCCATTTAAACTGTCCAGCTCCAGAATGATCGGCCGTCCCATAAGCTCTTCCATGGGAATCGTATGCGGGGTGTCCAGCATGCGCCCTTTGGAACCGCGGCGCAGGGAATTGAGCCGTTCAAGTAAGGATGCCTGAAAATCACTTCTCATTTTCGCGTCAAAGCCCGAATGGGAGATAATGTATTCTGCGTTTCTGCACAGATCGGAGAGGGTTGGAGTCTCCAGTCCTTCATCCCCGCCGACGCTGTCATCATACCATCCTTTTTCCTGGTAGGTTCTGCGGATTGCCTGCTCCAGAAAGATAGGCAGCGGGTCGAACAAATCGAATGCGCCGACGAAACAGGCCTGCAGTTTTGAGATATGTGTTTCGATCTTGATGCCGGGCAGCACTTCCATCGGATTGAAGCGAAACGGGCTGACGCCCTCGTCTCCCAGGGTGAAGACCATGAGATCCTCCTGAAATTCCGGCAGTGTCTTTAATGCGCGGTATTCGGTTTTCGCCGGTTCCAGAACGATAAAGGGAATCCGCTGCTCTTCGGGAACAGCCCAGAACTGATAAAGGATGTTGAACATGGCGGTGGTTTTTCCGCTGCCCGGAACACCGACGATCAGTCCATGCTTTGCGAACTGCTGACTGTCAAACTGAGCCGGTTTGTCATTTTCCGCTTCGTCCATATAAGTTCCCAGGCGAATGATGCTGCGGATCTTTTTTTTCTGTGAGAAATCCTTTAGGCCGGTGTCCAGCCCGAATCCGGGAAATGCGTCCTGTGTCGGAATCGGAATGCGGAAGAAATTGCTGATTTCCTCTACGCTGACCAGACGGTTGAGCCTTTGAGCACGATAGGGTGCGGTATCACGGTTTCGGTTCCAGTACATGGAGTGGACATTTGCAGAGACATCCACAGTTTTGTAGCAGTTTACCAGGTAGTCGTATACGGCAAATCCTTTCCGGTACAGGATTTTATTTCCGTTATTGCGGACCGAGTTAATCAGAAACGCATCGGCCAGACTGTTCGCCTGGGAATCTGCGAAAACACGGATGGAGGACAGGAACAAACGGCTGCTTTCGTACTGTTTGTTCATTTTCTCACAGTTGTCGAGCGGTATTTTGAGGACGGGCATGGGATCCCCTTTCCAGATCCGGCGTCCCGCGTCATCGCAGATCGTCTCCCCGTTCATGGAATCTTTCAGGCGCTTGATATTGATGTTCACCCAGGCTTTTTCCTCTTCCAGATAGTCGGTAGGTATGAGGGTTATTTCGATACAGGCCTTGCCCTCGTGGCTCATGAGCGCGCTGGAGATGTAGGCCATATTGTTGTCTGCGGCAGACCAGGTATAAGGTACATAAAATTGCTGTGGTTCCATGCCGGGAACCGGATAGATCGTGCCGGTTTCCTGACGCTCTTCCTTTGTGATTTCCACCGCTTCGGCAGCCCAGTCCAGATCAAATACGGTTGGATCCTCCACCCGCTGGAAAGTGTATTCATTCTGCATCAGGGTCGTTCGGATGCGGGCGTCCGCTTCTTTTATCTGATGTTCAGTCAAAGCGGCAGCGCCGGAATAGCGGAACACGAAGTAGAGTGTTAGCTGTTCATCTTTGACGATCCGCATGCTGATTCCCCAGTTGGATTGCAGATTATGAAATCCCCGGATCATCTGATACTGTTTTTTTGCAACCTCTGCCTGGCGCTCATCTTTTTCCTTGCTGAGATAGGAAAACCGTTCTGCGGAAAAATCCGGCAGCTTTGTCAGTTTGTATACCAGAAAACTCAGTTGGCGTTCGACGGATCGGTAGTCCCAGCTTTCGCGCTGAACAGACTCCCAGGTTAATATTTGAGCCATAAGTTTCTCCCCCTGTGACGTATAGTAAGAAAGGCAAACTCTTAACCGGTTTCGGTTATCATTTGCCTTTCACAGTTATCTATAATCTTTTTTGCGGCGCGCAATCAGTTCTTCCAGATTGTTCAGATCAACGCTTTCTTTCTCGAAAGAGGTCGGTGCATTCTGAAATTCTTCATCGCATACCATCTCGATGCATTCAAATGCGGCTTCAAAAATGCGGCTCACCTGTCCGTTGATATCCTCCTGAAAAGAATGAAGGAAAATATTATTCTGCCAGTCATTCCATGCCTTCTCCCACGCGAGCTCCTGCAGACGTACAGTCTCATTATGCGCATTGATCCGGTTCTGCTCTGCAATGGCAGAATAGCCGACCAGGATCAGAATCACGCCGATGGCAATACAAACCAGACCTGTTCCCACGGAAAAAGTCATTAAGATGAGACCTGCAAGTGCTGCAATGATACCATAAAGCATAAAAGCCATTCTGGCCTTTGTTTTCGGGTCCAGTTCCTTTCTCTGTCCCGGAACTTCCGGAAGATCCGGCGGTGTGATAAAGGTTTTCTCTTCTACAAAAGAAAACTTACCGATATGACAAAACTGAAGCAGGCAGGATAACGGATTCGCTGCGTTGGTCAGCGGTTTGATTCCATAGATCTCTTCTTTCAGGCCGCTGCGGTCCCATTCGATGGTCCTCTTTTCAATAGCCGCCGGCACATGATTTTCGTCCAGCTTGGTCTGCACTTTTACAGCAAATTCCTCCACCGTAAGCGGATTCACGTCTTCCGTATAGTAGTGCTTGCGGGTGGCAGCTTTCTTCAACCAGCTCCACATCTCAGACTGATTAATGCCGGAAGTACTGTTAATTCTCTTTTTGGCAGCTTCTTCCTTCTTTTTCCGCTCTTCCTCCAGTTTGAGCTGCTGCTGTTTCTCTGCCTCGCGCTGTGCCTTCTGTTTTTCCATCTCTTTGTCGACTTTCGTCTGAACGCCGGATGCAAAAACTTTAACCGCATCTACCGCTTTTCCGGAAACATCCTTGGCAGAATCCATAAAAGCTTCGAAACGCTCGTCGGCGATTTTCGAGGTCTCTTGCTTCGATGCAGCAGATTCGGTTACAGATTCGGTTGTTACTTCGGTTGCTGTTGGTTTTGCTTCAGTGCCGCATTCTCTGCAGAAACGGTCATCCTCATTGAGAACGGCACCACAGTTTTCGCAATATCTCATAGGCTCCCCTCCGTGGTTTTTTTATCATTATACACCAGCTGGCAGAAAAGTCAATTTCTACGCCCAGGGGCTGTTAAAATTTTATAAAGAAACGATAAAGAAAAACTAACCGGTAAATATAGAAGACAGAATCGGCATCAGGGAGGTCAAAACCTTTTGCCCCTGACATCATGGGATGAGCTGTCCGACAAATGCGTCTGACGTCGATTTTTCCGCGTTCATATCTATGGATCCCTTGGCTCATGGTATACAAGAGGATGAAAGTAATGTAAAATAAAAAGATGATTGGGTAAATTTTCAGAGGCTGAAGTTGAAAACAAAAGATTGGAAGGGGAGGATACGATTGTCTCGGAATAATCATGAAATAGTGGATGGAAAACTTCTTCAGACAGATAAGAAGTTTTCTCATCTGAAACTGAAACAAAAGGAAAGAATAGCTGAATGGATGTACCAGGAGACAAAAGCTTATTATGAGAAATATTATACATTTCCCGGGGATCAGCAGATCGGGAATGTTGTCTCAAAAGTATACGACCGGATCGTAGATGCAGATATATGGATTCCATATGGTGAAGTCGTGAAGCATTATAAGAAAAAGAGGGCTGATATTAACAAACGGGTGAAGCGATCCATTAGCCAGTATGAGGAAAAGATAACGGAAACTGTCTGTTTCATGAATATGTGTATGGTGAAGGATGGCAATGGAAATGTACTTGCACTGGATAAGGTAAATGACAGTTACACCGGAACGACATTTCCGGGTGGACATGTGGAAAAAGGAGAAACTTTTACAGATGCTGTCATTCGGGAAATAAGAGAAGAGACTGGGCTTACGATTGAGAATCCTCTGCTCTGTGGTGTGTATCATTGGAATAAATCCGGGATCCATCATGTGATATTTCTGTATAAAACGAATCAGTATTCAGGAACATTACATAGTTCTGAAGAGGGAAGTGTTTACTGGATTCCGATGGAAGAATTCAAAGAGAAAGAACTTGCTACAGGAATGGAGTTCGTCCTGCAGATGATGGAATCCACACATATCAATGAGTGCTGGATGCATCTGGAGGATGGAAAATATTCAGGAATTTTATATTAAGTTTTGACAGTAACCGGTAGCGAAACAGCTGCCGGTTTTCTCAAAACACAATTTTAGAAGCCCAGGGACTCTTAACTTCTTTTTGGAAGCCCAGGGGCTCTAAAGTTTTTATAAACAAAGAAATCCGTATTTACAAATTAACTAAAGTGGGATAAAATATTTCTTAAGTTAAAAGAGGAAGCGGCGAGGAAGAGAAGCCATGGAAACGATAAGCGATCGCATCTTTGAATTGTTGAAGGAACGTAGGATGAGCCAGAAGGAGTTTTCTCAGAAGACCGGGATAGCTGAGAGTACCATAAGTGACTGGAAGAGGAAAAGGACGAATCCTGTTTCGGACAGGATTCTGATCATCAGTGAAGTGCTGGAAGTTTCTCCATATGATCTTCTGTCTGGAGCGGAGCAGATCGGAGAGCGAAGCAGGGATAACAAAACTTATGTGATCTCAAAAGAAACGGAGTTGGGGATTTTGATCGAGACTTACCAGGGTCTTAATCACGGGCTGAAAAAGTAGCTGCTGGGATATCTTACTGCATTGGAAGAACTGAACCGGAATCAGGAACGGATGAAAAAAGAAGAAAAGAAAGAAGCATAAAATAACAGCAGGTGCAATCAGCAGCGGACACCTCGCTTTTAAATAAAAAATACGTATAAACGAAGAAATTCTATAAAAGGAGAAAAGAACTATCAGCAGGTTAAGAATATGGTATGAAAATGCAAAATATCATGTGATGGCAAGAGGGGTGAGAAGTTCGCCGCTTTATCAATGCGAGGAAGACTATGAGGTTTTTTTCCTTATCCTCCGTAAAACGATGGAAAAATATCCGTTTATTATTCATAGCTATTGCCTGATGACAACACATTTTCATATGCTGATCACAACTTTGCAGATTGAAATCTGGATCGTTATGGGGTACCTGATGCAGAATTATGCGATGTATTTCAATCGGAAATATGGGACAAAAGGGCATGTATTTGATTCCCGTTATGTGTCGCGCCTGATTGAAGATGAGAGATATTTTCTTGAGGTAAGCAGATACATTCACCTGAATCCTGTGAGAGCTTTCATGGTCCAGAATCCTTTGGATTACCCGTACAGCAGCTACAGGAGTTTTTTTTCACGCCAGAAGAACCAATTGTTGGATATCCGGGAGCTTTTGAGTTATTTTGAGGGAAACCAGACAGAAGGATACCGGATTTTTGTTGAAGCGGCAGTATCCCATGAGGAAGAAGAGAAAATGATACAGAAGGATATGGGTGAGGATGATAGAGAGTTGCCGTGATAGCGGGCAGTCATGTGGAAAGAGTAATACTGGAAGTATCGTTACTGTTCAGAGGTCACACGGAACAGCTGTGCAAAACAGCATCTCGTAAAAAGAGCTTTGAGAAACGCCGATCCTTAATGAGCTGGGCTTCTTCAAAGCCCGGCGAATTTCGTACCGCTGCATTTTGAAGGAGAATAAGCGAGTCTGCGTTAAGATCTGATTTCAGGACAGCGTTCGTTGTTGTCTGAACAGTAACGAAGTATCTGAAAGCTGTGTCCCAAATGGCAAGGCTTATGCTTGAATCACCGGAAGGAACAGGCTATAATAGAAAGCAGAGTAAATTTTCTTTTCTCTTGACTGCTGATGCCTGAGGTATGGATAGAGGCAGGGAATCGAAATGAATAGGATACGTGCGGACAACACGAAGATAGAGAAAAGAAAAAGGATTTTCAGCTGATTGTCCGGGGTGCTGGTTCGGGATAAGTCAGCTGGGGTTTGACTAATAAAGCGAAGGAGACTATCCATCATGGAAACAAAGGTAATTTATCTGGCCGGAGGCTGTTACTGGGGTGTGGAAAAATACATGTCCAGTGTGAAAGGAGTAACAAAGACAACGGTTGGTTTTGCAAATGGAAAAACGGAAGCGCCAACATATGAGCAAGTACTGCATGAGGATACCGGCTATGCGGAGACGGTTCGTGTAGAATATGCCCCCGAGGCCATCGCACTCCCGGTTCTTCTGCAACTGTTTTACAAAATTATTGATCCTGCAGCCGGACTTCCGGAGGGTGAGGAAACGGGATATCAGTATCGCAATGGCGTGTATTATACCAGTGAGGAAGACGAAAAAGTGGTTTTGGCATCGAGGGAGAAACTGGAAAAAACATCAGAGAAAGCGCTGACCATGGAGACCTGTCCTCTGGAGAAGTTTTGGCCGGCGGAGGAATATCACCAGAAATATCTGGATAAGAATCCCACAGGGTACTGTCATGTCCCGCTGCCGATGATTCAGTGGATTAAAACGGTGGATCCGAAGGATTATCCGGTTGAGTAATGTTGTGCCGGGCCCGGATATACCGAGGATATGTGCATGAGAGCGTGTGTATACAGCTGATGTATGTATCAGCAGCAGTGTGTACAGTGGCCCGGTGCATGGAATAGATAAAATATGGAAAGAAGTGGAACAAAATGGAGACACAGATTGATGTCCTGCTGCAGGGCGGACAGTTTAAAAAACTGTTGGAAGAGCAAAGTGTTGAGCTGCGGCAGAAATATGATATGAAAAGAGCAGAACTGGAGATCTTATATTTCCTCTCGAAATGCGGAACACACAATACCTCAACAGATATTCATCGTCAGCTGATGATGAACCGCGGACATATTTCGCAGGCGGTCGAGAATCTTTGCAGACGAAATTATATTATTGCGATACCGGATCAGAACGACCGGAGATATATACACTATGAGATATCGGATCACGCCCGCGAACTGGTAGTCGAGATGACCAAGAGAAGAGAAGCCATGAATGAGAAGATTTTAAAGGGCGTGTCGGAAGAGAAATTTAAGGTGTACCGCGAAGTATCCGAAAAAATCAGGAAGAATATAGAGGAATTGATCCTGGATCATTAAAATGCAGAGCACAGAATCTTGTGCTTTGTATTTTTTTGAAAAAGATATTGACAAGAAGAGTTCTGGTGCTATAATACTTTAAAAATAAATAATTTAATAACAAAGAAAATGGAGTTTCGAAAGAAACGTTTTTTTTTGCGGATCAAAATGGCACTCATCTAAAAAGAGTGCTAACAAAAAAGAAAGGCAGGTTATTCATATGAAATTAAAACCATTGGGTGACAGAGTAGTTCTTCAGTATCAGGATGCAGAAGAAAAGACAGAATCAGGAATCATTCTGCCGGACAGTGCAAAAGAAAAACCACAGGAGGCGGTAGTAGTCGCAGTTGGACCGGGAAAATGCAAAGATGGACAGAATATTGCGATGCAGGTAAAAGAAGGGGACAAGGTCATTGTTTCTGAGTACAGTGGTACAGAAGTAAAGATTGACGATGAAGAATTTCAGATTGTGAACCAGGATGACATTCTGGCAATTGTAGAATAAGCAAAAGTAGCAGAAGAAAGAAGGGTTTTATCATGGAAAAAGAAATAAGTTTTGATATCGATGTACGGGAAAAAATGAAAACGGGCGTTGACAGACTGGCAGACACGGTAAAAGTTACTTTGGGGCCCAAAGGAAGAAATGTGGTATTGGATAAATCTTATGGCACACCGTTAATTACAAACGATGGTGTGACCATTGCAAAAGAGATCGAGATGGAAGACCGTTTCGAAAATATGGGCGCCCAGCTGGTAAAAGAAGTTGCTACCAAGACAAATGATATTGCTGGAGATGGTACGACAACAGCCATTGTTCTTGCACAGGCACTTGTGAAAGAGGGCATGAAGAACATTGCTGCAGGAGCAAATCCGATCATCTTAAGAAAAGGAATGAAAAAGGCATCGGATGCGGCTGTTCAGGCGATTGAAGTAATGAGTCAGCCGGTAACAGGAAAAGAACACATTGCAAAAGTAGCTGCTATTTCCGCAGGAAATGAAGAAGTCGGCGAAATGATTGCAGACGCAATGGAAAAAGTCGGCGAGAATGGTGTCATTACCATTGAAGAATCCAGGACCATGAAGACAGAGATTGATGTAGTCGAAGGCATGCAGTTTGAAAATGGATACCTCTCCGGATACATGTGCGATGATAAGGAAAAAATGATTGCCAACATGGAGGATCCTTATATCCTTTTGACAGATAAGAAGATTTCCAATATTCAGGATATCCTGCCGATTCTGGAAAATGTAATGAGAGAGAGAAAGGAACTCCTGATTATTGCGGATGATGTGGAAGGGGAAGCGCTGACAACACTGCTTGTCAACCGGCTGAGAGGAACATTGAAAGTTGTTGCTGTCAAAGCACCTGGATATGGCGACAGCAGAAAGGCAATGCTCCAGGACATCGCAGCGCTTACCGGCGGTCAGGTCGTTATGGAAGACCTTGGCTTTGAATTAAAGGATACCACAATGGAGATGCTCGGCCGTGCAAAATCTGTCAGAGTCACGAAAGACAGTACCACGATCGTAGATGGAGCCGGAAATAAAGAAGACATTAATGCCCGCATTGTAAACATGAAGAGACAGTTGGCTGATACAACATCAGATATGGATAAAAACAAACTGATGGACCGCATTGCCAAAATGGGCGGAGGCGTTGCGGTGATCCGTGTTGGCGCAGCGACAGAAACTGAGATGAAAGAAGCAAAATACCGGATGGAAGATGCTATGAATGCAACGAAAGCAGCCGTATCGGAAGGAATTATCTGTGGCGGAGGATCTGCTTATATCCATGCGCAAAAAAAGATCGAAGAACTTTCAGAGAATCTGGAAGGTGACGAGAAGACAGGAGCCAGAATTGTTGCAAAGGCACTGGAAGCCCCCCTCTATACGATTGCAGATAATGCCGGGCTGGAAGGTCCTGTCATTGTGGAACAGGTAAAGAATAGCGCGCCTGGTGTGGGATTCGACGCAGAATCAGAAACGTTTGTGGATATGATGAAACAGGGCATCATTGATCCTGTCAAAGTAACAAAAAATGCATTGACAAATGCAGTAAGTGTTGCAGCAACACTGCTTACCACAGAGGCAGCAGTCGCTGATATCAGGGAAGAAACACCGGCGCCGCAGCCACAGCCGGAAATGTATTAAAGGAGCGATGACTCCGCAGACAGCGGAATCATACCAACAGGAGCAGTGAAAACCAAATCACAGAAGAGAAGCAAAAAGGGAGCAGAAAAAAGGGGAGACGGCAGGAACATCTTCCCTTTTGCTCTCTTTTGGTTTGATACGAAATGGAGAATATTATGAAGTATGCAGTAATTTACCAGTCGAAAAGCGGGAATACACAGCGGGTCGCAGAACAGATTTACGGCGCGATCAGTACAGCGGAGAAAGAAATGGTCGATATTGATATCGATCAGGAGATACCTGATGCGGATGTCTATCTGATTGGTTTTGGAATCCATGGATATTCCTGCAGTATGGATATCACAGATGTATTGGAGCAGATCGCAGGCAAAAAATATGCGTTGTTTGTAACCTGCGGCTATACACCGACAGACCAGTACAAAGAAAAACTGGCAAAAAATCTGGAAGTCTGGCTGCCGGATGCGGGAGAATACCTGGGCATGTACCTGTGTCAGGGAAACGTAGAGTCCGACAGAAGAAAAATCATGATCAGCCAGATGCCGAGCAAAGAAAGAGAGCTGCGGCAAATGTTTGAAATGGGAAGTATCCACCCGGATGAGGAAGACCTGGAAAATGCGGTTGATTTCGCCATAAAGATACAGGCAGAAAGTGTTCGATGAACAGAAAACAAATTCAATAGACCGAACAGTCATTTCGCGGCGAATCTGGTAGAATTTTAATAGTCCCTGGGCTCAAATTTTATTAATAGTCCCAGGGCACCTAAAATGCTTCTAAAATGTTTCTGAAATATTTCTGAAAAAATGGAAAAGAACATTTTATAACCCCTGGGCAGCAAAATAATCATTTTATACTCGCTGGGCAGCAAAAAGGGCAACAAAAAGGGCAGCAAAAAGGGTTGCAAAAAGAGTTCCAAAAGTAGAACCTGCAAAGAACCAATATTTTTCATGAGGAAGAACGGAGTAACCAGATGAAGAGGAAAAAGAAAACACCAGAGAAAACGTCGCATTTGAAACGAATTCTATACGGAATGCTTGCTGTGATTTTGGTTTTTACAGGCCTGTCATTGATTACAGGAGATTATCAGCCGCCTGAAATTACAGGCATGAATCAAACGGTAGAATACGGAACAAAGCTGACTGTGCCGGAGCTTGCGAATATCAAGGATAATTGTTCCGATAATTTAGAGACTGCGATCCTTACCGAAAATCAGGCAGGTCTCACGATTGACTATGATGATCAGTTTATAATTTTTGAGGACGTAGGCAGTTACGAGATTGAATTATCAGCAAAGGATGAAGCGGGGAACGAAGGTAAGGGAAAAGTTCTTGTTGAGGTCCAGGACAAAAAAGCGCCGGAACTCCTGCCCTTTCCTACTGATATACAAATCGGGTATAATCAGGAAACAGCCCTGTGTCTGAATGCAATTTCATCAGAGGATTCTATCTGTATACAGGCAGAAGACAAATCTGAGATATCAGCATGCATTGAAGAAATAAAAAATATTGATCAAACGGAAGTCTCACCAGACGCTTATATCCTTGGCAACGACCAAAGTTCTGTCCGATTCAGGGATTTGGGAACATATCTTCTGACATTCCGCCTGAAAGATGAATATGGCAATTCTGTTACCGGAAATGTAACTGTCGATGTGATAGATAGAACTTCGCCGGATATAGTCGGATTGAAGACAGAGTATGTATTATCAGAAAGTGATAATGCCCCTGATTATCTGGAAGGAGTGACAGCGACAGACGAAATAGACGGCGACATCACGAGTGCGATTTCTCTCGATGCTGTAAATATCAGCTATGGCGTTGTTGGAGAGTATGCAGTCGTCTACCAGGTATCGGACGCAGCAGGAAATACCTGCCGAAAAGAAATACCGGTTATTATTAAAGACTCCACACCTCCGGTAATATCATTACAGAAAAGCTCCTTCACACTGACAGTGGGAGACAGTAAACCGGATTACCTTTCCGGCATTTCAGCAACAGATGCCATTGATGGCGATGTTTCCAAAAATATCACAGTTGATGATTCGGGTGTGGACTATAATACACCGGGAAGCTATACAGTCTCATGCAGAGTTGTTGACAGTAGCGGAAACGCTGCGAGCCAGATCATCACAGTTGTGTTGAAAGCAGTTCAACAGGAAAAGGTCAGCGAGTCAGACAGTTCTGGTGGTGAAACAGTCCTTATTACAAAAACAGGTGAATGCTATCATACGCATAAGTGTGGCAATGGAACTTATTTTCCGGTTACTTTATCGGAAGCGTTAAGAAGAGGATTGCGGCCGTGTAAGAAGTGCTACTGATTATTTAATAAGCCCAAGGCTGATTAAATAAATTTTGGAAGAGCAGGGCTTATTAAGAAACAGTAAAGAGATTATAAAAATTATTTTACTAAGACTTCCCATACCTAAAATGGGCTTTGCACCTTGAAAATTCAATACTTCAGCTAACAAAATAGCGATTTATGCCGCTACAGCCTCTGGATGGAGTGCGTTACGCAGATATTTCGGTAGTCTTGCTTCGAAATCA
>JALEOU010000053.1 GCA_022766945.1 Fusicatenibacter sp. | reverse complement strand
ATCATGAGTTTCATAGAGACCGTGAAACGAAGAGGCAAAAAAATCTTCCAGAGTATTGTGGAGCTACATGAAGGGAGGCCAGTTTTTTCCTGACTGGCCTGTTTTGGTTTCTCTTCATTTGCTACCTGGCTGAACTGTAACTGCTGCTTTGCTGTGGCATTCACCGCCGGTGAAAGGAAAGGTTGCATTTTACCTGGAATAATGATAAGATAGTCATTAATTGTTTCAGACGGAGTGTAATTATGAGAAAAAGAATTCAGATCATTTTTGTATTCTGTATGCTTTTCCTTTTGGCCGGATGTTCCTTGTCCACTGCTGCAGAATCAGAACCTGAAAAGGAAAAGATGTCATCCGATGCCAAAGAAAGCCGTGACATTTTTGCGATGGATACTTATATGACAGTAACAGCTTACGGCGATCAGGCTCGGCAAGCCGTCGAGAAAGCAGAGCAGGAAATCACACGTCTGGATCGGCTGCTTTCTGCGGGAGAGGAAACCAGTGAGGTTTATAAAGTGAATTGTGAGGGTGGAGGAGTTCTTTCGGAAGATACGGCCATTCTGACAGAACGTTCCCTTGCGCTTTACGAGAACACAGAAGGTGCTTTTGATATCGCAATCTATCCGCTTATGGAGGCATGGGGATTTACAGATGGAAATTATCAGGTTCCGGACAGCCGTACCATCCGGGAACTGCTTCTCATTACCGATGCCGCATTACTTCATTATGACAGTGAACAAAGAACTCTTTCTTTCGGAGCAGAGGGTATGAAGATTGATTTTGGGGGGATTGCAAAAGGCTATACCTCTGACCGGATTATGGAATTATACCGATCTCTTGGCGTGACAAGCGGTCTTGTGAATCTGGGCGGAAATGTACAGGTACTGGGCTCGAAAGTGGACGGCAGTGACTGGAATGTGGCAATTCGCAGTCCGGAAAACGATGAGGATTACCTTGGTATTCTAAAAGTATCCGACTGTGCTGTGATTACCTCCGGAGGATACGAACGCTATTTCGAGCAGAACGGCAACCGTTACCATCATATTCTCGATCCGGCCACCGGATATCCTGCGAACAGCGGGCTGATCTCCGTCACAATCGTCAGCGGGGAAGGCATTCTCTCAGACGGCCTTTCGACTGCACTGTTCGTGATGGGGAAAGATCGTGCAGTCAGCTATTGGCAGGAGCACAGCAGCGAGTTTGATGCGATCCTTGAGACAACGGATGGTACTCTTTATATAACCTGCGGGATTGCAGACCAGTTTGAGGTACAGGGAAACCGGAAAGCCGTAATCATAAACACGAAGGAATGAGAGTGAAAGATTATTATGAGAAGCAGAAAAAAACTGACATTTTATAACACCCTTTTTGGCCTCCTCCAACAGTTGGTCGCTGCGATCTGCGGATTAATTGTTCCCAGGCTGATCATCGGTCATTATGGATCGTCCGTCAATGGGACCATTTCCTCAATCTCACAGTTTTTAAGTTATATTACATTTCTGGAAGCAGGTGTCGGCGCGGTAGTAAATTCTGCACTCTATAAGCCCCTGGCCAGGAAGGATAACCATGCCTTAAGCTGCGTTGTCGTTGCGACAGAACGATACTTTCGAACAATTGCCAGAATCTTTCTTGTCTATATCGCATTAGTCGCAGTCTTTTTCCCGTTTGTTGTATCGGACCAGTTTTCCTGGTTTTATTCCTTTTCACTGGTCATTATAATCAGTATCAGTACTTTTGCACAGTATTATTTTGGATTAACCTATCAGCTGGTGATTCAGTCCGACCAGAAGCTGTATCTGACTTCCCTTGTACAGGTCGTGACCCTGATCCTGAACACGGTGATTGTGCTGATCTGTGTTTCTCTTAATGTGGAAATCCACCTGCTCAAATTAATTTCTGCCACTGTTTATGTATTACGCCCCCTTTTTTATAATTATTATGTGAAAAGCCATTATCAGATTGACAGATCTGTGGAACCGGATGAGAACACCATCAAACAAAAGTGGGACGGACTGGGCCAGCACATTGCATATGTAATACATGCAAATACAGACGTAACGGTTCTGACCTTGTTTGCGAACGTGAAAATTGTCTCTGTATATTCGGTTTATCACAGTGTCATCTATGGCATTGTCAGCGTGGTAAACTCCTTTACAAACGGTATCTATGCCTCCATTGGAAATCTGATTGCCAACGAAGAAGATGAGAAATTGAAAGATACTTTCGATCTTTATGAGACACTCAATTTCATGCTGATCACAATCTTCTTTACCACAACCGGTATCATGCTGCTTCCTTTCGTTCAGATTTATACGGCGGGTGTCACGGATGTGAATTACGAAAGGCCGTTGTTTGCTGCTCTGCTGGTACTGGCCGAGGCTGCTTATTGCATGAGAAACCCCTACAGTACCGTGATCCTCTCCGCAGGACATTTCAGACAGACAAACCGCATCTGTTACCTGGAAGCATCTGTTAATATCGTACTCTCTGTTATCCTGGTATATCAGTTCGGAATTGTCGGCGTAGCCATTGGAACGCTCACAGCGATGCTGGTACGCACATTCCATCACGTATATTATCTTTCAAAGCATATCCTCTATCGTCCTATCCGGAAATTTGCAAAGGGACTGCTGCTTTGCGTCCTGAGTGTTTTACTTATTACAACGATTGTGAATACCTGTTTTCCGGTTCATGCAAAAAATTACCTCATCTGGATCCTCTATGCGATTCCTGTTTTTATCTTATCGGTTCTGATTACACTGATGGTATACTACCTTGCATATCCATCTATGATAAAAAGAATCTTCCGCATGTTCCGGAATCTGTTTCGCAGGTAATGTGACCATCTGCCGAAAGGAGGAGCGCGCGTCTGCGTCGAGATCTCTTTTCTGCACAGCTGTTTCGTGTGACTTCTGAACAGTAACTCGTTGCCGTCTGAACGGGAACGATTGTGTAAACTTTCTCTTGACGACGCAGTAGGATTAGTGGTAGGTTTATAGTGATCTATTTACCATTACATAAAAAGATGAGGTGTATATCATGAAGGAATTAAAACCGATCAAAGAAGGCAAAGTCCGCGAAATCTACGACAATGGCGACAGCCTGATTATGGTAGCAACAGACCGGATCAGCTGCTTTGATGTGATCCTGAACAATGTAGTAACGAAAAAAGGAACTGTTTTGACTCAGATGTCAAAGTTCTGGTTTGACCTGACAGAGGATATCCTTCCGAATCACATGATTTCTGTTGATGTAAAAGATATGCCGGAATATTTCCAGCAGGAGAAATTCGACGGAAACAGTATGATGTGCCGCAAGCTGCAGATGCTTCCGCTGGAGTGTATTGTTCGCGGATATATCACCGGAAGCGGATGGGCAAGCTATCAGAAGACCGGTAAAGTCTGCGGAATTGAACTTCCGGAAGGTTTACAGGAGTCCGATAAATTGCCGGAACCGATCTACACGCCTTCTACAAAGGCTGAGATTGGTGATCACGATGAAAACATTTCTTTTGAGCAGAGTATTGATCATCTTGAGAAGTATTATCCAGGCAAGGGAAAAGAATATGCAGAGAAACTGCGTGACTATACGATCGCTCTGTATAAAAAATGTGCTGAATATGCACTTAGTAAGGGAATCATTATTGCGGATACCAAGTTTGAATTTGGTTTGGATGAACAGGGAAATATTGTGATCGGAGATGAGATGCTGACACCGGACAGCTCCCGTTTCTGGCCTGCAGAAGGTTATGAACCTGGTCACGGACAGCCCTCCTTCGACAAGCAGTTTGCGCGTGACTGGCTGAAAGCAAACCCGGATAACGACTGGACACTGCCACAGGAAATTGTGGACAAATCGATCGAAAAGTATCTCCAGAGTTATGAGATGCTCACAGGTAAGAAACTGTTAGAAAAATAAGGAATCAGGATCAAAAGCGGCACACGAAGCATCTGACTTTTCGTGGCCGCTTTTGCTGCATCCTGGCAAATTTTAGAATTTTTTCCGGGGATACTTGACTTAGAGTAAGCTCTAGGTCTTATACTGAATAAGCAGTGAACACTGAAAATGCAATTGGTTCGGGAGGTGATTGGATGACTTACACCATATCAGAGGTAGCCGAAAAAATGGGAGTTTCCGTACACACGCTGCGCTTTTATGATAAAGAAGGACTTCTTCCGTTCGTTGATCGTGTTAACGGAAGACGTGTGTTCAAAGATTCTGACTTTTCATGGCTTCGCATCTTGAATTGTCTGAAAAATACCGGAATGCCGCTGAAAGAAATCCGGCGGTATATAGAGTTGTGTCAGACAGGAGATGAAAGCCTGAAAGAGCGGCAGGAAATTATATTGAGGCAGAAGGAATCACTGGAGGAACAGATTCGATTCCTTCAGTATAATCTCAAGGAATTGGACTATAAAGTATGGTATTATGAAACTGCGGTGGCAGCCGGAACGGAACGAATCCACGAAGGACGTCCCTGCAATCCGACCATGGAACCGGATCTGGTGCTGGAAAAAGAGGAGGAGGTAAATCAATGAGTGCAACTGTTTATTTTTCAAGAACCATCACACCGGAAAAAGTACTGGAACTCTACAATCGTTCCGGTAAAGTACTGCCAGGCAGAATTGCGGTAAAGCTTCATTCCGGAGAAAAAGGAAACCAGAACTTTCTGGGACCGGATTTCTGGAAACCGGTAATTGATAAAACGAAAGGAACTGTTGTAGAGTGTAATACAGCTTACCAGGGCGCGCGAAATACGACCAGTCAGCACAGACAGCTGATGGAAGAACACGGGTGGAGCAGGAATTTTAATGTGGATATTCTGGATGCGGAAGGTCCCGATTTTGAACTTTTGTATCCGCTCGGAAAAGTAATTCAGAGGGACTTCGTTGGAAAAGCTATCCAAAACTATGATTCCATGCTGGTCCTCTCTCATTTCAAAGGACATCCCATGGGAGGTTATGGTGGAGCTTTAAAGCAGCTTTCCATCGGTGTTGCTTCATCTTTTGGAAAAGCGTATATTCATGGTGCAGGCGTTCCTGAAAACATCTGGACATCAGATCATGACTCTTTCCTGGAATCCATGGCGGATGCAGCCGGAGCAGTCATTGAGTATTTCAAAGGAAACCTGCTGTATGTCAATGTGATGAAGAATATGAGTGTGGATTGTGACTGCTGCGCGGTAGCAGAAGACCCGTGTGTCGCAGATATCGGAATTCTGGTATCCGATGATCCGATTGCGATTGACCAGGCTTGTATCGATCTTGTCTATGCCTGCCAGGATCCGGGAAAACCGCACCTGCTCGAACGGATTGAGAGCAGAAACGGTATCCATACCATTGAAGCTGCTGCTGCACTCGGCTATGGTACAAGAGAGTATCAGCTGATTGAAATCGACTAATCTTCCGGCGACAAAGGAGACTCTGCATGAAACTGTTATTTAAACAGCGCTTTTTTTCCTGGTTTGACAGCTATGATATCTACGATGAGTATGGAAATACTGTTTTCACAGTAGAAGGGCAGTTGAGCTGGGGACACAAGCTTCGTATACTGGATCGTACCGGAAGACATGTAGGTACGGTAAAAGAAGTTGTGCTGACTTTTCTCCCCAGGTTTGAACTATTTGTAAATGGGAAATGTATTGGAAGTCTTTCCAAAGAACTGACTTTTTTCCGTCCATCTTACACACTGGACTTTAACGGATGGGATGTCTCAGGAAACTTCATGGAGTGGGACTATTCTATTACAGATCGCAGCGGCTGCAAGATTGCCGTCATCAGCAAAGAGCTGTGGAACTGGACAGATACTTATACGATTGATGTGAACCGCGATACAGACGCACTTTATGCGCTGATGGTAACATTGGCGATTGATGCGGAAAAGTGCTCCAGAGATTAATGGCTGCGTAGGCATGTACCGTAAGGGGCATGCCTACTTTGTCGATGTAGAAAAGAAATCCATAAAGAAGAAACGAGGGGATTGACAAGACGGATTCTCATGGTATAATAATAGCAAACATATGAATATGTGTTCATGTGAAAAACATTTTTCTTTTCGAAGGAGAGGTATACCATGAAGAAAACGTATAAGATCGAAGTAGACTGTGCAAACTGTGCTAACAAAATGGAAGAAGCAGCAAAGCGTACCGCTGGTGTCAAAGATGCTACAGTGAATTTTATGACGCTAAAGATGATTGTGGTATTTGAAGAGGGACAGGATCCAAAGGCAGTCATGAAAGAAGTTCTTAAGAATTGTAAAAAAGTGGAAGATGACTGCGAGATTTATTTCTGATATGAATGAACCATACAACAGGAATCAAATATAAGAAGCATGCTGCCTGTACGAAGCAGCAGAACGGAGAATAATATGAATAAAAAGCAGAAGAAAATGCTGATTCGGATTCTGATTACGGTAGCTTTGATCATCCCGCTGTCTTTGCTGCCTCTGAGAGGAACACTGCAGTTTGTATTATTTCTGATTCCTTATCTGACAATCGGATATGACATTCTGAAAAAGTCATGGAAAGGCATCCGCAATAAACAGGTTTTTGATGAAAATTTTCTGATGTCGGTTGCGACCATTGGAGCTATTCTGTTAGGTGATTACAAAGAAGGCGTAGCGGTGATGCTGTTCTATCAGATCGGTGAGCTTTTTCAGAGCTATGCAGTGGGCAGAAGCAGAAAGAATATCAGTGAACTGATGGACATTCGCCCGGATTATGCAAACATTGAGCGAAATGGATCGCTGGAAAAGGTAGATCCGGACGAAGTTGCAGCAGGTTCCGTGATTGTTGTACAGCCGGGCGAAAAAGTACCCATTGATGGCGTGATTGTTGAAGGATCAACGACATTGAATACAAGTGCTCTGACAGGGGAAAGCCTGCCAAGGGATGTCTCTGTTGGAGATGAAATCATCAGCGGATGCATTAATATGTCAGGACTGATTCGAATGCAGACGACTAAAGAATTTGGGGAATCTACCGTATCCAAAATACTTGATCTGGTAGAAAATTCCAGTTCCAAGAAATCCAAATCCGAAAACTTTATCTCCAAATTTGCCAGATACTATACACCAGCAGTCTGCTACAGTGCTTTGGCACTGGCCATTCTTCCTCCGATGATCCGAATGATTTTTCTTGACAGTGATCCTGCTTTTGGAACCTGGATTTACCGTGCATTGACATTCCTGGTAATCAGCTGCCCCTGTGCCCTGGTAATCAGCATTCCACTGAGCTTCTTTGCCGGAATCGGAGGAGCAAGCAAAGAAGGAATTCTGATCAAAGGCTCAAATTATCTTGAGACTTTGTCTCAAACCAAAGTGGTAGTGTTTGACAAGACCGGTACCATGACCCAGGGCGTTTTTGAAGTAAACGGTATTCATCACAGCAAAATGGAAGCTGAAAAACTTCTGGAATATGCAGCGCTTGCTGAAAGTGCCTCTTCGCATCCGATCAGTAAAAGTCTGCAGCGTGCCTACGGAAAGCCGTTGGATCGCAGTCGGGTCACGGATGTCGAGGAAATCAGCGGAAATGGAATTACCGCAAAGGTTGATGGTGTTTCTGTAGCAGCCGGCAATGCGAAGCTGATGACGCGGCTGGGTATTGATTATGTAGAATGTCACCATGCCGGAACTGTAGTTCATATCGCAATAGACGGTTCCTATGCAGGACATATTCTGATCACAGATCTTTTAAAACCGCATGCAGCTGATGCCGTTTCCAGACTCAGGAAATGCGGTGTGCGAAGAATCGTCATGCTTACTGGTGATTCTAAAATGGCTGCAAACCAGGCCGCAAAAGAACTGCAAATTCAGGAAGTATACAGTGAATTGCTTCCAGGCGATAAAGTCGCCAAAGTGGAAGAACTTCTTGCCTCAAAATCTGAGAAAGAAAAACTTGCTTTCGTTGGAGATGGAATTAATGATGCGCCTGTTTTGTCACGGGCGGATATCGGTATTGCCATGGGCGCGCTTGGATCTGATGCTGCAATTGAAGCTGCAGATATCGTCCTTATGGATGATGATCCGCTTAAAATCGCAAAGGCAATCCAAATTTCCAGAAAGTGTATCCGTATCGTCTACGAAAATATTTATTTCGCGATTGGTGTTAAAATAATCTGTCTCCTCCTTGGCGCAGTCGGCATTGCCAATATGTGGGCAGCTATTTTTGCAGACGTAGGTGTTATGATACTTGCAGTTTTGAATGCAATCCGGGCTTTGTTTGTCAAAAAGCTTTAGTTTTTCCCGGATTATTGGAAGCGAACACTCGGAACATTTCATCCATTGTTCCGGAATGGAAGGTGAGTTATGTCAGAAAAAGTGATGGAAAGAGAAGACTGTTGTGATTCTTTTGAGATACACGAAAATCTTCTCAAAATAGTAAACGATACAATGCCAGACGAAACAGAACTGTATGATTTGGCGGAACTGTTTAAAGTATTTGGCGATTCTACCAGAATCCAGATCCTGTTTGTACTCTTTGAAGCGGAGGTCTGTGTATGTGATCTTGCGGAGGCTCTCCATATGACGCAGTCTGCAATTTCCCATCAGCTTCGAATTTTGAAGCAAAATAAACTGGTGAAAAGCAGACGGGATGGTAAATCTGTGTTTTATTCTCTGGCGGATGACCATGTGCGTACAATTATAGCACAAGGTCAGGAACATATTGAAGAAGAGTAATATCATACAGAAAGCGCCGATGAGTTTACATAATCATTTTATGCAAACTCATCGGCGCTTTCCGTATAAATAGTGCACATCAATTCTACTCAAATAGGGGAAGAAATAATTATTATTAGGTAAATTTGTCATGTAATTAAGGATTGCGATATAGAAGGAAATAAGTTATGATATAAAAAATAAAATCTGAAACAGAAGAAGGCAGATACGAAGACGTATTCATGGGTTACCCGTGAATTCGTCTTTTTGTTTTACTTCTGAATTCAAAAGAAAGAAGGGAGTAGATATGTCAAATGGAATGATTGCGATCATCATTATTATGATCATTATTGTAGGAGCAATCTCAACGAGAAGATGTACGGAGTTTTTACTTCTCGGTTCTGTACTTGGCACAATTGTTCTTTATGGAAAGGATTTCATCGGGGAATGGCTTGTGATCGTACAGGATGTGGTTGGCGATCCGGACAATGTCTGGCTCTGGCTTGTATGTGGTTTGTTCGGAAGCCTGATTGCCTTACTTCAGGCATCCAAAGGTACGTTTGGATTCTCAAAAATCATCTCAAAAATATGTACCACGCAGAAAAGAACGCTGTTCACTTCATTTATTATGGGTATAATGATTTTTGTCGATGACTACCTGAATGTTCTTTCCATTGGTGTCTGTATGAAAGGGGTTTTTGACAAAAGAAAGCTTCCAAGAGAATCCCTGGCTTTCGTTCTTGATTCCACCGGAGCACCGGTTTGTGTCCTTCTGCCATTCTCTACCTGGGCTGTTTTTTATGCAAGCTTATTTTACGAACAGGATTTGATTTCTTCACAGTTTTCATCTGGAATGGATGCCTATCTCCATGCGATTCCATTCTGTTTTTATCCGATGATTGCGCTTATCATTGTTGCTCTGTTTGCTGCGGGTATTTTTCCAAAGCTTGGCGCCATGAAAAAAGCATATCAGCGTGTCGAAGAAACCGGAAAAGTATACAGCGATGCAAGCAGAAAGTATAATCATGATGACAGAAAAGGTTATGAAGAAGACGGAAACATTTGGAATTTCCTCGTTCCAATGATCATTCTTGTAGGAATTGGCGTTGCAACAGGCGATATTCTTCTGGCTGTTGTTATTTCCCTTGTTGTTTGCCTGATCATGTATGTGCCCACAAAACTGTTATCCATGGAAGAATTCTTTAACCTTGTTGTCAGTGGTTTTGGTGATATGCTGTCGATCTTCTTTATGCTCGTAGCTGCATTTTCTCTGGAACATGTGTGCAGCGCAATGGGGCTGACAGAATATCTGATTGAACTGGCAAAACCTTTTCTGACTGCTTCTTTGTTCCCGGCGGTTTCTTTCCTTTTGCTTGCTGTACTGGCATTTGTAACCGGATCAAACTGGGGCATGAGTGCGGTTGTAATTCCTATTTTGATTCCTATGTGTGAAGCACTTGGTGCAAATCCTGTGCTTACTATGGCTGCAATTATCTCCGGAGGTGCCTTTGGCAGTCATGCCTGCTTCTATACCGATGCGACTGTTCTGGCATCAAACAGCGTTGGAATTGACAATATGGAGCATGCCCTCTCACAAATGCCCTATGTTATGATTGCCGCTTCCATTTCTGTCGTAGCATTCGGTATTGCCGGTATTGCTCTTCCCATTTGATTTACTGAGTTTCTCTTGACTTCCTGCCAGTGACAAGTTATGTTTTAATTAGTGAATCATCGCAAAGAGAATGCACAAGGAGTTCATACTATGAGTAAGAGTAAGTATGTGGTTACAATAACCAGGCAATTCGGCAGTCTTGGACGGCCCATCGCCAAAAAAATTTCCGAGAAACTGGGAATTGAATATTATGACAGGGATATCGTTGATCAGGCAGCTAAAAAGCTGAACCTCCCCATATCTGTTGTCAATGAGGAAGAAGAAACTGCAAAGAAAGTAACGGTCAATCCATTTTCCAGAATGATGTATCCGCTCGGCAAAGGAACCAGCACAAAGCAGGATGAGATATTTCAGGCACAGCAGAATATCATCCGATTTCTGGCGGAAAAAGATACCTGCGTGATTGTTGGAAGATGTTCTGACTTTATCCTGTCAGAAATGGATAATGCTGTACATATTTATATTTATGCGCCATACGAAGTGAGAGTGGAACATTGTGTCAAGGATCTGAATATGGAAATCAATGAGGCCAGAAGAATGATCGTTGCAGTAGATGAAGCAAGAGATTCCTATCACATGCAATATGCCGGATACAAACCAGATGATAAAAATCACAAAGATATTTTAATTGACAGCAGTTTCCTGGGTGTGGATGGAACAGCAGACTTTCTAGCAACAGCCATCCGAAGAAAATTTAATCTGTAAAAGAATGAGTTACAGCTTTTGAAAAGAATACTCAAAAAAGTCCGGCGGGAGAATAGGGTTCTTTTCCCGCCGGGCTTATGTTTTGGCAGATACGAAAAGAGAGTGGTAATCATCATTTGTGGCAGAACCGCTGTTCTTTTCATATCCACACTCAGGCTTTGTATTCTGTCGAATAATAGGGAATGGACAGATACATACCATCTGTTATTTTGTCAGAAGTAAGGTGATTCATGGTTTTCACCTCTTCTATATAGCTTTGAATACTGTTATATTCCTCAGTCCTGTATTCTTTCGCAATATCCCAGAGTGTATCTCCGTGCTCTACACGAATACTTGTATAGTACTTATAAGTAGGAGCCTTCGGCGCACTGTCAGCTTGTGTTTCCTGTGGTGTAAAATGGATAACAATCAGCAATACGACGATCAGGATTGACAGGAGAGCAGCCACAGCCTTGATTCTGTTGTTTCTTTTCTGAATTTTTCTTTTTGTTCTTAAAGATGTTGTTGTCTTTTTCATTTGTAAATACCCCCGTACCGTGCTTTGAAAGGATCGAAATAGTGGAAGAGAAGCAAGAACATTTGTTCTTCGAATATATGTTCATTATAATAGAAGAACAAATGTTTGTCAACAGGAAAAACGAACAAATTTTCGGGAAAATATGTTTGATTTCTAATTGTGATTATGTTAAGATATATGAGAATAGGATTAAAAGGAATTCTGTAAATTTATTGTAACAAACTGCTGTTCTATAACTATTTCAACGTTCAGCAGGAATAGATGCTTTATTTCAAATTTTGGAGGTTAAACATATGGCTGGAGATAAATTAACTGCAAAACAACAACAAATTCTTGATTATCTGAAACAGGAGATTTTACTTCGCGGATTTCCGCCATCCGTACGTGAAATCTGTGAAGCGGTTTCGCTGCGTTCCACGTCATCCGTACATGCACATCTGGAGACGCTGGAGCGGAAAGGCTATATCAAACGGGATGCCACAAAGCCAAGAGCCATTGAGATCTGTGATGAAGGCTTTCATACAGGCCGCATTGGTGCAATTCAGGGGATTGCATCCGAGGATACCGCATCTGAAACAGAGGTAGTTCAGGTTCCCTTGATCGGTAAAGTTGCTGCAGGGGAACCTTTGCTTGCTGTGGAACGCATTGAAGGATATTTTCCCATGCCGGTAGATCGTTTGCCGAACGCAGAAACCTTTATGTTGAAAGTAAAAGGCGAAAGAATGATCAATGCAGGAATTCTCGACGGCGATTATGTTCTTGTAGAACAACAGTCGACTGCACAAAATGGAGAAAAAGTTGTTGCTATGGTAAATGATTCAGCGACAGTCAAGACTTTTTACAGGGAAAATGGCTATTTCAGACTGCAGCCGGAAAATGATTCCATGGATCCGATTATCGTTCAGCAGGATCTGCAGATTCTTGGAAAAGTCATTGGTGTTCTCAGATTTATGTTTTGAAAACTCTGAGGATCGATCAGCTGATTCAAAACATTCATCAAAACAGAGATATTTGTAAGAATTCAAACATTCGGAATATCCGGTGAATGGCGGGAAGTTCTCTTTAACTATTCGAAAAACCTGCGTTTTCCGAATAGTTATGTATTGATTATTTTCTGCCCGATTTGCCTGTTTCCGGGTGTTTTTAACAGAAAGGCTAATTGCTATGAGTCAGAAACTAACTTACCATGAAAAAACAGATATGGATAACACACTGAAACTCCGTGAAGTTCTAAAGACGCTCCCCTCTTTTGCTTCTGATTTTTTTCGTGGAATCAGCACTACCACATCCACAAGTACCAGAATCAAATATGCTTATGATCTGCGGATCTTTTTCCAGTTTCTGTTAAGCGAGAATCCCACATTTTCCGATTATACCATGAAAGATCTTCCTATAACTGTGCTGGATCAGGTTACTGCACTTGATATCGAGGAATATGTGGAATATCTGAAGGCTTATGTCGGCTCCAATGACGAATTCACTACAAATGGTGAAAAAGGTCTGAAACGAAAACTATCGTCTCTTCGTACCTTCTATACCTACTATTATAAGAAAGAACTGATTGAGACCAATCCTACGCTTCTGGTTGATATGCCGAAACTCCATGAGAAGGAAATTATTCGTCTGGAACCAAATGAAGTGGCTGATCTTCTGGACTTTGTAGAATCCTGCGGCGATCAGCTGAACCAACACCAGAGAGCTTATTATGAAAAAACAAAAGAACGGGATATTGCAATTATCACGCTCCTGCTTGGAACAGGTATTCGTGTTTCTGAATGCGTAGGTCTTGATATCGAAGATGTGGATTTCAAAAACAATGGAATTAAAGTTTTTCGAAAAGGTGGAAACGAAATGATTGTTTATTTCGGTTCCGAAGTGGCTGATGCCCTGAAAAAATATATGGAAGTGCGCAGCACAATCACACCGCTTGCCGGTCATGAACATGCGCTCTTCTATTCCTCCCAAAGAAGACGGATCAATGTCAAGACCGTGGAGAATCTTGTGAAAAAGTATGCGCATCATATTACCACGACCAAAAAAATAACTCCGCATAAGCTGCGTAGTACTTATGGAACCACCTTATATCAGGAAACCGGTGATATCTACCTTGTAGCCGATGTGCTCGGCCACAAGGATGTAAACACGACAAAGCGGCATTATGCTGCCATGGATGATGCCAGGCGGCGAAAGGCTGCCACAGCCGTCCGTCTTCGGGAAGAACTATCTGATGAGATGGACAATTAATCCGAATCGAATGTCTTAATTGCCCATCTCATTTTTGTAGAGCTGGCACGGCTGTTTTGAATGCATTCCTCTCTGGAAGGACGAATCACCTCTTTGGAATAATCACTGTAGATACCGATTTGATACAGTCCCTTAAAGGATTTTTTTACAAGGCGGTCCTCTCCTGAATGGAATGTCAGAATGGCAGCACGTCCTCCTGGTGACAGTGCATCCGGAAGTTTTTCCAGAAATGCTTCCAGTACTTCAAATTCATTATTGACATCAATACGAAGTGCCTGAAAACAACGGGCGCAGGACTTTTTGACTGCCTCCTTCTTCTCTTTTTCCGGAAGAAAAGCCAGTGCCCGTTCGATGCATTCGCGGAATGCAAAAGTTGTTTCGATCTTACCGCCCTTTTTCAGGGTTGAAAATACCGTTTTTGCAATCTCTGGTGCGTAGGGCTCATCCGAATTTTCAATCAGCATACCTTCAAATTCTTCTCTCGACATTTCTCTTAACCGGTCAGCAGCTGAAATTCCGCTCTTTGGATTCAGGCGAAGATCCAGCGGACCATCAAATTTATAGGAAAAACCTCTCATTGGATTATCAATTTGCATTGAAGAGACTCCGAGATCCGCAAGGATAAAATCAAAAGGACCATATTCCCGCGCAACCTGATCTATATCGGCAAAATTTTTCTGTAGGATTGTCAGCAGATCTTCTCCAAAACCAAGATCTGTCAGACGTCTTCTCGTCTTTTCCATTTCGATCGGATCCACATCCAGCGCAGTCAAGTGTCCTTTCCCATTCAGACATTTCAGCATTTTTGCAGTATGCCCTCCATATCCAAGGGTTGCGTCCAGTCCGTTTTGTCCGGGTTGAATCTGCAAAAATTCCAGTATTTCGCTGACACAAATCGGGATATGCATCCCTGCAGGTGTGCTGCCTTTCTGTATCACTTTTTCGACCGTGTCTTTGTATTTTTCCGGATTCAATTCCTTATACTTTTCATTATAGTTTCTTGGATGCGTGCCTTTATATCGGACACGACGTTTATGTTCCTTCTTTTCTTCCATTTTTCTCTCCTGATAGATAAATACAGCTTAATCGAACATATGCATTCGAAAGCTGTTGATTTCGATTCTTTCCCCGGTCATTGGCTGATCGAAGCAGAGCCGGGATGCATGAAGAGCTGCCCTGTATCCGCCATCCATTTTTGTTCCATAAATCGGATCACCGAAAAGCGGATGACCAATTGCCGCCATATGAACACGAATCTGATGCATTCTTCCCGTCTCCAGACGGAAACGAACAAGCGCATAGTTCTGATCCTGACAGAGTACCTGGTAGTGTGTTTTTGCCGTCATTCCATCTCCGGGAATTCCAATTGCCATGCGCGTAAGAAGAATGGTTTCGCCGGTATTCTTATTTTCTGATTGCATCCTGACTGTTTCCTGTCTTAGCGGCAGACAAATCCAATCCTCCAGTTTCTCCTTCTCCGCTTCAAAATTCCCATGAACAATCGCGGTGTATTCTTTCTGTAAGACTCCACTCTCCCGCTGCCGTGATAGCCTGGCTGCAGACAGACGGTTTTTCGCCAGCAAAAGCAGTCCGGATGTATCCTTATCCAACCGCCCGATACAGCGAAGAGACAAGGAAGCGCCCACTGATTTATCATCTTCCCACTGTACTGCGATGGAATCAAAATAATGCCCATGAGAAGGATGACAGACCGCACCTGATGGTTTGTCTGTAACAATCACATCCTCGTCTTCATAAAGAATCGGGCTTGAAATGACGGGCATTTGTATTTCATTTTTCGTATCATCCGAACAGCGGAATGACAAACGCGACCCGGTACTCACAGTTTCACTGGTTCTGCAGCGAATCCCATTCAAACAAATTCCATCTTTACTAAACTTTCCACGGCTGATCTCCCGTCTGGTAAGCCCCATGGAACGCAAAAGCACCTGTTCAACAGTCCAGCCGTTTTCTTCCAGGGAAATCATATGCTGCAGTGTATGCGACAATTTCAGACACCTCACCTTCCTGTATTCTCAGTAAATTTACATAATTATTTTATGTAAACTATATAGTTTCCAAGATAACTGTAAACGGGCCGTGGTTCACAAGGCTCACTTCCATCTCCGCACCAAACACCCCGGTTTCGACTACCTGCACCTGTTCCCTTGCTTTTTTTATCAGGTATTCGTACAGCTCTTCTGCCCGAACAGGATCCATAGCATCCGTGAAGCTGGGCCTATTTCCCTTACGACAGTTGGCGTACAGTGTGAATTGCGATACCAGCAGAAGCTGACCATTCACATCTGCCAACGAGAGATTGGTTTTTCCATTTTCATCGTCAAAGATACGAAGTCCCAGCATTTTCTTCAGGTATTTATCTGCAATCTGTTCATTGTCGCCCTTTCCGATCCCAATCAGTACCAGATAGCCTTTCTGAATCTTTCCTTTCACTTCCCCGTCAACCATGACAGAGGCCTCTTTCACACGCTGTATGACAAATTTCATAGAAGTCCTCCCTGTTTTCGTCGATTTTCAATTAGTTCTTAACCCTTTCGATTATAACGGACAAATTCCATTATGACAAGGGATTTACAAGTACTGCTTAATCAATTATAATAAATTGATTATGAATGCTTTTAAAGAAAAGGAGTCATTCCGTTATGAAATTACAACAGCTTTTAAGCCTGACAAGAAAGGCTGTAGATGAATATCAGATGATTGACGAAGGAGACCGGATTGCGATCGGCATTTCCGGCGGCAAAGATTCTCTGACACTTCTTTATGCGCTCAATGGTCTCAGACGCTTTTATCCGAAGCACTTTGAGCTTGAGGCTATAACAGTAGACCTGGGGTTTGAAGGCTTCGATTTGGGGCCAATTATGGCCTTGTGCGAAGAAATGCAGATTCCGTACACCATCGTGAAAACACAGATTGGTCAGATTATCTTTGAGGAAAGAAAAGAGGCAAATCCCTGTTCCCTGTGTGCGAAAATGAGAAAAGGTGCTCTCAATGAAGCAATAAAATCCAGAGGATGCAATAAAGTGGCTTATGCGCATCACAAAGACGACGTCGTTGAAACCATGCTGATGTCACTTATCTATGAAGGACGCTTTCACTCTTTTTCTCCCCGGACTTATCTTGACCGAATGGATCTGACGGTTATTCGCCCGCTGATGTTTGTGGATGAAGCGGACGTGATTGGTTTCCGCAACAAATATCAGCTTCCGGTACAGAAAAGTCCCTGTCCTGCTGACGGTTATACGAAACGCCAGTATGTCAAGGAACTGCTTGTCAAACTGAATCGGGAAAATCCAGGTGTTAAAGAGCGTATGTTTTCAGCCGTGATCAATGGCAACATTCCCGGATGGCCCGAACGGATTCCCCGCAAAAGATCATAGCAGAAAAACTGCGGGCACTGATGGAATACGCATTCCATCAGTGCCCGCAGTCCTGACTGTGTTTCGTACCTCATTTATACAGAAAAAATCTTCCGAATTCCGGCTTCTTTCACTTCGATTGCCTGTTTGATCATATCTACTGTGCCGTCAATGCCA
Source organism: Fusicatenibacter sp. (assembly GCA_022766945.1). Taxonomy (GTDB): domain Bacteria; phylum Bacillota; class Clostridia; order Lachnospirales; family Lachnospiraceae; genus Fusicatenibacter. The sequence goes on along the minus strand of JALEOU010000053.1, from coordinate 62,984 downwards.
AACAGACTGCTGTTCAGACAAAGATCGTAGCTGTCAACCTCTCCCCAGCGCTTGCTGGTATAATAATTATAATAGCTTGCTCGCTGTTTGTCTGTTTTGTTAATTTTCTCTTTTGCTTTATTGTCACTCAGGTCATAAATTTTGGCAACTCTGCGAATCCGATCCTGCATATCTGCTTTGATAAAGATGCTGAGCACATTCGGATTTTCCTCCAGAGCATAATCTGCACAGCGTCCTACAATAACACACGGGCCATCCTCGGCAATTTTCTTGATCGCATCAAACTGTGCCAGAAACACTTTCTGATTCAGTGGCATATCCATCATAGTAGAACCATAGCCGAAGGAATAACTGTCCATGACAAGAGAATACAAAAAACTGTTTGTGGGCTTTTCATCATGATTCTCAAATAACTCCTGACAGAGACCGCTGTCTTTTGCTGCACGCTCCAAAAGTTCCTTGTCATAATACTTGATTCCAAGATCATCAGCTAACATTTTACCAATGGAATGTCCGGCACTTCCATATTGCCGGCCGATCGTTATGATAGTCTTCATAATACCGCTCCTTTCCATTCTGTCACAATGCAACTTGTGTGTATAAGATCTGCTCTTATCTATACTGCATATGTAACTAATTTTTCTTTTATTATTATTTAGTATACTACACAATTCACAAAAAGTACAGTCAAAAATCTGAAACTATTGACAATTCAGTCATTATTCAGAACAGACGTATCACTGTGATTTCCGCGAAATCTGCACAGAAGTTTTTCAAAATATTCCGGTAAGGGTGCTGTAAATTCCATATACTCTCCACTTACCGGATGGATAAATCCCAGTACCATCGCATGCAGCGTCTGTCCCTGAAGATTTTTCACAGGACATTTTTGAGGGCCATACACCTGATCTCCCAAAATCGGGTGCCGGATGCTTGCCATATGCACACGAATCTGGTGGGTTCTCCCTGTTTCCAGCTGACATTCCACATAAGTGTATGCTCCAAAGCGTTCGAGCACATGATAATGGGTTACTGCCGGTTTCCCGTTTTTCTCATTTAACGCCATTTTTTTTCGGTCCGTTGGATGGCGTCCAATGGCACCCTGAATGGTCCCGTCATCTTCCGGAAGGTTTCCGTGGACGATGGCACGATACTTTCTGGTGATCGAATGTACCTCGAGCTGTTCGGCCAGTTTCTGGTGAGCATAATCATTCTTACAGATTACAAGTGCGCCGGTAGTATCCATATCAATCCGATGCACAATCCCGGGCCGCAAAATACCATTGATTCCGGAGAGATTTCCCTGGCAGTGGTAAAGTACTGCATTCACCAGGGTTCCAGACTCATGACCTGCAGACGGATGGACAACCATGCCTTTGGGTTTGTCGATGACCAGAAGATCATCATCCTCATACAAAATGGAGAGGGGAATATTTTCCGGTTCTACGGATAATTCTTCCATCTCAGGAAGAATTACTGATATCTCTTCACCGGAAGAGACACGAAAGCTGGCTTTTACCGGTTTTTGATTTACCATTACCTTTTCATCACGCAGTAATTTCTGGAGATAAGAACGTGAATAATCCTTCAGCATTTCGGAAAGGAATTTATCAATTCGCAAGCCTTCCATCTCTGGTGAAACAGTCAGACCAATGGATTCCTCCATAGAAATTCACTCCTTTTTCCTGGAATTACCTGCACTTTGCTTTTCATGAAACAGGAAAGAAAAATCCTCTTCTTTATAGTGAAACAGATAAAGGAGAAGAAACAGCAAGACAGAGACAACCACATAGATATCAGCCACGTTAAAAATCGGGAAATCAATCAGGGAAAAGTAAATAAAGTCTACTACATAATGGTTTGTAAAACGATCATAAAAATTCCCAAGTGCTCCGGCTGTCAGCATTACAAGAACAACCAGAACCGGAACATAGTATCCAGTCTTTGGCAGCTTTAAGAATACATAAAGAACCACAGCGAGATATATAATTGTCAATACGGCAAAAAGCCAATATTGATTTTGAAGAATTCCAAAAGCTGCTCCCCTGTTTTCCAGGTACTTCAATTCCAACACGCCTGGGATCAGAACAACCGATGCCTGATCCTTCAAATAACGTACTGCCAGTAATTTAGTATACTGATCTGCAAGAAACAGAAGCATCGTTGCAGCAAGCGAGCAAACCGCGGCTTTCAGATGCATATATTTACTGTTCATTGATCAAATCTCCATTGATAAAGTTAATCGCTTCGAGCATTTCTTCATCGGTAACACTTCGATCAATCACTGCATGACCGATAGATTCCAGAAGTATAAATTTAATATTGCCCTGTTCCATTTTCTTATCTGACTTCGTCGCAGACAGAATCTCCTCAGAGGACAGGCCGTCTACATAAATTGGAAGCTGAAAACCGACATTCATATCACGAACTTCATAAAACTCTTCTGTGGACAGATAACCTCTCTTGAAAGAAATGTATGCAGCAGCTACAGTTCCAAGCGCAACACACTGACCGTGGAGCATCTCAAAATTTTTCAGTTTTTCGATTGCATGTCCAATAGTATGCCCCAGATTCAGTACAGCGCGTTCCCCTTTTTCGTTGGGATCGTTTTCCACTACGATACGCTTAATATCACAGCATTTCTGAATCATCTTCGCTAATACCGGTTCAATTCTCTCCTCAATTTCTTCCATATGATTGATCGTCCAGATGTAAAGCTTCTCATCACGTATCAAACCGGATTTCAGCACTTCACCCATTCCACATGCAAACTGCTCGTCATCCAGAGTCTTTAAGGTTGCCATATTCATATAGACCAGACGCGGATGATGGAATGCTCCCACCATATTTTTGTACTGATCAAAATCAACTCCTGTTTTTCCTCCGACACTGGAGTCTACCTGGGCAAGCAGTGTCGTTGGCAGCTGAATAAAATCGATCCCTCTCAGATAAGTTGCAGCGGCGTAACCTGTCAGATCTCCGACCACTCCGCCTCCTAGTGCAAAAAGAATGTCTTTTCTTTCAAAATGATTTTCAATCAGTTGAGTATACAATGCTTTTACAGTATCCAGACTTTTGCTCTGTTCACCTGATGGAAAAACAAATTCTGTTACCGTATCAAAAATACCTGACAGCGCTTCCTTCACCTCATTCAGATACAGTTTTGCAACAGAACTGTCTGTAACAATACAGGCTTTTTTCGATGGCAAATTCAATGCCTTCACTTTGTCAGGCAGTTTCCCGAAACTGTTTTCCCATACAATTTCATAAGAAAACTCCGCTGTAGTGCCTTCCCGCTTTACCAATAATGATTTCATAAATTTCTTTCCTCCTGATATTACATAAACTTAGCAGCTATACTGTTTAATCAATTGATCAAGTTCGAAAAGAAAAGCATCAGAAACTGATTGTACGTTCTGATGCTTTTCCTGCCCGCAATTTTACTTTGGGTATTTTAAGCGCTTTGCGCTTCTATCCCGGATTAATAATCTGTACGAATGCTTGGAAGATCAAATGCACCGCTTAAAATGTCCTGAATGTCCCCCGAAATCTCTACACTTGACGGTGTCAGGATGAAAATATACCCGGATACTTTCTGAAGGCTTCCAACGATACAATAGCATGCACCACAGCAAAAATCGATAATTCTCTGAGCAATCTCGACATCGATCCCTTCCAGATTCAGCACTACCGTGCAGCCTGCAAGCAGCGTATCTGCAATTTCACGCGTATCCTCCATCGAAGCTGGTTTAATAACACATACTTCCATATTCAGTGCACCTGCTTTCTTTCTCATCGGTGTAACCTTGGAAGAGGTTGGTGGAGGTGTCTGCTTAGGCATTCTTGCTGTGGCTGACTGTGCGGAAGAGGCACTTGCTTTTGATTGCGCTGACCTCTTCGGAACATATGCACGCGGCTGTTCCGGAACTTCTTCTTCCTCATCCTCTTCTTCAAGCTTACGGAAAAATCTTCTCTTCGGTTTTTCCTCTTCTATTTCTTCCTCTTCGTCAAAGAATTCATCCTCATCATCGTAGTCATCATTCAGACGAATGGCGTCCAGAAACTTGTCCAAAACATTCATTGTTATACTCTCCTCTTTTTTTAATGCCGCTTTCCATAATCTCTTTCGCCAAAAATACCGGTACCCACACGAACCATCGTGGCACCTTCCTCAATGGCGACTTCATAATCCCCTGTCATGCCCATACTTAGAATGGTCATATGTACATTATTAATGTTTTTTCTTCCGATGTCAACACTTAATTCTTTTAATTTGCGAAAAACAGGACGATTCTCTTCCGGATCCTTCACATACGGTGCAATGGTCATCAGGCCCTGTATACAAATTCCCGGAAGCTTTGCAGCTTCCTTTACAAGTTCTTCTGCGCATTCCAAAGAAACACCAAATTTGCTTTCCTCACCTGCAACATTCACTTCAATTAAAACAGGAACCGTACACTGATGCTTCTGTGCCTCCTCGCTGATTGTCTCCGCCAGTCGTATGGAATCCACTGAATGAATCAGATATGCTTTATCAACAATATATTTCACCTTATTTCTCTGAAGATGACCAATCATATGCCAGTGAATGTCACCCGGAAGTTCTTCAAATTTGGATGTCAGTTCCTGAACTTTGTTTTCACCAAAATTCCGCTCTCCCAGGTCATAGATTTCCCTGAGCATTTCCACCGGTTTTGTTTTGCTTACTGCAATCAGCGTCACATCCTCTCGTTTTCGTCCTGCTCTGTTGCATGCAGCGCATATTTTTTTCTCCACTTCGGTGTAACTGTCTTTTAACATTTCACAACCTCCTTCACGCTGTGACGTCCGTCACATGATATCCTCTTCATTGACTGCCGAGGCATCCTCGACAATATAGTCATACTGAGAAATACCATAATCTGTCTGGCTTTTTATGATGCAGAATTCTTCATTCTGATCAATGATTTCGATTCTTCGGAACACGGCATATCCTTTGTTGATACAGTAGACTCCCTCCAGTGATACCGTTTCTTTTATCTCGTATTTTGTATTGGAATCCTCTGCCACCAGTATGTCCCCGGGAGAGAACGATGACTGATCCACATAGTATTCCGTAGCTTCGTCGTTTTCATTACGGATGGTTTTGTAAATAGTCGCTTTCACAAATTCTGTTTTTGGCTGTCCCTGATCATCCGTCAGGATATTTCCCTCTTTATCCTTCAGAATCCTAAGGAAGCCAGAACTGTTGCTGTCCCCGCCGTTTGCAAGCATTTTTGCAGGGATGGTAAAAAAATCCTTATTTGTGATTGCTGAATTTGGTATTTTCAGTCCGTTTGCCGTATTGGTTACCAGCTCTACACTTTGAAAACGTTCTTTTGCGTAGCGGATCATACCCGTAGAAAAAGTAATTACGGCATAATTCTGACCATTGGATGCTTTTATTGCCAGAGAACCCGTCTGAGTTTCTCCATCTTTAAGAAATTTCACTTTGATGTTCTGATAGGATGAAAGTTTTACAGTCTGTTTTGCTGTAACCGGAATCGCGATACTCCATGTCTCATCTGTGATCAGTTTATAAACCGGATCTCCGGCAGTAACTTTTTTCTCACTGGAATTGAGACTCGCACTGTTTTTTTGACTGAACAATTCCGGGGTGAGCGAATCAACCGTGTAGTCTTCATAACCATCTACCTGATAGACAACCACACCATCCCTCGCAGCTCTGGAAAGTGTCTGATTTCCATAACGATCACCTGTGCCCGCACTGGAAAGGAGGCTTTGAGTTAATTCATATTTAAAATCGTAGATGCTTGAAAAATGATTGGCATCATATGCGCTGGAAAACAGCGACAGCGAAGACTGCACATCTGACAGCACTTCCTCATCTGGCTTCATCACAGATGTAACACCAGATTCTTCTGTATCGGACAGACCATATACCACACTGTTGGCACTCACTTTGGAGGCGTTTCCCGCATAATAATGTACATATCCGCTGCCGGCTGCCTTTACTACACTTTCTTCACGAATCACAAATGCGGTATACATTTCGTTTTTTGACAGCGGTCCCTGAACCACCTGATAGGAACGAATGTGATCTGCAGTCATATAAAAGAACAGGGATACTGCCATATAAATAAAGATTGCACCAAAAATCACTGTCCCGATATTCAGATGAAGAAATCTGGGTGTGTCACTGCTGCGGCGCTTCTTCGATTTTCTTTTATTCCGTTTTGCCAAATTGATTGCTCCTTTGTCTGCACATTTTGTGTACTCTTATGCATAATACCAGATACCGTAAAAAGGACGGTGCAAAAGCGCCGTCCCTTTTTGCCGCTATGTAGTTTATTATAATACAATCTTTATCATAAGGCAACGATAATCTTATCCTGTACACTCTCCGGAAGTTCTTCTTTATCCATGGATACACTTAAAACAAATGTAATATCATACTGTTTTCCGATTGAATCCAACTGTTCAACACAATCTGTAATATCTGCCCCTTCAAGCTTTGCGATTTTCAGGAAGCTATCCAGATATACGCTTGCGAGATCATGATCCTGTGAAATAATACCGCAGATAAATCCGATAAACTCATCACTGTTCTTAAGCGGATAATCAGCTGCTGAAATCAGACGGATCTTATTATTGAGTTCAAACATGTGTTTTGTACTTTTATCGATATATACGATACTTCCACTTGTGGACTTAATCTCTGTGTTTACCTTGTCTAACAGCTGTTTTGTTTTACCTTTACCCTTCTTACCTACAATTAATTGAACCATAGCAGTTTTCCTCCTTAGATTAGAATAAGATATTTTCACTAAAAACTCTTAAGTTCATGGTTTGATTATAGTATATTTGCCTATAAAAAACAATGGTAAAAATAAAAAAGTTGTATCTAGTCATTGATCTTTGACAAAAGCAGTGACATGTCGCCATAGAGTGCTTCTTTTGTCTTCGCATTTAATATAACACTGATAAATGGTTCTCCATAAGCATTCTGACTCGCTATGGCAAGGCAGGCACCTGCCTGACTGGTTGTCCCGGTCTTTCCTCCAAGTACTATAACGCCTTCCGGCACACTCTTCTCCCCGGTCAGATACTTATCCGTTGAAGTCAGATAGATCGGTGAAGTACTCTGATCTTCATGGGTCACGGACAGGCTATAAGATGGCATCCCCATGACCGCCTGAAACTGCGGATCACGAAATGCTGCATTGAGCATCAGATAAACATCATAAGCAGTTGTATAATGATTCTCATCATGAAGGCCATGCGGATTCACAAAATGAGTCCCCGTCATTCCGAGTGAAAGCGCCTTGTCATTCATCATCTGTACAAACTGATCTACAGATCCGCCAACCACTCTTGCGATAGCCATAGCAGCATCATTAGCAGAATAAACCATCAGTGTGTGAAACAGCTGATCCATGGTCACTGTATCACCGGCTTTCATTCCGCTCATCTGAGAGCCTTCTTCCAGAGCCAAATCCTCCTCCAGTATTGTGACAAGCTCATCCGGATGATTGTATTCCAGGGCAAGCATGGCAGTCATGATTTTGGTGATGCTCGCAGGATAAACCCGATCATACACTCCCTGCGCAAATAGAGTGCTCTTATCGTCAAGATCAAAAAGACCTGCTTTTTCAGAGGAGCCAACCTGAAGATCTGCGTAAGCAACAGAAGCCTCACTGACACAAAGACCTTTCGCGAAAGAATCCGCCAGACTTACAGAGGACAGATCCAGAGGATCGCGCTTCAGGAGAGAGTCTCTGGAAAAAGCGAAAGAAAGATCCATTTTCCGCTCATCACGGTATTCCTTCACTCCAATGAGGGTGCCTACAAGCAAAACACAAAACAGTACGAATCCAAGAAGCATATTCAGAACACGATTCAACGGATCTTTTCTTTTCTTTTTCGTCACAGCCTTCTGATTTTGTTTAGTCATTCTTTCGATAGATTTCACGCCAGTCGATTTCTCCTCTGTCCAGTGATTTTATCAGCATTTCAGCTGTAGCAAGATTGGTGGCCAGTGGTATACTGTGCACATCGCAAAGACGGATAATCCTGTGGGGATCCGGTTCGTGCTTTTTGGGCTGCAGGGGATCTCTCAGAAAAATCACAAGGTCAAGATCATTCTGTTCAATCTGTGAACCCATCTGCTGCACACCGCCCACATGTCCTGCGAGGTATTTGTGAACCGTCAGACCGGTAGCTTCTTCTACCAGACGTCCTGAGGTACCGGTTGCATAAAGTGTGTGCTTTGCCAATATCGAACGATATGCTATGCACAGATTCTGAAGCAATGTCTTTTTGGCATCATGCGCGATCAATCCGATGTTCATAAATTGTTTTCCTCCTCAGTAATTCATCATTTCTGGTAACAAAATCTCTGTTCTGCAGTCCTACATTCAGTACAAATCCCATTCCGATATAGAGCGTCAGCAAAGAAGTAAGCCCGTAGCTGACAAACGGAAGAGGCGTACCCGTATTGGGAAGAATACCCGTGGCAACACTGATATTCAAAAAGCTTTGAAATGCTACGAGGCCTGCTACTCCGCAGCAAATGATCGTACCCGACAGATCTTTTGCTTTTCTTGCTATTATAATACATTCCAACAGGATCAAAAACAACAGAAAAATAATCAAACAACACCCAAGAAAACCAAGTTCCTCTCCGGCAACAGCAAATATGAAATCGTTATGATTCTGAGATACAAAATTTCCTTTATTTGCTGATGAGACCTTATTGTTGTTTAGTCCCTTTCCTGTGAGCTGGCCCGATCCGATTGCAGTGATGGAATTTTCCTGCTGAAGTCGTCCGTCAGAGTTTTCTTCATCATCCGGATTCAGCCATGTTTCAATTCTTCCAAGCTGATAACCGATTGCCTTATCAAGTGTCTCCGGAAGCTGAAAATCCACCTGTGTGATGAAAAGAAGCAATGCAAGAATCAAAGCGGCAGCCGATGTAATCACAGCGAGAATCACCTTATAACTCAATCCCGCAGCAAACATCATGATACAGAATACGACACATACCGTTATGGTATTCTTCAGATCTGGCTGTCGGTAGATAAGAATCAGCGGCGGGATCAGAAGAAATACCGTGAGAAAAATAGTCCTTGCCGTATTCAGATCATCCTCATGTTTCATCAGAAACATCGCAAAAAACAAAATCAACAGTATTTTCGAAAGCTCCGTTGGCTGAAACTGAAACCCTCCAAGCTGAATCCATCGTGTCGCTCCGCCGGTTGTCTTTGCACTGTCACCACCCACATAGAGAATCCCCAGCATGAGTAGATTGACAACATAGATAACCCAGTAAAAATTCAGCACCCAGCTGTAATCAATCAGAGAGACGATGATCATCAGAATCACTCCCATGACTACACCAACAGCCTGCTTTTTCTGGTCGGAGCTGTCGGCACTGCCGATCAGCATCACACCAATCACACTGATTGAAATCAGCCAGAGAATCAGACGAAAATTGTAATTTTTTAATTTATAACGTTTTAACATGTGAATCCTCATTTTTCTTCAGTGGTATACGCGCTGTCAGGATCACAGGCGTCGACTGCGATATCGTGACGGATATTTCATCCGGTTCTATCATCAGGTATTTGCCCGCAGCAGCTGTCAGATCATTTTTCAGCATCTGAAGTGCCTGCGGGGAGCAGTTTAATCGTTCGGCTGCAAGAAGTGTCGCCAGCCGTTCTTTCGCGACAGTGCCGGAATGCGGCTTTTTCCCTGAATGAAATAAACCCATATCCGTCCTCCTTATCTGCCAAAAACTTTCCGGAAGAATCCCTTTTTCTCAGCAATGTCCAGAAGAGGAATCTCTTCACCGCAGATCCTTCTGCTGATATTGGAAAATGCTTTTCCGGCCAGGGAAGTATTTCCAACGATTGCTTCTCCCTGATTAGTTGCAATTACCACATGTTCATCATCAGGAATAATTCCAAGCAGCGGTACCGCAAGGATCTCTGAGACATCCTCCACAGACATCATTTCACCCCGACGTACCATATCCGGTCGGATTTTATTGATCACAAGGGAAATATCTCTCAGATCATGTGCTTCCAATAAACCGATAATCCGATCCGCGTCACGGATTGCTGAAACTTCCGGGGTTGTGACGACAATTGCTTTGCGTGCACCCGCAATAGCGTTCGCAAAACCCTGTTCGATGCCGGCAGGACAATCGAGCAGAATATATTCAAACTGCGTTTCCAGTTCTTCACAGAGCTTTGTCATTTGTTCCGGCGTTACACTGGTTTTATCTCTTGTCTGGGCTGACGGAAGCAAAAACAGAGTTTCATACCGCTTATCGCGTATCAACGCCTGTTTTATCCTGCAGTTTCCTTCAATCACATCCACAAGATTATAGACGATGCGATTCTCCAGTCCAAGCACAACATCCAGATTACGCAGACCAATATCCGTATCGACCATGACAACCCTTTTACCAAGCGCTGCAAGTCCAATTCCAATATTTGCTGCGGTGGTTGTTTTTCCCACACCACCTTTCCCTGATGTAATAACAATTACTTCACTCATATGAAACCTCCTTATGAAAACTGTTCTCTATTCTTTCTCTTTTGCAGTTTTCTCCGGAACGTTACGCAAAGACTGTCCTTTTCCGGATCAATCAGCTCTTTCACTGGTAACACCTTCCGTATCGGCTGTACCTGTCAGAACAGAGTCTGACAGATCATAGTAATAGTCTAATATATCCTTGGCTACCAATTCTGCATTGATAGAAGAATATCCAAATGGAATTCGAATTGCCATGGCGATATCATCACGGCTTTCATAATGTGAGAATCCGATAAACAATCCGTGGTTCGATCTTGTTCGGTCTTCCTGTGCTGTACCAGTTTTTCCATATAATTCAACCGGCCAGTCTGACGGGAAAATAGAACTGTTTTCATAACGGATCACATTTCGCATTCCCTGGTGAATATCATCCCAGATGGAATCGCTGACATTCATCAGTGTGTTGACCGTGGGACCAAAATCTTCCCCCATATCAATCGCGTTGCCATTGGAATCCTCTGCTTTCTTAAGTAGAGAAATATTGTATACCGTGCCGCGGTTTGCCAATGTGGTAACATAGCGTGCCAGCTGAGTGGTCGTATAGTTATGTGTACCCTGACCGATAGAAGAAGGAATCGGAAGGGAATCAGACACTTTGGGTTCTGCTTCCGAAATCTCAATTCCGCTCTTCTCGTTCAGGCAAAACAGATCACAGTACTCCTGTATCTTTTCCAATGCCCGTTTCTGAGTAAATGTATTATTTTCGTCAAGTCCAAGAAGGTAACCAACGGTACAGAAAAAGACGTTACAGGAATTTTGTATTCCTCCGATTACATCCAGATCTCCATGCCCATCCAGATACCAACAGTGAACATGATCCGATTCATTGACAAGACCTTCACCGAACAAACCGTTACAGTTAATCACTGTATCTTCTGTAATGACTCCTTCCATCAGTCCTGCCACCGCCATGACAGGTTTGAACGTAGATCCAGGTGCCGTTCTCTGCTGTGTCGCTTTATTGTAGAGCGGAGTGGATTCGTCTGTATTGAGTTTGGCCCAGTAAGCGGTATCCATCTGATTTGCCAGACGATTATTATCATATCCCGGATAAGAAACACAGGCCAGTATCTCCCCGCTTTCCGGATCTGTAATAACAGCAGAACCCGAACACGGGTCAAGTGCCAGCTGTGCAGGGGTAATTTCCAGTTTCCCGATCTTTGTCGAAAGAAGCTCGAAAGGAGTCATATTGCCTGCTGTATAATTAGCATAATCAGAATCTCCTTTTGTAAGCAGGTTCTGATCGTACATCAGATTGCAGATATCGTATCCGTCAATGATATCGTCTAGAAGCATATAATGATACAGCTTTTTATGAAATGTAGTGTTGTTTTCCAAACGCTGCAGAATCACCTCACAGAGCTTCTGATACACTTCCTGGGAATCCATGTATGCATCATCCGTAGAGAGCGCCGAAACGTCAATCCAGTTCTGACTCGCCGCATACATCAGATACTCTTTCATACTGATGGTTTCCTCATTTGCCCAGGCCTGATACACCTCATCTTTTTTGTCTATGGATGCGGAAGAGAGGATCCCCATACTGCTGCCGAGAAGCGTATTCACAATATAGGATTCATATTCCTGCATTTCACTGCTTAAATCTTTGTATACAGTTGGGGTTTCACCCGTCAGTTCCTCTTCAATTGCAGAGAGTACCTGCTCCTTCTTGGTCTGAAACAGAGAATAAACCTTTTTCTCATTTTCTGTCGCATCCTCCGCAGAGAAATGACTGATATCAATCGTACTGTTTTCAATCAGCGCATTGTAGACATCGTAAATCGGGATCGGGACAGACGTATTATCCTGGATTTCCTGTTTGTTGATTGTCTTTGCAGTGGTAAGGTTCGCCTTCAGAATTCCGGCAATCTTCTGTTCGAGAATTTTATAGACGGCAATCTGCAGATCATAATCAATGGAAAGGTAAATATTCCCGCCCTGTTGCGGATCAATTCTGGAACCTTCCACTTTCTGCAGCTCTTTCCCGACATTGTTGACTATAATCTCTTCTGATCCGTCTGTTCCCTGCAGTGTTGTCTCAAGATACTGTTCCAGTCCCGCCTTTCCGATAATGGAATCAGAAGAATAGATCTCTTCCTTCCCCTCCTCTTCCATCTGTTCATTGAAACTTTCCAGTTCTTCTGATGAAGGTTTTCCGGTATAGCCGATCAGAGAAGAGAAATACAATCCGTCATAATAAACACGTTCCGAATCTTCAGAAATACTCACACCCTGCAGTACATCTTCGTTTTCTGCGATGGCCGCAATTGTGGACTCACTGACATCAGAAGCCACAGTTACACCGACATATTTCTGAAAGCTTGTCTTTTTCATCTGATACCGCACGATGATAATTTCCAGGCGTTCCTGTTTTGTCAGATCCAAAACGGCATTGCCTGATTCATCAATTCGATAAGGGAGTCCGTATTTCTGGAAATCCGTCTCTGTATAGGCATACGCTTCATTTGTCGAATATGCATCCAATCCGGACAGATCCGGCCCGGAGAGAAATTCGATGATGGTATCCGCACTGGAATTTCTCTCACTTTCTTCCATATCATCGATTTTTTTACGTCCATAAACATCCGCACGAAAACGGTTTCTGTTTGTCCCTTCGCTGCCTGTGAAGGCATACTCTCCATTTTCATCCACTTCTATCAAAAAAGAATCCTGATCAATGGAATCTCCATTGGCACGGATCAGTTTGCAAAGACGATAGATTTCCGAATTCAGCGAAAGAACTCTTTCCTTTGTGGAAGAATAGGTTCCATTGTCTTCCAGCGTGACCGAATAGGATACACGGTTTCCTGCGATCAGTTTTCCGTTTCGGTCGTAAATATTGCCCCGGGTACTCTTCAGAGTGCGCGTTTTCGTAATCTGAAGTTCAAAGTTATTTGCGTATTCTTCTCCATGAACAATCTGCAGCATAAAAAGTCTGCCGATCAGTACGGCAAACATTCCAACAAACACAACAATCAGAATGCCCGTTCGATTGTCTCCGATTTTTCTGAGAAACCTTTTTATCTTCTTAGCCATGGCGACTGTTGTCCTTCCATTTCATTCTCTGTCAGTTTACGGTTAATCAAAAATAAAATACGGTAAAAAACAATGGATATTACCATTGTATATACCATTTCCGGAAGAATAATGTGCTCCAGATAATCAAAGAAACTGAGGCGTACACGAAGCAAAAACTGCAGAACATATACAACGAAATTATAAGCAAGATCGCTTACAGCTACAAGTACCATCGGAACTTTAATGTCTTCATCATAAAATACCTTGCAGAAGAAACCGTTCATGTACCCAACATACATATAAAGAAGCCCATAAAATCCAAATAAATTTCCATAGAACAGATCAATGCTCAGGCCACAGAAAAAACCGACCCACAGTCCTTCTTTCTTTCCACGCATGAATCCAAAAGCGGTTGTCAGGATCAGAAGAAGGTTCGGTGTCACAGAGGCGATCTCCAGTGACTGGAATACCGTGGTCTGCAAAAGAAAGGTGATTAAAATCAATACTGTAAGTGTGATTTTTCTGCGCATCTATTCGCCTCCCTGCTGCTTAAGCTCCTTGATCACCAGTACTTCTGAAATATGCTGAAAATCCACCACAGGGATAATGTACCCCTTATTGGTAAGGTGATTGGAATCTTCTGTCACTTCACTGATATAGCCAATCAGGATTCCCTTGAGATACTTCTCACTGATATTGGAAGTCACAATTTTCTCTCCTACTGCAACAGTATCATTGGTATTCATCTGTGAGAAGGCAAGTTTACCCTCATCCATCAATCTCAGATCACCGGTTACAATACAATTATCCTGTGTCGATGCTGTCATTGCACTCACGGAACTGGAGTCATCGATGATAGAACGAACGGTTGCCGAATTGGAATTCACTTCCGTGACAATTCCTACCAGTCCGCCGTCAGCAATCACATTCATATCTTTTTGTATGCCGGCATTGGAACCTTTATTGATAACAAAAGTGCTGTACCAGTTGCCTGGATCCTTTGAAATTACCTGCGCTGCTACCTTTTCGTATTCCGAATAGGATTGATCCAGCTCATACAGATCCTGCAGCCGTTCCAATTCCTCCTGTCCCAGTGCGAGACGATTGTTTTCCTCTGTCAGTTCTTTGATCTGTCGCTCCAGTTCTTCATTCTCCTGAGACAACTTTTGAACACTCTGAAAACCGGACAGGCAGTCGGACAGATAGCTTCCCACCTGATTTACACCGTTTTGCAGCGGAACGATCACAAAACCGGCCACCTCCCGGATGGGCGTAACCGGCATTTTTTCAGCTGCGCCAAGCACAATGACGCTGATGCAGAAAAATGACATGATAAACAGCAGATGTTTGCTTCGTAACTGAAATTTCTTTTTTTTATTCATGGCAGATCCTTTAATTCGTTAGTCATTACAGGGATTTTCGCTTTTTCACGGTATAAGCCCAGCGATGAAGGGCTTCATGATTAATCAGCTCTTTTAACCCGCAGATCGTGCAGAGATCATAATACTGTGACAGCTGAACAGAGCAGCCAAGCTGCCTCGTCAGGCAGCGGTCAATATTCGGAAGTCTTGTACTTCCGCCGGTAAGATAGATTCCTTCCTTTCGAATATGGTTATGTATCTGCGGCGGTGTACGCTCAAGCGCATGCTTTATTTCCTCTCCAAGCCTGTTTACATCCGCAAGTATTGCTTCGTTTACCAGCGAGGAGGTTACAATTCCTTCCATGGGAAGTCCGGTTGTTCCGTCAACTCCCCGTACCTTTCTTCCTTCCAGACGATCGCAGTCAAGATCCGCAAGCGCAATTTTCAGCCGCTTGGCTGTTTTCAGCCCAATCTGAAAATTATTTTTCCTACGGTTCAAATTGCAGATGGCTTCGTTGAACTGTTTTCCGCCGATGGAAACTGTCTTTCCGAAAATAACACGCGCATCTGCAATTACAGAAATCTCCGTACTTTGTGCACCGATATTGACAATCATCGAACCTTTTGTCCGGTTCAGCGGAATGCCAAGAGCCAGAGCATCTGCAATCGGCTTGTCAACCAGGTACATGCGGCAATTCTTCAGTCGTCCTTTATGGGCAATCGTATAATAAGATCTTCTCTCAATCTCCGTCATATCTGAGGGGACAGAAAAATAGAGTTCCGGATGATAACCCATATAATGATTGCAACGACACAAAAGTGTGTGAAGCACCGCTTCAACCATAAGTACATTTGCAATTCTTCCGCTGGACATCGGAGTGATGACCTCAATATTGGAAGGCGTTCTCTCATGCATTTCATACGCATCGTTCCCCACAGCGATAATCTGTTCCCTGTTCCGAATCGCAATCATATTCTTTTCTTTCATGATGGTATCTTTTTTCTGATCATAGATTTTGACCGTGCTTGTGCCAAGATCTATGCCATAAACGTTTCGAATCTGCATATTGCCCTTATCCCTTCGTTACGACACACAGGCTCAGGAAAATTCCATCCTATATGCCTTGTTCCAACATGCTGATATAGCAATGATCCCCTATAATGATATGATCCAGCAGTGTTATTCCAAGCAGCTCCCCTGCACGCCGGATACGTCTGGTTACTTCGATATCATCACTGCTCGGCTCTGGTATTCCGCTCGGATGATTATGCACCAGAAGAATATGCACCGCATGAAACTGCAGTGCGTTCAGAAACAGTTCTCTGGGTGAAATCAACGCAGAATTAACCGTACCGCGTGTGATCTCCCGTTCACCCAGCAGTTGATTTTTTGTATCGAACATCATACAGATCAGAACTTCCTGTTCTTCGTGTCTGAGCCGTTCCATATAGTAATCCGCAATTGAAGACGGATTATCAAAAGAAAGACATGGCTTTGCTCCTGCCGCGGAAATTCTCCTGGAGAGTTCTCCGATACACTGAAGCTGTATCGCTTTGACCCGACCAATTCCCTTCACTTTCAACAGTTCCGGAACTGTAAGATGATACAAACCAAGCAGTCCTTCATTCCCCGGAAAGAGAGAAAGTACCTCTCTTGAAAGCTCCAGTGAAGACTTTCCTTCTGCTCCGCACCGCAGAATAACTGCAAGAAGCTCCGCATCGGAAAGGCTTCCTGCTCCGTGAGCCAGACATTTCTCGTATGGCTGTTCTTCCTGTGGAAGATTCTTTAGTCCGATATTTTTCTTCATACTACCTCCCTGTTACTCTTCTGGAGCAAATAGGGGCTCGTTTAAGAATCAACCATCATTTTATCACAATTCTTTTGAGATGTATAGGAATTATCGAAAATTCATATATTTTTTACAGATCTTTTCCGCTGTTTTTATGCCATCCATACCGGCAGAAGTAATCCCTCCAGCATAACCGGCGCCCTCTCCGCAGGGGTAAAGTCCGCCTGTGGAAATGCTTTCCAGCTCTTCATTCCGAACAATTCGCACAGGAGAGGAAGTTCGCGCTTCCACTGCCGAAAGAAGCGCATCACTTCTGGAAAAGCCCGGAAGTTTTTCTTCTGTATTTTGAATTCCCTCAATCAAAGCTTCGCAGATAAAATCCGGCAGAACATTTCTCAGATTGGCAAATTTCCAGGATCCGCAGATGGAAGGACTTACCTCACCGAGCTGATCCGAACAGCTATTGCTGCAGAAGTCGCCAAAAAGCTGTACCGGAACAGCACCGTTTCCTGCCTGATAAGCGGCTCTTTCCAGCATACGCTGAAAAGCCACTCCATCCAACGCCGAAGGCATACCCTCCTCGTGGTATACGGTATAGTCATCCGGATTCACGGTCACAATCATGGCACTGTTGGCATTTTTTCCATCGCGGTCAGAGTAACTCATGCCGTTGACGCAGGTTCCTCCCGGTTCCGAAGACGCATTCACTACATAGCCGCCGGGACACATACAAAAAGAATACACGGCACGTCCGTTTTCACACTGATAGGTTACTTTATATGGGGCGGCTCCAAGAAAATCAGGAGCATTTTCCCCATATTGGTCTTTTGTAATCATCTCCTGCGGATGTTCCACGCGAACACCCACCGCAAACGCTTTGGGTTCCATCGCCACCTGACTCTCAGACAGGCACAGGAACGTATCCCTCGCAGAGTGCCCGACTGCCAGTACTACTACTTCCGCTTTCAGAATTTCTGTATCATTGACGATAACACCTGTTATCTTTTCGTCTTCCATACAAAATCCCGTTACCTTTGAGCGGAACCGGACTTCTCCGCCCCATGCCTCGATCGCTTTTCGCATGTTGGTGATAATCCCAATCAGCTGATCTGTTCCAAGATGCGGCTTCTGATCATAAAGAATTTCTTTTGGTGCGCCGCATTCCACAAAGATGCGAAGCACCTCTCTGTTTCGTCCAAACGTATCCTTGACGGTCGTATTTAGTTTTCCGTCCGAAAAAGTCCCCGCTCCGCCCTCTCCGAACTGGACATTGGAATCCGGATCAAGAATTCCGCACCTCCAGAATTTTTCCACTGATGCTTTCCTTTTCTCGGCTTCCTCACCGCGTTCCAGAACAATGGGAGCATAGCCGTGCTTTGAGAGCATATAGGCACAGAACAGTCCGGCAGGGCCGCTTCCGATAATGACAGGGCGATTTTTCAATACTTTCGTTCCGGGAGCAGGAAAATGGTATTCTTTCTTCTCCATACGGGAGATCTGATTGCCAGACACACTCTTAAGAACAGCATTTTCCTCTTTCACTTTCACATCAATCTGATACACAAACTTTAGTTCTGACTTTTTTCTGGCATCAATGGAACGGCGTACAATCTCATAGTTATACAAATCAGAAGATTTGATCTTCAGCGTCCTGAGTATTTTCTGCTCCAGTTCCTTTTTCGTATGTGAAACAGGCAGTTTTAACTGTTGTATACGGATCATGATTCTTTCTCCTTTGCTGCTGCTTTTCCGGTAACTGCTCCGCTGGACCATGCCCACTGCAGATTATATCCACCGCAGGCACCGTCCACATCCAGTGCTTCTCCTGCAAAGTAGAGACCGGCATATTTTTTTGACTCCAGATCTGAAGTAAGCTGATTCAGAAGAATCCCTCCGGAACACACCTGTCCTCTGGAAAAATCATTCTGTCCCTGAACTTTCAGGCGATACTGCTTCATCACAGTTGCAATCTGAGAAAACGCTTTCCCTTTTGAACAGAAGATCGGAATAAGCTTTTCAGGCACCATGCCAACCAGCAGCTCTTCTGTTTTTTTATATGGACAAGCCCTCTGGCGCTGTTCCAAAATACCAGCCAGTTCTTCTTTTGACATTTCCGGCATAAAATCGAGAATCACTTCCACATTCCTTTTCTCGTAAACCGCGCGTACCGCAAACCTTGAAATCTGAAAGACGGGAATCCCGGAAATTCCATACTCCGTCAGCTGAAGTTCTCCCTCTTCCTGTACCATCCCTGTTCCGTCAATCACAAGCTGAACTGCTCCGTAAATGCGTACTCCGGCCCAGGAAGAAAAGCGCTCTCCGCTGCATCTTATGGGGCATAAAGACGGCAGAAACGGCAGTGTCAAAAGTTTCAGTTTTTCGGAAAGCACAAGGGAAAAATCTCCGGAACCGGGAATCGCAGAGGCGCTGCTTCCACAGCAGACAATCACCCGATCTGCCGGATACCCCCACGTTTCCGTTCGAACCATATAGCCCTGTTTTGCCGGAAGTATTTCCCTCACCGTTTCCCTTGTCTTGATTTTTACCCTGCGATAGGAAGCTTCCATCAAAAGCACGCCCAGGACCGCTTCTGACTGTTCACTAGCCGGATAAATCCATCCGTTTCTCTCATGAATACAGATTCCAAGCTGATCAAAAAAGGAAAGCGTATCCGTTACTGTAAATGCCTGTAAAACCTTTTGCACTGCCGCAGGATCCGAAGTTCTGTAACAATCGGGATTCTGTTTTCGATTTGTCAGATTACATCTGCCATTTCCAGTAGCTAAAAGCTTCCTTCCCGGTTTTTCATTTTTTTCCAGTACTGTGACGGCCGCTCCAAGGCGCGCTGCCCAGATGGCAGCCATCAGACCGGAAGCGCCTCCTCCGATTACAACAATGTGAAGTGACATCGCATACCTATCCTTTACCTGATATCGTTTTTGTTATGGAAGTCTTACAATTCCTGCATCCAGCAGTTTCTGAAGGCTCATAAGTATTCCAAGTTTTGCATGCTGCCACGTAAGACCGCCCTGAAAATAAACCGCATAGGGAGGTTTGATCGGTCCATCCGCGGAAAGTTCAATGGATGAGCCCTGTACAAAAGCACCTGCTGCCATAATAACCGGACTGTCATATCCTGGCATATCCCAGGGTTCCGGTGCAACAAAACTGTCAACCGGAGCTGCTGCCTGGATTCCCTGGCAGAATGCGATGACACCCTCAGGCGTGCCAAATGTTACAGCCTGAATAATATCGTGACGGCTTTCTTTTCCATTGGGAACTACGGCAAAACCGAGACGTTCATAGATATTCGCTGCAAAAACAGCTCCTTTGAGCGCTCCTGCGGTCACAGTCGGAGCCAGGAAAAATCCCTGATAGAAAGAAGAATTTACACCCAGTGACGCACCGACTTCCTTGCCAAGTCCTGGGGAAAGCAAACGGAAAGCAGCATTTTCCACATACTCTTTCTTTCCTGCGATATATCCTCCTGCCGGAGCAAGTCCGCCTCCCGGGTTTTTGATCAGGGAACCCACTATGAGATCTGCTCCCACATCGGAAGGCTCTTTTTTCTCAACGAATTCCCCGTAACAGTTATCCACCATACAGATCACATCCGGTTTAATACCTTTGATAAAAGAAATCAATTCTCCGATTCTGGTGACAGACAGCGTCGCACGCGTCTGGTAACCTTTTGAACGCTGAATTGTCACCAGTTTTGTGCGTTCATTCAATGCTTTTGCAATTCCTTCGTAATCAAACGAACCGTCTTCTTTTAAGTCTACCTGACGATAGGTAACACCATATTCCGCAAGAGATCCATTGGAAGGACGGATTCCGATGACTTCCTCGAGTGTATCGTAAGGCTTTCCGACCGGGGAGAGCAGTTCGTCGCCAGGACGAAGGTTTCCGGAAAGAGCAACTGCAAGTGCGTGTGTGCCGCATGCAATCTGCGGCCGTACAAGTGCGTCCTCTGTACCAAAGGCAGTCGCGTAAACCTTTTCCAGCGTATCACGGCCCAGGTCATTGTAACCGTATCCTGTCGTGGAATAAAGGCACGCTTCACTGACCTTATTCACCTGCATGGCATGAATCACTTTCAGCTGATTATACTCTGCGACCTCGTCTATTTTGGCAAATCGCTCTTTTAGTTCCTCTTCAATTTTTGTTCCAAACCCAAGGACCTCCTTGGAAATTCCAAATTTTGCATACATAGAAGCATTTTCTGTCAACATTTATTCTGACTCCTCATTTCTTTTTTCCTGCCAAACGGAAAGCATTTGTTTCAGGATTTTATCTTCATCATAATTAAATTCCGGTTTGTTCAGCCAGATGACATCCTTTTCCCGCCGAAACCAGGTAAGCTGACGCTTCGCAAAATGCCTGGTATCCCGCTTTATGACGTATATGGCTTCTTCCAGCGTACATTCGCCGTCCAGATAGGGAAACAGTTCTTTATAACCAAGGCCCTGCATCGAGACAAGATCACTCTCATACCCCATTTGCCGCAATCTGCGCACCTCATCCACCAAACCTTCGGCGATCATATCATCCACTCTCTGATCAATGCGCCGATACAAATGCTCACGCTCATCGTTCAGCACAAAATAGGCAAACGTATAAGGCGGTTCCTTTTCTTTCTGCTCTTCATTGTGTTCCGAAATCGGTCGTCCGGTTTCCTCATAGTATTCAAGAGCACGAATCACACGTTTCACATTATGCGGATGAATTGCATATGCGGATGCCGGATCCACCTCCGACAGACGCCGATGCAGTCTCTCAGGACCGCCTTCCGAAGCAGCCTCCCGCTCCAGTTCCCTGCGAAAGGGCAGTTCCCCATGGCTCTCCGAAAAATCAACTTCCTTCAGCAGCGCCTGTATATAAAATCCTGTTCCTCCTACCACAATGGGTATCTGTCCGTTTTGATAGATTTCTTCCATAGCCTCGTGTGCCATCTCCTGAAAACGGGCGACATGAAATTCTTCCCGCGGGTCCAGAACATCCACCAGGTAATGCCGTATACCATCCATCTCATCCTTTCGGATTTTTGCAGAACCGATATCCATATAGCGGTAAATCTGCATGGAATCCGCTGAAATGACCGCACCGTTCACCGCTTTGGCAAGGGCGATCGAAAGTTTTGTTTTTCCCACAGCTGTGGGGCCTGTTAAAATTAATAATGGTCTTTTCAATCCATTCTCCTAAACAATTCGTTTAAATTTCTTTTCCAGATCCTTCCTGCTAAATGAAATGATCGTTGGGCGTCCGTGGGGACAATGGTATGGATCATCAAGTTTCAGCAGCTCATCGATGATGTTCTCAACTTCCGCTCCTGACAGCTTCTGATTTCCCTTTACCGCTGCTTTACAGGACATGGAAGCCAGTTTTTCTGTAAGTATTTCCGGCGGTTTATCACTAAACTCTTCCAGATGATCCAGAATCTCCACAAAGAGCTCTTCCGTTGCAATACCGTAAAGATTGTGAGGTACTGCGCTGATTGCGTATTCATTGCCTCCAAATGCAGAAATCTCATAGCCAAACGAGGCAAAGAGACCGGCATGACGATTCAGAAGTTCCCCCTCTTTGGTTGTCAATGTCACAACCATAGGAGGGCTCACCATCTGCGAGAGGATTTCTTTTTCCCGGTAATTTTTCATCATGCGCTCATAAAGAATTTTTTCGTGGGCAGCATGCTGATCAATGATATATAAATTGTCCTCATACTGTACCAGCCAGTAGGTATCAAATACCTGACCGATCACCGTATGTGATTTTTTTGCTTCTTTTGACAGAAAGTCATCCTCAAATAATTCCATCTGCTCCGCTTGCCGCAACGGCTGCTCTTCCGTTACCGTATCTGCTGCAGAGTGTTTCTGCGCGGAAAATTCGCGGGAAGTTTTCAAGTTCTTCTGAAACAATGCCTCCTCTTCTTTTGTAAGGCATTCGTCTTTGCGGCTCTGCGTTTTCGAATAAGTTCCTGTTTCTGACAGGCTCCTGTTTTCTTTTTCCGGAAAAACCGGCATTCTCCCGGAAGGTGATACAGGATGAACCGGAAGAGCAGGGCGCAATGCCTGATCGTTCTGTCTTCGCTTTTGTTCGAAAGGCTCAGGGATCTGCTCTCTGATCAGAGACTTTTCCTCTTCTTTTTTCTTCTCATCCAATGAGACATGAACGATCTGTTCCCTGTGATGCAGTGCATCTGTTATCATTTTCGTTATCTGGGCATAGATTTCTTCCTGTCTTGAAAAACGCAGTTCCATTTTCGTCGGATGGACATTGACATCTACTGCGGTTCCATCCATCTGAATATAAAGCAAAGTAAACGGGTATTTGTGCTGCATCATGGAAGTATGATATCCGTCTTCAATCGCTTTCGCAAGCAGCTTACTTTTTACATAACGGTCATTCACATAATAATTTTCAAAGTTCCGGTTTCCTCTCGATACCACCGGTTTTCCGATAAAGCCATCCACATGAAGAAGTGAACTTTCCGAATGAATCTCGATCAGCTCTCGTGCAATATCTCTTCCGTAAATATGGTAGACCAGTTCCTTTAAATTTCTGTTTCCGCTGGTGTGAAGTTTCGTCTGGGTATTGACCATATATTTAAAAGAAATTCCAGGATGAGAGAGCGCAAGCTGTTCCACAACCTGCGTGACGGCATTTGCTTCTGTCATGGCTGTTCTCAAAAACTTCTGCCTGGCCGGTGTGTTGTAAAAAAGATTTCGGACAAGGAACGTAGTTCCATTGGGCGCTCCCACTTCTTCCATGTTTTTCTCAATGCCGCCTTCAATCACATATCGGGTGCCTGTGAGCGAATCCGGCGTCTTCGTAATCATCTCTACCTGTGAAACCGCAGAGATGCTGGATAACGCCTCACCCCGAAACCCAAGAGATGCAATTTGGGACAATTCTTCCACCGATCGGATCTTGCTGGTGGCGTGACGAAGGAAAGCGAGGGGAACCTGATCAGAAGGTATCCCGCTGCCGTTATCCGTGATGCGGATAAAGGAAATTCCTCCGTCACGAATTTCCACCGTAATCGCGGTAGCTCCTGCGTCTATGGCGTTCTCAACCAATTCTTTGACAACAGATGCCGGACGCTCCACAACCTCTCCGGCTGCAATTTTATCAATCGTGTTCTGATCGAGTATCGCGATAGTTCCCATTGCTGCTCCTTTCAACTTTCTCTTTATTTCCAACGATTCTTGACTCTTCCCTGGAAACGATACAGTGTATTCATAGCGTCCATCGGTGTCATATTCGTTATATCAAGCTCCGAAAGCTCTTTAATAATATCGTCATCCTGTACCGTATCAAACAGAGACATCTGCTGGACATCAACTTCGTCATAATGTACCGGTTTGTTTCTGGTCTTTTTCGGCGTGCTCAGATCCTTTACGGCTGCTGTGATATCTGCGTCACTGAGTTCCTGTACAAGTTCTTCTGCCCTGCGAAGGACAGACTCCGGAACCCCCGCCAGACGTGCAACCTGGATACCGTAACTCTTATCAGCACCTCCGTTAATGATTTTTCGAAGGAAAACGATCTCGTCACCTTTCTCTTTAACAGCAATGCAGTAATTATGAACCCCGGGAAGTTTTCCCTCCAGTTCTGTCAGTTCATGATAGTGGGTTGCAAATAAAGTCTTTGCTCCAAGCAGTTTGGGATTCGCCACATGTTCAATCACGGCCCAGGCGATGGAAAGCCCGTCAAACGTACTGGTTCCACGTCCGATTTCATCGAGAATCAGAAGACTGTTGGATGTGGCATTTCTCAGAATATTTGCGACCTCTGTCATTTCAACCATAAATGTACTCTGGCCGCTTGCCAGATCATCGGAAGCTCCCACACGGGTAAAAATCCGGTCGACAATCCCGATATTGGCTTTTGACGCCGGAACAAAAGAGCCAATCTGTGCCATTAGCACAATCAGTGCTGTCTGACGCATATACGTGGATTTTCCCGCCATATTAGGACCCGTAATGATCGCAACTTTGTGCTCTCCATTATCCAGAAACGTGTCATTGGCAATGAACATGTCATTTGGGATCATTTTTTCCACAACCGGATGACGACCGTCTTTGATCTCAATTTTTCCTTTGTTATTCAGCTTTGGCCTCACATAGTGATTGTGTTCCGCAACATAAGAAAGAGAAGTAAAGACATCGAGCTTTGCAACAGCCCTGGCCGTTTTCTGGATTCTGGTCACTTCACCTGCCACCGTATCACGCACTTTGCAGAACAGATCATATTCCAGAGCATACAGTTTATCCTCAGCACCAAGAATCGTATCCTCCAGTTCTTTTAATCTGGGCGTAATATAACGCTCCGCGTTTGTCAGAGTCTGTTTTCTGGAATAATAATCCGGAACGAGATCCTTGAAAGAATTGGTCACTTCAAGATAATACCCGAATACTTTGTTATATTTCACCTTCAGATTCCGGATTCCTGTTTTTTCCCGTTCGTCTGCCTCCAGTTCGCTTAGCCATTGTTTTCCTTCTCTCTTAGCATTCCGGTAATTGTCCACCATTTCATGATAGCCGTCCTTGATAATACCCCCTTCCCGCATCAGATAAGGCGGGTCATCAACGATCGATGCATCAATCAGCTGATAAAGATCCTCCAACGGATCCAGATCATTCTGAATCTCCAAAAGAAGACCATCCGGAAAGGAGTTTAACAGCTGTTTGATAAACGGAAGCATTTGCAGGGAAGATTTAAAGGCAATCAGATCACGGGGATTGGCTGACTGATAGCTGATTCGGCTGACCAGACGCTCCAGATCATAGACAGGCTGCAGATATTCCCGGATCTCTTCCCGAACCATAGCCTGCTCATTCAGCTGCTCAATCGCGTCGAGCCTCTGATTGATCTCGTCACGTTCAATCAGTGGCTGTTCCACATAACTTCTCAGCAGCCTGGCCCCCATCGCTGTGCGTGTTTTATCCAATACCCAGAGCAGGGAACCTCTTTTTTGCTTCTCTCTTAAGGTTTCAACAAGTTCCAGATTTCGCCGGCTGGAGCTGTCAATCAGCATATATTTTTCCGTCACGTAGGGCGTAATGGTATTCATATGAGAAAGGTCTGATTTCTGAGTCTCATGCAGATATAAAAACAAGGCTCCTGCCGCAATCGTGCCGCAGTTGTAATCGGCAATCCCGAGTCCTTCCATGGAAGAAACGTGAAACTGCTCCCGCAAAGCTCTCCTGCAGAGTTCATCATCAAAATACCAGTCATCCAGAGCATTGATACAAATATGAAGCCGGTTTCTCAAATCCTCCAGATCGACTCCGCACAGAAGAAAGGACTGATTACAGATAATCTCAGAAGGCATAAATTTGGTAATCTCATCGGTCAGTCTGCGGTTTTTCTCCATCTCGGTTACCATACACTGTCCGGTGGAAATATCTGCAATTGAAATTCCAAAACATCCTTCTGTGCAGACGATGGACATCAGATAATTGTTTTTTGTCTCATCGAGTCCCTGAGGAATCAGCGTTGTACCCGGCGTTACCACCCGGATCACTTCTCTTTTTACAATCCCCTTGGCCAGTTTGGGATCCTCCATCTGTTCGCAGATCGCAATCTTGTATCCCTTTTCCACCAGACGATTAATATAGGTCTCCGCCGCATGATAGGGAATACCGCACATAGGAGCACGTTCGGGAAGTCCGCAGTCTTTTCCTGTCAAAGTCAGTTCCAGTTCCCTGGACACTGTTTTGGCATCTTCGAAAAACATTTCGTAGAAATCGCCCAGACGGTAAAACAGGATACAGTCTTTATATTCTTCTTTCGTAGCAACATAATGCTGCATCATTGGTGATAATGCCACTTTATTTTTCCTCCGTTGCAACAGGCGTTCCCATATAGTAAAAGCCTTTGCATTCTGTTAAATATACCTTCTGAAGTGTTCCGATCAAAGAGGAATCACCTGGAAAATGCACCAACGTATTATTGCTCATACGTCCGGTCACAAGGGAAGCATCCTGTTCATTGATACTCTCCACCAATACCTCCTGGACGGTATGGACATCACGGCTGCAGACTTCTTTTGCAATCTTCTGCACTTCTTCCAGCAGCCGGTCAAAGCGATCTTTCACCACTTCCGGGGGAATCTGATCGTCCATAGCTGCTGCAGGTGTACCTGTTCTTCTGGAATACTGGAACGTAAATGCACTGTCAAAGCGGACACGGCGCACAACATCCAGTGTTTCCTGAAAATCTTCCTCCGTCTCACCCGGAAAGCCGACAATAATGTCTGTAGTCAGTGAAATATCCGGCATTGCTTTTCTGATTCGCTCCACCAGCTCCAGATACTGTTCTTTCGTATAGCGGCGGTTCATCCGTTTTAAAATTCTGCTGCTGCCGGACTGCAGCGGCAGATGCAGATGACGGCACACTTTTTTGCTCTTTGCCATCACTTCAATCAGTTCCTCTGAGAGATCTTTCGGGTGGGAAGTCATAAAGCGAATTCGTTTCAGGCCTTCTGTTTTTTCCACCTCCAGAAGCAGCTTGGCAAATGAAACCGGCTGTTCCAGATTTTTTCCATACGAATTGACATTCTGTCCAAGGAGCATAACTTCCACAACACCGTCTGATACCAGGCGGCGGATCTCCTGGAGAATCTCCTCCGGCTTCCGGCTTCGCTCGCGTCCGCGCACATAGGGCACAATACAGTAGCTGCAGAAATTATTGCATCCGAACATGATATTGACACCAGATTTAAAAGAATATTTTCGATCAACCGGAAGATTCTCCACAATCTGATCGGTATCTTTCCAGATGTCGATGATCATGGAATCCTCGGTAAGCGCTCTCGCCACATATTCGGCAAAGCGGTAAAGATTATGCGTACCAAAAATCAGGTTGATAAAACGATAACTCTTTTTGAGTTTCTCAACGACTTGCGGTTCCTGCATCATACATCCGCACAGTGCTATGATCATATGCGGGTTTTTCTTTTTATATTTGCCCAGCTGTCCTAAACGCCCGTAGACTCGCAGGTTGGCATTTTCACGGACAGTACAGGTATTATAAATCACAAAATCTGCCTTCTCACTTTCTGTTTTCTCGTATCCAATCGCTTCGAGAATACCTTCCAGTTTTTCCGAATCTCTTGCATTCATCTGGCATCCAAAAGTCTGAGTACATGCATAGAGCGGCCTGCCAAGTTCCCTTGACTTTTCACGTACCAGACTGCGCGCAAGAGCCATATAATAATACTGCCGCTCCGGTTCTTCTTCGGGAACAGGACAGTTCAGATCAATCTGATCCAGATCTATATTCTGATATATCATAGTATTATCCTTTCTGATCCTCAGCTGTAATATTAAAAAGCTGCATTTTGATTTTACATGATTCCTTCAAAAAGAGCAAGCCAAAAAAGAGTCTTGGAAGCATCCATGACTCTTTTCTCATCCTGCCACTTATTCTCTATGGTCTGATCTGACCGCTGCCATAGATAATAAATTTTGTTGTGGTGAGGGCCAAAAGGCCCATGGGACCTCTGGCATGGAGCTTTTGTGTACTGATCCCGATTTCTGCTCCATAACCAAATTCGTAACCGTCCGTAAAACGCGTAGAAGCATTGACATAAACTGCCGCTGCATCAATTTCATCGAGGAATTTCTGTGCATGAGAATAGTCATTGGTAATGATTGCCTCTGAATGTCCCGTATTATAGCGGTTAATATGTGCAATGGCTTCGTCAACAGAAGATACCGTTTTGATAGAAACGATATAGTCCAGATATTCTGTTCCCCAGTCCTGCTCACACGCGTCAACTGCACCTGGCATATAAGCTTTGGCCTGCGAATCCGCACGCATCTCCACATTTTTCTGCTCCAGGCGCTCCGCAAGCACCGGAAGCAGCTGCTCACGAACTTTTTCATGTACAACGATGGATTCACAGGCATTGCATACTCCTACACGTTGTGTTTTGGCATTCAGGATGATATTTACTGCCATGGTAAGGTCTGCAGTCTCATCCACATAGATATGACAATTTCCTGTACCGGTTTCAATCACCGGAATCGTACTGTTTTCGACCACACTTCGAATCAGACCTGCACCGCCTCTTGGAATCAGAACATCCACATAGCGGTTCAGCTTCATAAATTGTTCCGTCGTTTCTCTCCTGGTATCCGCAATCAGAATGATGGCGTCTTCCGGCACCTCTGCCTCTCTTAACGTTTTACGAATAGAATCAACAATTGCTTTATTGGAGCAGATGGCATCGCTGCCTCCTTTTAGTATCACTGCATTACCGGTTTTGAAGCACAATGCAAAGGCATCGGCTGTCACATTGGGACGCGCCTCATAAATCATGCCTACAACACCTAATGGAACTCTTTTTCTTCCGATCAACAGTCCATTCGGGCGTTTCTTCATTTCCAGAACCTCTCCGATCGGGTCTTCCAGATCAGCCACCTGACAAATCCCTTCAGCCATAGCACAAATACGCTGCTTTGTCAGTAAAAGACGATCAAGAAGTCCCGGACTCATACCCTTTTCCCTGCCATGTTCCATATCAATAGTATTGGCTGCCAGAATTTCGTCACAACCGGCAATCAGATTTTTTGCCGCATTTTTCAGAACTTCATTCTTTTTCACTGTCTCCATCGTGCGAAGCCGCGTTTCCGCTTCTTTCGCTTTGCTTCCAATTTCCTCCAGGGTCATCCGGGCACCTCCTTATGTATTCGTTCTATGTATTCGTTCTATGCTTCCTAATCATCCACGGATCAGACGATTTTCCGTTATCAGCAAATCCGGCAGAATATCCGTTTTTTCATACGGCACCTCGTCAAACAGCTGGAATTCAAAAGCTACAGCAGCCTTGAAAAACTCCGGGTGTGCCGCCAGATACCGGTCATAGAACCCCTTTCCATAACCGATTCGATGTCTTTGCGTATCAAAGGCTACCCCCGGAACCAGAAGGAAACCGCTTTGTGCGGTGCACTCTTTACAGCCTTCCGGTTCAGGGATCCCGAAATATCCGCTTTCCAGTCTGGAGAAATCACATATTTCATAAAATATCATATTTTCACCTTCAACTTTCGGAACAGCGACTTTCTTTCCAAGGGCAAATGCCTTCTCAATCATCTTTGCAGTCATAACCTCTTTTTTAAAATCCATATATGCAAAAAAATATTCTGCCTTCAGAAATTCGGGCAGTTGTATCAGCTTTTGGAATATCAGGTCACTTTTTGCAGTAATCTCTGTCTCATCTGCCATTTTGCGGCGGGCAAAAACCTCTCTTCTAATGCTTTGTTTTGTTTCCATATTTTTCTCCCAGGTTCGTAATCGAACCGTCTTTTTCCTGTATATCGATCTGGTCCAGCTGCGAACGCAGATTCATCCGTACAGCAGCAATATATTCTCGCCGAAGCTTTTGTTGTTCTTCCTTCTCCTCTGGTGTCAGACCTGCGGTTTTCGCCTTTCTCGCCAGCTCGTTGATTCTCTCTATGTTCATTGGTCTTCTCCTTTGTCACCCTGACACACTTTATATATTAATTTTGAAGTGTATGGTAAGTCATTCTCATTCTACAACAGAATTTCTCTTTTGTCTATAGTTGGGCAAAAACCTCTCTTCCTGTTGCCTGATAGGCTCAGCTGGAATAATTTTCGAGAAAACTGTATAATTCCGCTGCATTTTCGATCGTTTTCCCTGAGTATACTTCTTCCTGTACACTCTCCGGCAGATCTGAAATACGGATATCTGTGTATTCATATACCGTATGTCCATCTTCCAGAAGCACAAGGATCCGTCCATCTTCCTCCCCCAGCACAAAGCGTGCTTTTTCCATGGCATCTGCCTCCACCGCTGCTTCTATCAAAGATTCACTGCTCCCGGAAAAGGAAACGGCTGCTTTTTGTTTTTTTTCATCATTTTCCCTTTCCTCCCCAAGATGATAACTGTAAAAGAAACCTGCCATGATCAGAAAAACGGCACAAAGATAGCCGATACTAAGAATTGATTTTCGCATAAGAAAATCTCCTTTCCTTTTTTCTCCTAGTATCGGCTGATTTTGTCAGAATTATTCAATTCGCGTGGAATCCGCATACGAATCCAGAATGATCAGAATCCATGTCTTACCGGGATTGAGCACTATCGAATTCCCCTCACTGTCAAAATAGGAAGTGGCCCCCCATTGGTCCTCTTTGCTCCAGGTAATATCGATCGCCTTTCCATTTGTCACATATACTCCGCTGCCGCCTCCGCACACATCAATGTCCAGGTATTCATCGCTGTCCGGATATTTACTCCAGGAGCAGTACTGGAGAATCAGATTCTTTGCAAAAAGCTGCTCCTGATTCATCTCATCGATCTGTGGTTCCCCAAACTGATACCGCAGGTAGATTCCGGTACTTTCCTCATACTCAAACCAGGCATTGTTGTGAAAATATCCGCCCGGAGTCACTTTGTTGGCCGTTTTTCCGGATTCCAGCAATTCCGGTTGTCCGGGTTCGGAAAACAGAAAAGTCCCGTTATAATCCTCCGGATACCTCTGACGATAACCGCAAAGGGCAATTCCCTGCCTGATGCCGTCCGCATCAAGATATGCATTATGAGGCGCTTTCCGATCGGTTGTCCGATAATAAACTTCATCGGAATACTCCATGCCATTGACATTATCAATTTGATCGGATTCCAGAAGTGGGATGGCATAAGCAGCCTGACCATAATGAAAATAAATGGCATCCAGGCCTGTGTCAAAGTACACAAAATATTCCCTGCAGCTTCGTACAGATCCGATCTTTGTCAGATTATCATACTCTTCGAAGACACCCATCAGGCGTGTAATGCCTCCTTCAACAGGGGCTTCATAGATGATGCCGGCACGACTGATGCCACTCTGCGGACAGGCATCGTAAATGTTATTCAACATAACAGCTACCGGTCTTCGACGGCCAATTTCCTCCGATATCGGTTCACCGGTGAGATAACTGTACATCATCCCCTCCTGCAGCTTGCCCGAATCTTCCAGATTTTCCGCCTGAAGCGGAACTTGTGTTGGTTCGGCGATCCTGGTCGGGATGGGCGATTCGCCAACCTCTTCCCCAATCGATTCCGATACCGTTTCTTCCGGAATGGATACGTTTTGAGACAGCGGTGAAGATTCTTTTTGACAGCCGGATAATAGCATTGCAATCAGCACCGTCGGCAAACACATCCAACGTCGGTTCTTAACGCATAGTCTGATAAGCCATCCCCCTCTTTCTTTTAAAGCTCTCTGGTTATACCCAGCATTTTCAGCGCCTCTTCCTGTTTTTGTTCCATAACAGAAGCCTCTTCCTGTGTCATATGATCATATCCAAGAAGATGAAGCATGCTGTGTGCAATGAGAAACGCATATTCTCTGCAGACTGAATGACCATATTCCTTTGCCTGTGCAATTGCTCTTGAAACACAGATCACAATATCTCCAAGCATCAGTTCTCCGCTGTCCGGATTAAAACAGTCATCCCCTTCCTCTGTTTCCAGGAAATCAAAAGAGGCCGGGGATGGGTAGTCCACCATCGGGAAAGAAAGTACATCCGTTTCCCGATCAATTGAACGATGCTCGCGGTTCAGACTGCGAATTGTCTCAGAATCCGTCAGAATCAGCTCCACCTCTGCCTCATAAGGGCACTGTTCCAGATCCAGCACCATGGAAATCACGGAACCGGCAACTTCTCTGGCATCAAAACTCAGTTCTTCTTTCTGCTCGTCCTCAAATACAAGTGTCATATCCGCGTACTCCTTTTCTGACCACGGCTTTTGTTCTCTTTTGGCCGCGTTTCCTGTTTATTTTTTCTCTCATAATCGTCATAAGCCTGTACTATTTTCTGTACCAGAGGATGACGAACCACATCCTTGCTGGTCAGCTCGCAAAATGAGATGCCCTCCACTTTTTTCAATACCTGCATGGCCACATCCAATCCTGATTTGGCATCGGATGGCAGATCTTTCTGAGAAGCATCTCCGGTTACAATCACTTTGGAGCCAAATCCAATACGCGTAAGAAACATCTTCATCTGCGCAGGTGTGGTATTCTGTGCTTCATCCAGAATAATAAAGGCATTGTCCAGTGTCCGGCCACGCATATAAGCCAATGGCGCGACCTCAATGAGTCCCTTTTCCATATTTTTCTGAAAACTCTCAGCACCCATAATCTGATAAAGTGCATCATAAAGCGGCCTCAGATAGGGATCGACTTTGCTCTGAAGATCTCCAGGGAGAAATCCCAGCTTTTCTCCCGCTTCAATAGCAGGCCGTGTCAGAATAATTCTTCCCACCTCATCATTCCGAAAAGCAGTGATCGCCATAGCCATGGCAAGATACGTTTTTCCCGTTCCTGCCGGACCAACCCCAAAAACAATCATCTTATCGCGGATCTCATCTACATAATGCTTCTGCCCCAGTGTTTTTGGCTTTACCGGACGACCTGCCACTGTATGGCAGATACAGTCACCATCGATTTCCACAAGTGCTCCCTCATTTTCTTCCATAACCAGTGAAATGGCATAGCTGACATTCTGTGCGGTAATTTCATTACCGCGCCTGGAAAGTTCCAGGAGCTGTTCCAGGCATTTTTTTGCCTGATTTGTATTCTTTTGTGGCCCTATAATCTTCAGTACGCCGTCCCTGGAGATGAGGGTCACCGCCAGGGATCTCTCCAATACTTTTATATGCTCGTCAAACTGTCCAAATACATTTTTCTCATGCTCGATGGGCAATTCCATCTGTAATTCTATAATACTGTTATTCCTGTTCATGAACGGTATTGTCCTTTCCCGAAGACACATTCTGGATTTCGCAGGGCTTTTCTTCCACAGCCCGTTCTACAACGCAAAGTGTCCCTTTCGTGATACATACGGTATCTGTAAGCTCTATTTTAACATGATTCTCGGAGATTTGAAGCCCTTTTTCCGATAAATTTTCTGAGAATTTCTGAAAATGTGTCTCTGCAAGTGCACAGGCTTCCTCTTTTGTATAAACCTCTTCCGCAACACCGTAAGGTAACTGCTGTAAATATCCGAAATACAGCGGAAGTGCATAATTTTCTGTCAGATACAGCTGTTGTTCTACACAAAGTTCATCATAAAATTCCGGTTCTTCGGTGTGATTCGGTAGTTGGAACGAAATTCGGTAATTTCCGATTTGAAAAAATGGATTTTTTCTTTCTTTCTCCTGATAAAGCCGAACCTTGTGCGAAAGCGTGAACTCATCGTAATAATACCACTGTGTTTCAAGATAAATATCCGCATCCGCATGTACGTATCGGTAATCATAAATTTCCATATCATCATTTACAAGAGGGATTTCTCCATCCACAAGTACATCTCCCTTTGCACATTCCTCACCCGGCAATACTTTTGGGATACCGGAACGTGTAACAATCCGGACAACCTTTCCGTCTTTCGACGCGACAATACACGTCGGTTCTTCTGATAACGATACTTCCTGATAACCATCCACATTCTCCTTTATTTCCAGGATCAGACGGGTTCCTTCTATTTTTGCGGATACCCAGGTAATATTGGGAAACTGTTCCCGAAGATAAGCGGCAATTTCCTGACAGTTTATCTC
Source organism: Fusicatenibacter sp. (assembly GCA_022766945.1). GTDB lineage: Bacteria > Bacillota > Clostridia > Lachnospirales > Lachnospiraceae > Fusicatenibacter. The sequence goes on along the minus strand of JALEOU010000053.1, from coordinate 28,662 downwards.
GCTCTTCCGTATCCCATGTACCACGTTGATATTTGAAAGGCATCCAAGAATACTTTTTGTACTATTTGCATAGTTGCCTTCAACATGAATATTCCAGATAAAGGAAGACAATATAAGCATAAGAGAACAGCATAGAAAAATGCCAAGAAAAAATGCCTTTCTCCCAGCGCTGCGATGCAGTAAGAAAGGCATTCCATGTTTTTCCAATATTTTGATTCTGGAACCGCTCTTGCGGCAAAACGGCAAAAGACGGGACACGTCTTTCGCGGACAGGTTCATCTCATAACAGCCATCCACGGAAAGCAGATTCCAGATCATAACATTGTGATAGGCACACAGATTCAAAAAACGTTCCGGTTGACGACTGATCAGACGAATCCTCACATAACCTTTCCAGCCAAGACTTGGACGACGCAAAAGAAAAACACCTCTCTTCCCTCAGGGGTCAAATATGATCTTTTGGATATCGCCGGTAACTTTCATCTCTTCATTGGAATAATAACGGATCTGAAGGCATCGCCCTTCCAGAGACAGTACCCCGTTTCGTGTAAGAACGCGCAGCCGTCCGTGGTCGTATTCCAGGATTCTGCGGTAATTTTCTATGTAAACTTCTCTCTGACCAAAAAAAGTAATTACAGACTCCTGATAAGCCAGATCTGCTGGAATCTGCATAGAAGAAAGCATCTGAGAAACCATAGAGTCTTTCTTTTTCGTCTTTTTTCTGATTTTCACACTATTTTCGACACTTCCTCCCGGCTTCTTTTCCTGGCAGTCCTTCTCTTTTCTTACAGAATCAGAATTTCCGAAGATATAAAGAGGAACTGTATCTCATTTTCCAGTATATGCTGTTGCAAAAAACAATATACCTGAGCCCGACAGGCAACTCATATACATCGTCAAAAACACTGCGTCAATCAGGGCTCTTTATAAAAAATCAGGCTGAACCACACAACATACTGTTCACCCAGATAGTAATCCATCATATGTTTCTCGATCAGATCCGGCACAACAATCCCGTGGCTTTCAATACACGGATGCATCAGTTCTGCATGGCGGCATCCGCCTTTGGGATAAGCACATTTTTCACACTCCTGACAGGAATCAGAAGAAAGTGTATAGACAAGCAGGGCCTGATCCTTCAGATATTTTTCAATGATTCTGGTCAATCTCTCATGTTCCGCTTTCGTTTTCAGGGTTTCTTCCATATCCAGAATATTGTCAACTTCCGCAATACTGGAGAAGAACAGAGCATGATCATAATTTCTGCAACGTTCTTTGCAAATCTCTACCGTTCCAACTGCCGGGGGACAGGACCAGGATGCCCCATAGCGAGGGCATTCTTTTTTGCAGATCGCCCGCACACGGTCATTAAATTCAATTTCTTCCGGTTCTACAAACGCATACTGGTAAATTGGAAACTGTGTAATAAATTTTTCGATCTCATTTTTCATCATAGGTTCTGTCTTCTCCATTTCTCTGCTGGAATTAAAGCATGGATTTGCGGAGTTCTTCCCCGGATTTGGCGCTTAAATAAGCCGGAGCAATATCAAATACAGTCTTTGCTCCGTTTTGACCTTCTCTTGCTAATCTGCTGGCGGCTCTTGCATAAGCAACCAGAACTGAGGAGGTAAATTCAGGATTGGAATCAAGTTTCAGACGATACTCAATGAGATGACTGTGTTCCCTGTTCCAGCCGGTCTTTCCGCTGCGGAGCACGAAGCCACCATGCGGAATTCCGCTGTGTTTCTCCTGAAGCTCTTCTTCGCTGATAAAATGGACTGTGGTATCGTAATCCGCAAAATAATTCGGCATTGTCTTGATCGTCTGCTCAACCTGTGTGGGATCAGCTCCTTCTTCCAGAACAACAAAACATTCACGGGTATGTTTCTCTCTCGTACTCAGTTCCGGATTTTCTCCGTTTCTCACAGCTTCCAGAGCTGCTTCTACCGGGATTGTATACTGCTTACCGTCCTTCACCCCCGGAATTCTCCGAATTGCATCGGAATGTCCCTGGCTGACTCCTTTTCCCCAGAACGTATAATCAGAGCCTTCCGGAAGAATCGCATTGGCATACATTCGATTCAGTGAGAACATACCAGGGTCCCAACCCACAGAAATAATCGCCACATGGCCGCTCTCTTTCGCTGCAGCATCAACATTTGCAAAATGCTCCGGTATTTTTGCATGTGTATCAAAGCTGTCAATGACGTTAAAATATCTTGCATATTCCGGTGTCTGCTTCGGAAGATCAGTAGCACTTCCTCCGCAGATAATCATTACATCAATTTTATCTTTCCACTCCTGCACTTCACTGACGCTGCATACAGCAGCGGTTGTTGTAAGGATAGACAGTTTCTTTGGATCTCTTCTGGTAAATACAGCAGCTAATTCCATATCTTCATTCTGGGAAATAGCGCATTCCACACCACGGCCCAGATTTCCGTAGCCCAAAATTCCAATTCTTATGCTCATTGTTTTTTCTCCCTTATTTTATAACCTGATCTGACTTTTCTGACCCTTTGATACCGGATCGCTCCGCACTTTGTGCTCACGCAATCCGTATTTATTATACTGGTTTCTTATCTTGTGTGCAAGATAAATAATCGAAAACCATCTTCCAGTAACACTGCAGCACTTTTCCGCTGGTATTATAGATCTCATGTTTTGTCCCTGGAACACGCACAAGTTTTGCTTTTCCGGGCATCCGGAAAGCAAGTTTACGCATAAAACGTTCCTGTGCTTCCTTTGACACCAGATGTTCCTGCTCAGCCTGAAAGAGAAGCACGGGAGCAGTGATTTTTTTCCAGGCGTTTTTCTGAAGTCCTCTGCTTAACTTCGCAGCAGCCAGGAGCCATCCGTAAGATGCTGCACTTAGCTGATACAACGGTTCCTTTTCCCTCTTTTTCTGATAATATTCGTATCTGGCCTTTGAAAGTGAGGAACTGCTTTCAAAAGGTTCTGGCCCACTGTAAGGTCTCTGACCGGCCACATAACGTTCACTTCTCCCGGTAATGCAGTTACATGCTGCAATTCTTCTGGCATCCGGCCAGGGAACTTTTCCAGTCAGCGGACGAATCATCGGCGAAGTCAGGACTACCTTTTCGAACAGTTCCGGAGCTTTTGCTGCCGCTGCTGCTCCGATTCCTCCTCCCATGGAATGCGCATAGAGGTGCATCGGAAGAGTTCCTGTTTCCTTCCTGGCTTTTCTGGAAACATAGAGAAAATCTTCTACATATCTCTGATAGCAGTCAACATGTACCAGAGACGGATCCTGCGTCAGACGGTAGCTTTTTCCGTGACCGCAGTGCTCCGGCAGATAAACATGGTAATGTTCTTTCAGGAAATAATAGATCACTTCTTTATACTTTTCGGCATTTTCCGTAAACCCATGGGAAATCATAATGACCCCCTTTGGTCGTGCAGCACGGTAACGTACACAGTGAATGGGACATCCTTCTTCCCGTTCAAAAAAAAGTTCCGTCGCTCTTTCGTTTACAAAAGGCTCCACGATCTGTGCCATTTCATCAGCAAAGTTTTCTTCTTTTATTACACGTATTTTCATTAACATCATCCCTTTATCAGACTTTTCACCAGTATACCATATGGTATATCAAAAGGCAATCATCACTGCCGTACAAATGACCCTTGATGATTTCGATCCATTCATGTATACTGAGACTGTTGTTATTACTATCATGATCTTTGTTGATCCCGAAAGGAGTTACATTATGAAGTTTATCTATCCTGCCGTTTTTCACAGGACCCCGGATAATAAATATGAGGGATATTTTCCCGATCTGGAGTGCTGCAGGGTTTCCGGCGAAACGCTTGATGAGGCTCTTGAGAATGCAAGTGCAGCAGCTTTTGACTGGATATCACTGGAGCTCTCCGAAGAAGAACCGATTCTTCCTCCGGTTTCTGATGTTCACGATCTTGAGGAAAGTATTGGAGGAATTGTCCGGAATATCGCAGTAAATATTCGGCTTATGGATGGCTGGGACGAATAGATTCCCAGCCATCCATAAGCCGAAATACAGATCAGAATCAGAAGCATCATGCTTCCAGATCCGCACTCAGCTGATGTCAAGATCCATTTGTTTCTTTCCATTTCCACATAAGGACTCTTTTTTTCTCTTCTACGGAGATCCGATTGGATTCGCGTATCTTTTGAATCGCTTTGTTCTGGGTAAAATGATCCAAGCGGTTTTCCTCCAACAGTTTCTTTGTTCTTTCCGGATAGTTTACATAGCATACAGAAACTGCCCATGCAACTGCCATCTTAACATAGTATCCCTCCTGCGAAATACAGGGAAGGACAGAAAGAATCTTATCGATATACGTATCATTGATAAAGTAATCGAGCAGACACACTACAGCGAAACGAACTTCGTATTCTCTTTCGCTCTGCATCCATTTATCAAGATAGGCATACCATTTCTCCTGATTACTCCTCATGAAATGATAAGTGGAACAGCAGCAGTCGCAAATTGCCCAGTTATTGATTAAAGGCACAAACTCATCCAGTTCCATCTGGTACGCTTCCGTCGAACCGTGTCTGTATCCGATCATCATTCCGCGGATCATAAGTTCCTCATACACCGTTGGATCGGCAGCATCGGCAAACCCACGATAATCTTTTCTTGCTGTCTCCTTCGCTATTTTGCGAAGATGGGGCACACGGACACCCAGCATGGTGCCAATCCCCGGAACAAGAGAGCTGTGAAACTTCCGATAAGCGGGATCTGCCTGCCATATCAGCTGTTTTCTCACATCTTCCGCAATCGATGACTGTGTTTCCGTGTCAATGGCTTTCATCGTCATCTTCCCGCTCCTTTCCTAATCCTCTTCAAATTCATCCTGATGTTTTTGAAAAAACTCGTAATATACTCTCACGCTACCAAGCTCGGACCATTTTTTGACATCCACCGGATCTTCATCCAGGTCATAGATACGCGCTCCCCGGGCAGCTAGTATAAATGGAGAATGAGTTGAAATCACAAACTGACATCCAAAGAAGCGCGCAGAATTTTCGAGGAACGTGAGCAGTTCCTGCTGCCGCTCCACCGATAAACTGTTTTCAGGCTCATCAAGAAGATAAAGTCCCTGTTCCTCTATTTTTTCGGCAAAATAGTGAAACGCACTTTCACCGTTGGAATATTCCCGAATATTATCCATCATCTCCTGACGAACAAACTGGGACTGTGTTTTTCTTCTTGCAGAATTTACTTTTTTTAATCTTTCATAATCTCCCATAGATTTCATGCGAAAGTTCGAGTATTTTGCATCCAGGTATTCCTCAAAAATCTCCTCACGACGCCGATCCAGTCCTTCGTTTAGGGAGCGGATATTCAGCATATAGTCAAAGACATCATCGCTGGTGATAATACTGCTGTTCTCAGGAATCGGTTCTCTGATTCTCACAGAACACAGATGCAGATAATCCGGATAGAAATTGGAACGGTTAAACCGGCTTTCCCGATTTAGTCCCAGCTTTTCAGCGATAATATTTAAAACAGTACTTTTCCCTGTGCCATTGCCTCCATAGAGAATTGTAACTGGTTCAAATACAAGCTGTTCCAGATGGTGCCTCGGAAGGATCTGAAAGGGATAGAAAGTATCATAGCAGGTATGTTTTTCTTTTAAAATAAAGTCAAATTCCCGATCCGCATCAGGAAAGGAAATACTCTCCAGGTAAATCATACGCGTGACTCCTTTGTAAATTTTCAGACAATTTACATACATTTAACGTATCTATACACATATTTAACCCATAATCTCTTTTTCTTTTGATATAATAAGCCAAAGAACAAATGTATATAAAATGCATGCCTGCGTGTATTTTATGTCGATGGGTTCCGTTGGGCTCATTTGTCGGGCAACTCATATCATGGTATAAGAATTGCGGAGCAATTCGTGATCAGTTCAGGAGGTTACGTATGGCACAGATTTTATCTTTCCCTAAGCATGCCTATACAGGTGTTGCATCTCAAACATTTAGCTGTCGTGCTGTACGCCCGCTTACGAACGTCTGCAGATATGAAAAACCTTTGAGGAAAGCAGATCTGCAGGCACAGCTTGATCATTATCGCAGCTGTCATTTCTCCGATCTGATGCCTCAGATTGATTTTCACGGCGGCTCTCTCATCGCAGATCTTCCCATTGGTACCGTTACTATACAGGAATATCGAAAAGCCAAAAACAGATTTCCTCTTATAAACAAGAAAGTCGCTGAGGACCATTCCCAACTGGTTGTAGAAGCCTTCCTTCCGCCAGGAAGTCCCTGGTCTCATACAGGCGCATTGAAAATAACATCCAATCCGGAAACAAATGAATTTGACACGGATTCTTTAGGCACCCCTGTGATTTCACTGACAAAACGCAATGCCTGTGACTCTTCTCTCTTGAGGACAGAAAGCCATTCCTTTCCCTGTGTAAGAATTGCGGGAAGCAGAATCTATCTGACCTCCGGACAGATCAATACCCATCTGAAGATTCTCCAAAAAGGAAAGTTACGTATCATTCAGCAGTTTTTCCGTGAAAACCAGCCGGATGACACGATTGTAATTGAAGATAATCGGATCTATTTTTTCCTGCATCGCGCGTCATTGCATTGGGATCGTCAAAGACAGGATCAAATCACTGACAAAACAAGGTGTCAGATGGAACTATTGCTCCAGCTTGTGCAATAAGCAGTCATCCTTTACCGATTTTTTCTCTGGTCTGACGGTCGATCTCTTCTTTAAGTTCCATCAGATAAGGAGAAAACATTACTTTGTCAGAACCGTAGGTAAACTGCAGATCATATTCCAGCGGAAGCCAGGTAGACAGATCCGCTTCGTTGTGCTGAATCACTGCCTCAAGATTATCCAGCGCTTTATAAAGCCTGGCTTCTCCTGTGACACGCTCCTCCATCTCAATCAGCAAATCACGAAATTGTTGCCTGCAGGGTTCCGGAAAAGTGTCCAGCCAGTTCTCAAAAATCTCCTGTTCTTTTTCTTCATCATCCATTGTTTTTTCAAATGTCGGAATATCTCCCGTGAAGGCTTCTCCCAGATCATGAATCAGACACATTCGGATCACCTTATTCATGTCCAGATCCGGGAATTCATCCATAAGAAGCATCGCCATGAAGGCAAGACCCCAGCTGTGCTCCGCTACACTCTCTTTCCTGCCGCTGGAAGTCCAGGAATGTCTTGTATTGCATTTCATTTTTTCTGCTGTAGCCAATATATTCAATAATTCTGATGGTTTCATTTTACTTGTGGTAAGGTTCTCCTGTGATAATTCGATAACTTCTGTAAATCTGTTCCAGCAAAATCACTCTCATTAGCTGATGTGGAAAGGTCATTCTTGAAAAACTCAGTGTATAATCAGAACGTTTCCTTACTTCTTTTCCCAGTCCAATCGACCCGCCTATAACAAAACAAATATGGCTGTGTCCCTGAACCGCCAGAGTATCCAGTTTCCCCGCAAGCTCCTCGGAAGAGAGCATATGACCTTCAATTTCCAGAGTAATCACATAGGCTTCTTCTCTGATGTATTTTAAAATACGTTCTCCTTCTTTATCCCGAATCTGTTCCTCTTCGACGCGGCTTGCCTGATCCGGTGTCCTTTCATCAGATACTTCGATAATTTCCAACTTGCAGTATCTGGAGAGTCGTTTCGAATACTCTGTGATCGCATCCTTTAGATATTTTTCCTTTATTTTGCCCACGGTAATCAAAGTAATTTTCATAGAATCCTCTGTTCGAAAAAGACCATACAGGGAATAACAATTCCTTATATGGTCTTTTCTTTTATTGAAATTTAAGCATTTTTGCTCTTAATAAACTCGTCAATTCCTTTTGCACCAGCTTTTCCTGCACCCATAGCCAGGATAACAGTAGCAGCACCTGTAACTGCGTCACCGCCGGCATACACACCTTCTTTGCTGGTTTTTCCGGTTTCTTCTTCGGCTACGATACATTTTCTTCTGTTTGTATCAAGACCATAAGTAGTGGAAGAAATCAGGGGATTCGGTGAAGTACCAAGGGACATAATCACTTCATCCACCTCAAGATCGAACTCAGATCACGGAACTTCCACCGGTCTTCTTCTTCCGGATGCATCCGGCTCACCGAGCTCCATACGTACACAACGAATACCGGTTACCCAATCTTTTTCATCAGTAAGTATTTCCACCGGATTGGTCAGCAGATCAAAGATGATGCCTTCCTCCTTAGCGTGATGTACTTCTTCCGCACGTGCCGGAAGTTCAGCCTCTGAACGACGATAAATAACGTGAACCTCAGCACCCAGGCGAAGTGCAGTTCTTGCAGCATCCATAGCTACATTTCCACCGCCGACAACGGCAACTTTCTTTCCATGTGCAATCGGTGTATCATAATCTTCACGGAAAGATTTCATCAGGTTATTTCTGGTCAGGAATTCATTGGCGGAAAACACACCGTTCGCATTCTCACCTGGGATTCCCATAAACATCGGAAGACCTGCACCGGAACCGATAAAGACTGCCTCATAGCCCTCTTCCTGCATCAGTTCATCAATTGTAACAGATTTTCCGATAATTACGTTTGTTTCAATCTTAACGCCGAGAGACTTTACATTCTCGATTTCTTCTGCCACCACTTTATCTTTCGGAAGACGGAATTCCGGAATTCCATAGCTCAGCACACCGCCTGCTTTATGCAGTGCTTCGAAAATCGTTACATCATATCCAAGTTTTGCCAGATCGCCTGCGCAGGTAAGACCTGCGGGGCCGGAACCAATAACTGCAATCTTATGTCCGTTTTTCTCTGCTGCAGGAACCGGTTTAATGCCATTTTCTTTTGCCCAGTCCGCTACGAAACGCTCCAGCTTTCCGATGGATACCGCATCTCCTTTGATTCCGCGAATGCATTTTCCTTCACACTGGCTTTCCTGTGGGCATACACGTCCGCAGACTGCCGGAAGCGCGCTGGACTCACCGATGATTTTGTATGCTTCCTCAAAGTTACCTTCCTTCACCTGTGCGATGAATGCCGGAATGTTGATATTTACCGGACATCCGGTAATACATTTTGCATTTTTACAGGTCAGACAGCGCTGTGCCTCTTCCACTGCCTCTTCTTTGTTATATCCAAGACATACCTCGTCGAAATTCGTTGCACGTACCTTGGGATCCTGCTCACGAACAGGAACTCTCTTTAATACATCTGTCATTATTTGTCACCTCCGCACTGACCACATCCGCCGTGATGTGTACTTCCTTCCTGGAATCTGAGAAGAGCACGTCCCTCCTCTGTTTTATACATCTGCTGACGCTTCATAGCCTCGTCAAAATTAATCAGATGACCATCAAATTCCGGTCCGTCCACACAGGCAAATTTCACTTCATTGCCAACAGTCAGACGGCATGCTCCACACATACCGGTTCCATCTACCATGATCGGGTTCATGCTGACAATTGTCGGAATTCCAAGTTCTTTTGTCAGAAGACATACAAACTTCATCATAATCATCGGTCCGATTGCAACACAGACATCATACTGTTTTCCCTGATTCTGAACAAGATCACGGAGAACGTCGGTACCCATACCCTTGCGTACATAAGAGCCATCATCTGTCGTGATATACAGATTGCTGACTGCACTCATCTCTTTTTCAAGAATAACCAGATCTTTTGTTTTGGCACCAACGATTGCATCTGCAGTTATGCCATGCTCATGGAGCCACTTCAGCTGCGGATAGACAGGAGCTGTACCAACTCCGCCGGCAACAAATACGATACGTTTCTTCTTCAGTTCTTCAATGTCTTCACTGCAGAATTCAGAAGGTTTTCCAAGCGGTCCTACAAAATCCATAAAGGAATCACCCGCCTGCAGTGATTTCAGTTTCTGTGTAGATTCTCCGATGGGCATAAATACAATGGTAATCGTCCCCTTCTCTCTGTCATAATCACAGATGGTAAGCGGGATTCTCTCGCCTACTTCGTCCATTTTGACGATGACAAACTGTCCCGGCAGACAGTGCTTTGCAACCCGCGGTGCTTCCACTTCCATACGGAAGATGTTTGCAGCGAGTGTTTCCGCTTTTAGAATCTTGTACATAATATCCTCCTATATTATATTGTTGATTGATATTTTGCAACCGTTCAGAATCACAAATCGAAAAAGACCGCATCGTTCTGAACTGTCACATATTTTAACATAGCACTCTGAGAAAGCCGTGCAATCTGTTAATACTTTATCACGTTTCCGTCAATTTGTAAACAATAGAACCCTGAGAACTGATTTTCCCGTTTTCATTTACCAAAACAGCATAGAAAGAATGCTCGCCCATCAGCATCGGAACAGGGCCTGTGTATATCGGATCATCCTGCGTCGCTTTGCGGTCAAAAGCATAATGTGCTGTACAGCCTTCCGGAACCACAATGTAAAGATTGGTATCTGACTGGGTTGTGTATTCTCCTGACCTTGGATAAATTGACGGAGGATTCGGTGATTTGAGTGTTACATGGTATGAGGCAGTAACAACATTTCCCGGAATGTTCTTTTCATTGTACGCAATCGCCTTGATCAGTGTATCCCCTTCTGAGAGCGTGATCCCTTCCTGATAACGTGTGCTGTTCCTGTCCGGACTTGTCCCATCCAGTGTATAGTAAATCTCATCTGTTCCGTCCGACAGAAATGTCACCGTCTGAATACTGTTATAGCTGCCATCCTGCAGAGAAAATTCGGGATCTTCTGTTATATATTCCGCATAGTTCTTCCTGACCGTATCACTGCTGCATTCATCCAGCAATTCTTTGATTCTTTCGGGCTCCTTTCTTTCTTCGAAATAAGAAATCATGGCTCCGTAATAGGCAATATTATCCGGATCACACTCCACAAGCTGGTTAAATCGAAGCGTCAGCCGTTCTGTTTTTTCATTTTCCATCAATAACTGAAGCTCCATCAGATAAGCTTCTTCTCTCCCGGGTTCCAGTTCTTCCGCTCGTTCGAGATATATCTGTGCTCTTTCATATTCCTGATTTTCCAGAAACTCACCTGCTTTTTCTATCTGATAAGTATAGGAATTCTGGTGTTTCTGTGTGATCAAAAGCATAGCCAGCAACCCTGACAACAGCAGAAATACGAACAGAGAGACCAGTAAAGAAATCCTTTTTTTCCGCAGCTTCTTTCGCCTGACTGCTTCCTGACGTTCCATTTCTTCTCTGGCTGCACGGCGGTTTTCTTTGCGCAGCTGTTCCTCTTTTTTGATTGCCTTTTGTTTATAATATACAGTTTCGACTGTCTCATAATCCGGTACAAGCTGCACTTCCTGTCCGCATACAGGGCAAAACAGCTTTCCGTTTTCCAGCGTTGCACCGCAGCGGGAACATTTCATTTTCTTACTCCTTCCGCCATCATGTAACGTTTCATCGATCATGATTGCTCCTCTTCCATGTATTTTTCAAACTCTTCCATGGTCATCAGAACTTTTCTCGGTTTCGTACCTTCTTCTTCGCCAACCACGCCGGCTTCGCAGAGCTGATCCATAATTCTGGCTGCACGGTTAAATCCGATCTTGAAGACTCTCTGCAGCATTCCGATGGAAGCTTTTTCCTTTTCAATGATGAATTTTCCTGCCTCTGCAAAATACGCGTCCCGTTCATCCTGGGAAACCCCCGTCTGGGAATTCTCTGAGAACGAAGAGTGAATTTTCTTCTCCACATCAGCATCATAGGTCACATCACCGTAATGATTCTTCAGATAAGCGACAACATCCGATACTTCTTTATCAGATACAAAAGAGCCCTGAAGCCTTGCCGGTTTCTGATAATCCTGAGGTTTATAGAGCATATCTCCTTTTCCAAGAAGCTTCTCTGCCCCTCCCATGTCAAGTATCGTTCTGGAATCCACACTGGAAGAAACGGAAAAAGCAATTCTGGAAGGCATATTCGCCTTAATCAGGCCTGTGATCACGTTCACGGAAGGTCTCTGCGTAGCGATAATCAGATGAATTCCCGCAGCTCTTGCCAGCTGTGCCAGACGACAAATCGCATCCTCTACTTCACCGGGGGCAACCATCATAAGATCCGCAAGCTCATCCACGATAATGACGATCTGAGGCATTTTTTCCGGTTTTCCGCCATTTTCCTCAACTGGCATTTCCATGATTTTTTCATTATATCCTTTAATATCCCGCACATGGAATTCTGCAAATTTATTATAGCGGTCTGTCATCTCAGCAACAGCCCAATTCAATGCTCCTGATGCTTTTTTCGGATCTGTCACCACGGGAATAAACAGGTGCGGAATTCCATTATATACTGAAAGTTCCACAACCTTAGGATCAATCATAATCAGTCTGACATCCTCCGGTTTCGCTTTATACAAAATACTCATAATCAGCGTATTGATACAGACTGACTTACCGGAACCCGTAGCACCTGCAATCAGAAGATGCGGCATCTTTGCGATATCTGCGATCACCGGCTGCCCTGCAATATCCTTCCCAACGGCAAATGCCAGATTGGAAGGAAAATTGCGAAAAGAAGCTGATTCCAAAAGATCACGCAGCATAACCGGTGTGTTCGTCTCATTTGGAACTTCAATACCAATCGCAGATTTTCCCGGGATCGGCGCTTCCATCCGGACATCCGCCGCAGCCAGGCTCAGTTTAATATCATCGGTCAGACTGACAATTTTGCTTACCTTTACACCCTGTTCCGGGAGCAGTTCATAGCGGGTAACCGTCGGTCCGCAGCTTACATTATTTACGGTAACCTTAACTCCAAAGCTTTCGAAAGTCTCTTCGAGTTTTCTTGCAGTTTCACGAAGATGCGCATCCGAATCACCCATCACGGACCGCGATCCTTTTTTCAGCAGAGAAAGTGGCGGGGCCTGATATTTCTTTTTCTTCTTTTCCGGTGACTTTTCGATTTCCTCGCGGATATTCTCCACACCTGCTGTGATTTCATCACGGGAGGACTTTGGATTTTTTATGCGTTTCCTGGCATTATCCGCACCATCCGCCGGATGAATTTCTCCAGTTGCATCTGTTCTCCCGCGTTTCTCATTATCATCTGCCGGTTCAGAATCAGCTTTTGATTCTTCCTGCTGTTCTGCCTCTCCTCTCTGAATAGAGAGTTCCGGCATTTCCATCTGATGAGTCGTACTGTTTTCCCGAAGAGGCACGATCTGTTTTGCCATCTGTCTGGCCTGCCTTTTCGTCCTTCGCGTTTCCCCCGCATTCTTTTCATTCAAAAGGTCTATTGTTCCGGATATTTCCTGTTTTTTCCGTTCTACTCTGGCCTGTTTTGCTGTACGATGATGTTCCATCGCCTTGTTATATGCCCTGGCACCGCTTTGGGTAAGCGGAGTAAACAACGGTTTTTGTGTCATGATTACAGTAGAAATGATCAGTCCGATTACAACAATTACATAAGCGCCAACCCTTCCAAAAGCCATGCCAAAAATTTTCACAAGAGCTCCGCCCAAAAATCCGCCGCCCAGATGATCATAAGCACTGTCAAAATAATAATCAAGAAATGTGGTATCTTTGCTGTATCCTGCAGTCAGGAGCTGCAGAAAAGCACAAAAGAGTAAAAAGCAGCAGATCAGACTGCATAATTTCCGGAGAATCAATCCGTTCCGTCTGTTCGCTATATAAAATGCGGTCGCTGAAAAAAGAAATACCGGAAACAGCCATTCCGCAATTCCAAAGATCCCAAAGAAAAAATCACTGACGGCAGAGCCTATAAATCCGCCCATTCCAAAATTGCTCAGCATCAGCAAAATCGAAATGGCAAGAACAGCAAGCAAAATTACTTCTGCGCGAACCCCCTCATTAATGTGTTCTTTTTTCTTAGCGGAAGATTTCTTCTTTACGGATACGCCGGAAGTCCGCGTACCTGCAGTACTCTTTTTTGCAGTTGACTTACTCTTTCCTGTCTTCGTTTTTGAAGCAGATTTACGGCTCGAAGCCGATCCTTTTGATGCATTTGCCATGCAAAATTCCTCCCCAAATCAAATACATACCCTGCGTGCTCATACAGGTTAGCCCGGACAATATCCGCATGTCCGGTCATTTCATGACCTGCCTTGCGGCTGCTGTCCGGGTCTTTTATAGTAAATAGTATCCTGCAATTGACAGTGTTCCGACAAGCAGACAGTAAATCGCAAATAATTTCAGTTTGCGATTTCGCACAATCCGTAGCAGCAATCGGATTGACAAAAATCCGGCCACTGCCGATACAATGATTCCCGGAATATAAGATGCCAAAAACACTGTTTCCTCTTTTGGCATACGGATCAATTCTACAATCAGTGCTCCGAATACTGCAGGTACGCTGGCAAGTACCGAATATTTTATTGCAAATGTCCGGCTCATTCCGCCTATCACACATGAAGAAATAGTGGTCCCCAGTCTGGAAAGACCCGGTACTGAGGAAAATCCCTGAAAAACACCAGCCAGAAAAGCATCCTGTGCTTTCATATTTTTGGGAGACTTCTTTCCATCAGGCAGCATATCTGCTACAGTCAGCATAAGAGCAGTCAGATACAATCCCACACCGGGCGCAAGCAGATTCCCTGACATCAGTTCCACCAGCGGAATACATGCACAGCCAATCAATGCGGTCGGTATCATCGTAATCGTAAGACACAACGCAAGACGGCGATAATTTGTACCGAACAGTTTTCGATATTCCTTTTGTTCGCTGTTCTTTTCAAAAAGAAAAATCCTGAAATTATGTATCACGTCAACGGCTATGCCGCAGAGAGCAAGCAGAAGACGTTTGAGATCCCTGGCAAATGAAATAACCACTGCAGTGATCGTTCCGATATGAAGCAATATGTTAAACAGCACTGCCTGCTCATCCGTAACATGAAGAAGTTTGCGGAAAATAAGCAGATGTGCAGAACTGCTGACCGGAAGAAATTCTGTAACTCCCTGAACCAGTCCCAGAATGATTGATTGTATTACCGACATGTTTCTAACCTTATCCTTTGCAACTATTGTGTAGCCCCATCAGCCACTAAAGACCGTTACTATTTTATCATAAAGCCCTTCCGAATACAATGGGAAGTCGAATCCAAATCAGCTTCCTACTTTTGATTCATCAGTTCATAAAGCTTCCCAAGTGCCTGTGCGATTCCTCCCACTTCGTCAATCAGCCCTTCTTTTACAGCCTGCGGTCCCTCCAGCATCGTTCCTACATCCTTTACCAGCATAGAAGTATCCAACATAAGTTCCTCCAGACGTTCTTTGGAAATCTTTGAATGCATTGACACAAAGTTTGTGATGCGATCCTGGGTTTTCTCCATATTGCGGTACGTCTGAGCCACTCCGATAAACATTCCGTTCGTTCGTACCGGATGAATCACCATGGTTCCGCTTGGCACAATAAAAGAATAGTCTGCCGACACTGCCAGCGGAACACCAATGGAATGACCGCCTCCAAGAACAAGCGAAACCGTAGGCTTACTCATGGATGCAATCATCTCAGCAATCGCAAGACCTGCCTCCACATCTCCGCCTACGGTATTCAGAAGGATCAGCAACCCCTGTATCTCACTGCTGTCTTCCACTCTTGCAAGAGTGGGAAGAATATGCTCATATTTCGTCGCTTTGGCACGGTCTCCCAGCGCTTCATGACCTTCCACCTCGCCGATAATCGACAGCATATAGATACCGGTTTTCAGTTCCACAATATTTTCCTCTGTTTTGTTTGGACTCTTCTGATCTTCCATCACGCATACCTTCTCTCTTCTTATTCTGTGAATGACAAAAGTCATTCTTGTTTGTATGCTAAGAGTATGCGGAATAGGAAAGATTTTTATTCATCCAGATTTGTATATACATACTGCACGTCGTCATCATCTTCGAGAAGATCCAGCGTGCGGTTCAGATCTTTTAACGCCTGCTCATCGGTAAGCGTAATATAATTCTGCGGAATCATTGTAACATCCGCTTCAGCCATAGGAATTCCCTCTTTTTCCAGCGTTTCACGCACTGCAGAAAAATCATCCGGAGAAGTCAGAATCTCGAAACTGTCTTCCTCCTCATTGAAATCTTCTGCACCTGCATCAAGTGCAATCATCATCAGATCATCGCCATCCATCTCACACTCTTCTTTATCAATGATAATCTGACCTTTCTGATCAAACATGTAGGAAACGCATCCGGGAGTACCGACATTTCCGTTTCCTTTTGTAAATGCACTTCTTACATTGGCTGCAGTACGGTTTTTATTGTCGGTCAGTGTTTCAACGATAATTGCGATTCCGCTCGGGCCATATCCTTCATATGTAATACGCTCATAATTATCCGCATTTCCATCACCGGCTGCCTTTTTGATTCCACGGTCAATCGTATCATTCGGCATATTATTGGCTTTTGCCTTCGCAATTACATCGCGCAGTTTGCTGTTGTTTGCCGGGTCAGGACCGCCCTCTTTAACAGCAATTACGATTTCACGTCCGATAATGGTAAAAATCTTGCCCTTCTTTGCGTCATTTTTTTCTTTCTTATGCTTAATATTTGCAAACTTTGAATGTCCGGACATCTTTTTCGTCTCTCCTTTTAATGATAAAGTGTTTCGGGATTCGGGCGCAAAGACCCGAAGTTCTTATTCCATAACTATGACATGCCTGCAATTTTTCTGCTTTTTTCAGGCACGCTCTTGTAAAATATATCACGTTCTGCCACATTCGTCAAGCTATGTAGACAAGTCGAGGCTAATCTTCAGTGCTTCATCTACCAGTGTCAGCTGTTCCGGTGACAGATGACAGATTTTGTCCTTGAGACGTCTTTTATCGATTGTTCGCAGCTGTTCCAGCAGAATCACAGAATCCCGCACAATCCCATAAGAGGTTGCTTCAATCTCAATATGTGTCGGCAGTTTTGCTTTGTTCATTTTTGATGTGATCGCTGCACAGATTACAGTCGGACTATGCCGGTTTCCGATATCATTCTGAATAATCAGTACCGGCCGGATTCCACCCTGCTCACTGCCGACAACAGGACGCAGATCCGCATAATATACATCGCCTCGTTTGATTACCACTTGTGTTCACACTCCGATTTACTGCTATCATGTCTTACATGAATCGCTGCTGTTTTATTCGCCTTTGGTTACTGTTTTGCTTTCAGCTTTAGTATTCCCGGCTTTTTGCGGAGGTATTCACACCTTTGGTTTTTCATCCCGAATCACCCGTCAGACAACACTCTGCCGAACGCATCAATCACATCAGATGCCGTGACTGATGCCGCTCCCATGCTTTCTGCTGCCTTTTCCCCTGAAAGACCATGAAAATATACAGCCAGCGCACTTGCAAAAAGAAAACCTTCCCTCCTATCACATACCATTCTGGCTGTAAATGCTCCTATAATCCCGCAGAGAACATCCCCGCTTCCGGCTGTTGCAAGTGCATGGGAACCGGAATGATTTATGTATACAGTTTCCTGTTTGTCTTCTCTTCCGGCAGTCACTGTTACAGAATCTTTAAGTACGCAGATTGCACCGTATCGGTCTGCAGCAAAAAGCGCTGCCTTTACGGGATTCTGTTTGATCCGGCTGATTTCCCACCCGCTCAGCCGGGAAAGTTCCCCTACATGCGGCGTGATGATGCGCAGTGCCGTACAGGAATCCAGCACTGAAGGGTCCGCACTGATCAGATTCAATGCATCCGCATCAAGAATGAGTGGCTGTTGTGCCATTTGGAGTGTCAGCTTCAAAATTTCTTTTGCCTTTTGTGACATCCCGATTCCAGGTCCGATTACAATCGCATCACACCATTTCATATCACGGAGCAGTTTTTCTTCCGGAATCGGACGATCCATCTGCCAGGTAGAAATCATTACTTCCGGAAATGCAGCAAGGATGGGAATGCGATTGGATTGCTCCGTAAATACTTTCACCATCCCTGCCCCACTTCCAAGGACTGCTCTTGCACACAAAACTGCAGCTCCGCACATTTCATCCGATCCGGCAATCACCAGGACTTTCCCGAAGGTCCCTTTATTTCCTCTGGGATCACGAAGAGTTATCCATTCCAGATCTTTTTTATCTGCCATCCGGTACACAAGCTCATCCTCGCCGCCTGGCAAAGCTCTGATTCCGATTTCACGCACTTGTACCCTGCCTGCATATTCCTTTCCAGGATACAGAAACAGTCCCGGCTTTGCATGGGCAAATGTCACCGTGGAGACGGCCCGTACCCCGGTTCCAAGAACTTCCCCCGTATCCGTATGGATTCCTGAGGGTATGTCCACCGCAATTACAGGTACGCCGCTTTTATTTATTCGTTCCACCGTATCTGCAAATATTCCAGTTAACGGCCGTGACAGACCAATTCCAAAGATGGCATCTATGATAACAGTATATTCCCCAAAGAATGGATTCTTAACCAGAGGAACGCCATAGTTTTCGGCAATCTTATCCTGGATTTCCATTTCTTCGCTGTATTTTTCTCTTTTGCCGATACAACAGATCTCTACATGATATCCTCTTTCATATAGGATCCTGCCAATCGCCATACCGTCTCCGCCATTGTTTCCTGTCCCGCATACAACCAGAATCCTGTCTGTGCAGTGATTACCCGAACAGATTTCCTCCACTGTACAGAGAGCTGCACGCTCCATCAGTACAAGAGACGGTATACCGATTTGATTCATCGTATAGGCATCCTCTGCTTTCATCTGTTTTGCTGTTACCATACGTTCCATAAAGTCACTCCTCAAACGATAAAATACTCTGATATCATATCAGGCGGGACGAATACGTCCCGCCTGATTCCAAATCTGTTTCCACCCGGATCATTTTCCATGATTCGTTCTATGTTCTGCTTCATAACGCGTCAGATTATAAGAAAGACGCATCAAGCTTTCAGAAAGATGTACGTTTTCGACAATAATATCATCCGGCAGCGTCAGATTTAAGTCTGTGTGAGCAAAATTCCAGATCGCCTTGACTCCATTGTCTACCAGTACATTTGCCATCTCGACTGCTTTCGATTTCGGCAATGTAAGCGCAGCAATCTCCACGTTATTCTCGCGGATAAACCAGGGAAGCTCATTTGTCATACGAATTTCTATGCCACGAACCGTCACTCCTTTGAGTACCGGGTTGACATCAAAAATTCCAACAGTCTTGAATCCGCTTCGCTCAAAAGCAGAATAATTTGCAAGTGCCTGTCCCAGATTTCCTGCCCCGACAATGATCATATTATGAATACGATCCAGCCCCAATATTTTCCCAATCTCCGTATAAAGATAACGGACATTGTAACCATATCCCTGTTGTCCGAAACCACCAAAGTTATTCAGATCCTGACGAATCTGCGAAGCAGTAACTTTCATTCGTTCACTCAGTTCACTGGAAGAGATCCGCTCAACCCCGTCTTCCAGTAGTTCCCCCAAATAGCGATAATATCGAGGAAGCCGTTTAATGACTGCACGTGATATCCCCTTTTCTTCCAAGATAAATTCCTCCTTACTGTACGTCCGCATCCAGAATGCCCATGTGCAATATATCCGCATTTATTTGCAAAGTTTGTTCCGGTTATGACGTAAAAGCAGCTGTTTACTATGTAAAATTTTCTGATTTTTCGAAAAACAGCTACACATAATTTCATTATATATGCATGTGATAAAATTGTCAAAGATTTCTTGAAATTTTCTTCTATCTTTTCTATAATAAGGTTACTGTTCAGAGGTCACACGAAACAGCTGTGCAAAAATAGAATCGCGTAAGCAGACCCTTGAAAAACGCCGGCACTTAAATTCGCCAGGCTGTTTTTGCCTGGCGAATTTAGTACCGCTGCGTTTTGAAGGAGTGAGGGCGAGTCTGCGTCGAGATCTATTTTCTGCGCATAGGGCAAAAGAAAACAACTGGAGGAACGACTATGATTCTTGCATGTCAGAATATTGTAAAATCCTTTGGGACAAATGAAGTTATCCGAAATGCATCCTTTCACATAGAAGAACGGGAAAAAGTTGCATTGATCGGCATCAATGGTGCCGGTAAATCGACACTTCTGAAAATCATAATTGGAGAATTCTCCGCTGATCAGGGCGAGGTGATTCTCTCTAAAGGTAAGACCATTGGATATCTGGCTCAGCACCAGGAGCTGAGTGGTCATCTGACCATCTATGAAGAAGTACTCACCGCAAAGCAGGAGCTGGTTGAGATGGAGCAGCAGATCCGGACTCTGGAAAGGCAGATGAAAGCCTGTAATCAGGAGGAACTGGAACAGCTGCTTTCTGCTTACACACGTCTCTTGCACACCTTTGAATTGATGAATGGATATGCATACCGCAGTGAGGTGACAGGCGTGCTCAAAGGACTTGGCTTTGCAGAAAATGAGTTTAACAAGCAGGTGGAATCTCTCTCCGGAGGACAGAAAACCCGCGTTGCTCTTGGTAAACTGCTGCTCACAAAGCCGGACATAATCCTTCTGGATGAACCTACCAACCATCTGGATATGGATTCCATTGCGTGGCTGGAAACTTATCTTCTGAATTACAGCGGAGCTGTGCTCATCGTTTCCCATGACCGCTATTTTCTGGATCGTGTAATCACGAAGGTCGTGGAAATTGACAACGGAAAAGTCACTTCTTTCGACGGCAATTATTCTTCTTACAGTCAGAAAAAAGCGATGCTTCGGGAAGCTGCTTATCATGCCTGGTTCAATCAGCAGCAGGAAATCCGTCATCAGGAGGAAGTCATAACAAAGCTTCGTTCTTTCAACCGTGAGAAATCCATTCGTCGCGCGGAAAGCCGTGAAAAAATGCTGGATAAAATGGAGATACTGGAAAAGCCAACGGAAGTGCGTTCCGATATGCGGATTCATCTGGAGCCACGGATTACCAGCGGAAATGATGTACTCAAAGCAGAACATCTCTCCAAATCTTTTCCGGGACAACTTCTGTTTGATGACCTGAATTTTGAAATCAAACGCGGAGAACGCATTGCACTGATCGGAAATAACGGCACCGGAAAAACAACCATACTGAAAATACTAAACGGAGTGATCCAACCGGATTTTGGTTCCTTTTCACTGGGAAGTCGTGTGCAGATTGGCTATTATGACCAGGAGCATCAGGTACTTCACATGGAAAAAACAATCTTTCAGGAAATTTCAGATGAATATCCTTACCTGACCAATACCGAAATCCGCAATGTTCTGGCTGCGTTTCTTTTTACCAATGATGATGTATTTCAGCCGATTCACACGTTAAGCGGCGGGGAACGGGGACGAATTTCACTCGTAAAACTTATGCTTTCCAATGCAAATTTTCTGATACTGGACGAGCCGACAAACCATCTCGACATCGTGTCAAAAGAAATACTGGAAGAAGCACTCTGCGATTACACCGGTACCATATTGTATGTTTCTCATGACCGTTATTTTATCAACCGGACTGCCACCAGAATCCTGGAACTGACAAATAAAAACCTCGTCAACTATATCGGAAATTACGATTATTATCTGGAAAAAAAGGAAGAGCTCACTAAAATCTATGCCCCGGCCGTCTCTGATTCCACTGCCGGAATCACGGATACAGATGTCTCTTTGTCTAAGCTGGACTGGAAAGCCCAGAAAGAAGAACAGGCACGCCAGAGGAAAAAAGAGAATGACTTAAAAAAAATCGAGCAGAGAATCGAAGAACTCGAGCATCGCGACAATCAGATTGATGAAGAAATGAACAGGCCCGAAATTGCAACCAACGTTGCTGAATGCGTAAAGTTAAGCAATGAGAAGGCTTCGATTGCCTCTGAACTGGAAACCCTTTATGAAAAGTGGGAAACACTGGCAGAATAATAAAAACTTCCGCACAGAGACAATACGTAACTGTGCGGAAGTTTTTTTACATCAGTTTCTCAAGTTCCTCGCGGATTGCCAGGATAAAGTCACGGCTGTTTAATACAGTCGGATTCGGAAGTGTTGTGATCAGCGCCAGGTCTTTGGTCATTTTGCCGTTTTCAATCGTGGAAAGGGTTGCTTTTTCCAGATGATCCGCAAATTCACAGAGAGCAGTATTTCCATCCATCTCTCCCCGTTTTCTCAATGCCCCTGTCCATGCAAAAATAGTAGCTACCGAGTTCGTGGAAGTCTCCTCGCCTTTCAGGTGTTTGTAATAATGACGCTGTACAGTACCATGTGCAGCCTCATACTCATAATATCCGTGCGGCGATACCAATACCGATGTCATCATAGCCAGAGAGCCGAATGCGGAAGATACCATATCACTCATAACATCTCCGTCATAATTCTTGCAGGCCCAGATAAAACCTCCCTCTGCTTTCATGATGCGGGCAACTGCATCATCAATCAGCGTGTAAAAATAGGTAATACCTGCAATCTCAAACTTCTCTTTGTATTCCGCTTCAAAAATCTCGGAAAAAATATCTTTTAACCGATGATCATATTTCTTTGAAATCGTATCTTTCGTAGCGAACCACAGATCCTGTTTCGTGGAAAGTGCATACTCAAAGCAGCTTCTCGCAAAACTTTCAATGGATGCATCCAGGTTATTCATTCCCTGAGCCACACCTGCGCCGGTGAACTGATGTACCAGCTCACGTTGTGTAGTTCCATCCTCTGCAGTATAGACCAGTTCTACCTTTCCGGGACCCGGGATTACCATCTCTGTATTTTTATACACATCACCATAAGCATGTCTGGCGATCGTGATCGGCTTTTTCCAGTTACGCACACAGGGCTCAATTCCTTTTACAACAATCGGTGCACGGAATACTGTTCCGTCCAGCATGGCACGGATCGTACCGTTGGGGCTTTTCCACATCTCTTTAAGATCATATTCGGTCATTCTGGCGGCATTTGGAGTAATCGTTGCACATTTAACTGCCACACCATACTTCATTGTTGCCTTTGCAGAGTCGACAGTCACCTGATCACTGGTTTCATCTCTGTGTTTCAGACCCAAATCATAATATTCCGTTTTCAGATCAATAAAAGGAAGCAGCAGCTCTTCCTTGATCATCTTCCAGAGGATACGGGTCATCTCATCTCCGTCCATCTCAACCAGCGGGGTTGTCATCTGAATTTTTTCCATAATAATCCTCCTTTTGTCTGCAGAGTCCGGGAAACCTCCCCCTTTTTCTGCGGTAAGGGAACACACCAAAACGGACATGCTCCAAAAAATAATATTCCCCCTCATTGTATAAACTCTCAATTTACTTGTCAAGGTCAAAATTAAACGTGTCACCGGACCAATATGACAGTTTGGAGAATCAAACTCAAAAGAATTCCAACCTGTCCGCTATTGATTTCCATCCAGGTATGTTTTGATATGGTTGCGGATCATTTCCATCGCAGGCTGATTGTAACCGCCCTCCGGAACAATGATGTTAGCATTTTTTTTGCTTGGCTCAACATACTGTTCGTGCATCGGCTTGACCGTTTGCAGATACTGATTAATCACGGATTCGAGGCTTCTTGCGCGCTCCATAACATCTCTTTGAATTCTTCGTATAATCCGTAAATCTGCATCCGTATCTACAAAGATACGGATATCCATAAGATCGCACAGTTCCTGATTTTCAAAAATCAAAATTCCTTCCACGATTATTACCTTATTTGGAACCACGGTAATCGTATTTTTGCTGCGATTATGAACGGTATAATCGTAAACAGGACACTCAATCGATTCTCC
Organism: Fusicatenibacter sp.; assembly: GCA_022766945.1. GTDB lineage: Bacteria > Bacillota > Clostridia > Lachnospirales > Lachnospiraceae > Fusicatenibacter. Next base: position 5,016 of record JALEOU010000053.1, on the reverse strand, counting down.
CTTTTTCAGTGCGATCAGATGTCGGATCATCAATTCTGTATCAAATGCATTGGGATGGTCGTAATTCAATCTGGATCGCTCTTCATAATCCATATCATTATGTGCCTTATAGTAATTATCATGTTTGATCACAGTTACCTGTTCCGGAAACTGTTTCGCAATTTGATTCGTCAGAGTTGTCTTACCGCTTCCTGATCCGCCTGCAATTCCAATTATCAGATTCTCTTTCATTTTCTTTTCCTCATTATTTTCAGGTTCTGTGATTTTCTGTCCTCCTGTTTTTGAGCAAAAACGTTATCTTTTACTTTTCCGATACAAGCTTCGCCGGATCATACGTATAACCGATCATGATCTTTCCCCGCAATGTATGAACATCAATTTCTCCCATTCTGTGAGCAAGAGACGGAACCGGAACGCCAACCTTCTCTCCGGAAATCAATGCTTCGGTATTCGCCATCAGATCTTCTGCATAGGCCAGATCCATATGACCATCTCCATCTCCACGATAATCGGGAATCTGCTCCGTATGTCCAGGATAGATCACCAGATCCGGGTGACTGCAAAGAAACTCATAGACCGGATTCAGATTCTTTTTGTAGGCATCCAGCGGCAGGCTGTGGGGAAGCCACATCCAGATATCGCCGGAGCCAAGAGAATCAGAGCTGAACAACATTTTTTCTTCCTCGCAGTACAGCACACAGGATCCCGGCGTATGGCCTGGCAGTGTCATCATTTGCAGTGTTATCCCTCCCAGATCGAAAAGTTCTTTGTCCTTCATCCAGGTAAATGCTTCTATCGGGTATGAAATACCAAAGTCTTTCAGTAACGGGTAATCTGCTTCCTGCATGTAAACCGAACAGCCTGCCTCAATAAACTCCCGGCATCCCATTCCGGCATGATCCGGATGTCCGTGAAGCACAATCATTTCCAGCGGCAGCGATGTGATTTTTCGCGCCATCTGATACAGCCCGTTTGCACTCTCAAGCCCGTCCAGCATGATCGCTTTTTCTTCTCCAATCACAAGGTAGGCATCCACCGAAGTTCCCTCTCCTTTTTCCTGAAACTTGTAAATGTGCTCCCTTAATTCATTCACTGATATTGTACTCATAATCATTTCTGCCACCTTTCCACCATTTTACTATTCCAACTCATTCCAGAAACTGCAAAATCTCATTCATCCGGCGGATTGCTGTTTCTCTTCCAATCTCATAAGCCGCCTTCAGTTTTTCCGGATTTTTCTCCACTCTGCTCACCGGCAGAGGCTGCTCCGGCCGAAGTACCAAAAGCTTTCCTTCATTTTCTTCTTTCGCTATGTAGTCAAGGGTTTCATTATACTGTTCATGCCGCACTTCCATCGCTTTAATGAGCTTCGGATATTCCCTGTATTTTCTTTTTATAATTGGCATGAGACCGTTCCTTTCTTTCCTGTAATCCAACGGTCTTGTAAGTACTACGACATTTCTGTCATATCCAATACTTTCGAAGTATCTCACCGGAATGGAATCGGCAATCCCACCGTCCAGCATCTCTCTTCCGTCAATTTTTACAATCTGAGAAACAACCGGCATCGATGCTGACGCCCGGATCCAGTCAAATCCATGATCCTCCATTCCTTCATACCTGTGATAAACAGCTTCCCCAGTCACAATATCCGTACATACCACATAGAATTCCATCGGATTCATTTGATAAGCAGCAAAATCAAACACATCGTATTTGAGCGGAACTTCCCGATAGCAAAAATCTGTATTGTATAAATCTCCTGTCCGAATCAGCGAACGGACACTGCAGTACCGTTTGTCCCTGCAGAATTTCAGATTATAACGAAGAGCACGTCCTTTCTGCTTCGATTTGTAATTACAGCCAAAAGCAGCTCCGGCAGATACGCCAATGGCTCCATCAAATTCAATCTGATGCTCAAGCATCACATCCATCACACCGGCCGTGAACATGCCCCTCATCGCGCCGCCTTCCAGTATCAATCCTTTTTTCATAAACTTCCTTCTTTCCCTGTCGTTTCAGTGCTTACGCTCGAATCCCAGATACCTGGTTCCATGAAATGACAGTCTTCCGCGGTCTCCCTCAAAAAGCATGCCATATTCACTTCCGTTTACTATCAATTCTATCCTGTTTCGTTTCGTAACCACAGAAGCCTCATCCCTTTTCCATTGATATTGGTTTATTTCCTATATATCATAATTTCACGGAAGTGTCAAAAGTATTTTGACGAGCTTACCATAAACAAAACTGCATTTCACTTCCCATAGAAAAAGAAAACGAGACTTCGTAAATCCGTTTTCTTTTTCCATGTCTTCCTTTTATTTTCTTTTTTCGGCATAGCTGCAGTTAATTTGTCGACAGGTGCCATGCTCTATTCTCATTTCTGAGACAGCCATGTAATTTCTTTTACTTTTTCCCCATTGGAAAAGCCACATTTCTTTATTCCGCTCTCAATCACTTGTTTCATCGAAGAACCATCGAGTTCGATGAACGAATGGTCTTCTAACTCAATCAGGCATTTTTTGCATACCGTGCTCTGATGATCACGTAACTGGTACGCTGTTTTTCGTTTCAGAGCACCTGCCTGTTCCAATGCGTCCACTGTACGATAGACCGTTGCAATCCCAATTCCTGCATCTTTTTTGGATGCGATAACATAAACTTCTTTGCAGCAGCTGTAGGTTTCTTCCAGAATGATATCAATGAGCAGCTTTCTTTGTCTGGTTATACGAAATCCCTGTTTTCTGAGGAGTTCCATTACCACCTCTTTCTTCATTGTCTCTTTCTGATAGCTCTTTGAATCTATCTCTTCTTTTCTGCCGGTAAGTTTCTGATTTTGATCAGCTTTATTCACTGTTTATGACAGCATCCGCCGCAATGACTGCAATCCTGTCCGCACTGTAAGGATTTACCGGCCTTTTTATCCTTCACCATGCTTCGTATTGCCAACCCGACAATTCCGGTCAAAACAAGAAGTACGATCGCTGTTCCCATGTTTGCTCACCTCCTGATTCCTTCTATTTGCAATAAGTTTCCAGTACATCTGTCAGTGCAGCTGCACTGCTGGAATGCGTTCTGGCAACCTGTATCTTATTTTTCTTTGCCTCCGATATAGCAGTATTTACCATTTTATGGGAGACCGTATTGGTAAATAGAATCATAAGATCCGGATTTCCCAGCTTTTTTCTCAGGCATCCATTTTCTTTTGCAAATATTTTTGCTTTGCATCCATAATTCTTACAGATTTTTTCATATTGGCACACCATGCATTCATTTCCCCCGATTATAACTACACTCATCTTTTCTCCTTTCCAAGGTCAGGTGTGTCTGACTCTCTTTTTATCCCAGTGCAGTTCCAAGTGCTTTGCATTCCAAAACGGCCTCTTCGTCCGGCGCATCGCTGCAGATCATGCTGTCACAGCTACTGTGAGTCGTTCAATACTTTTTCCTTTTTCCCATTGGGAATAGTAAATTCTTGTGCATTTTTTGTAACGCTCAAATTGTTTTTTGGCCTTTTTCTCATCTCCATAGACTTTCCAGCATCCGGAATACTTATACCCTTCCGCTCCGTTTTCGATAAATCCGAGCACATCTTCCGGCGGATAACCCAGGAATAATCCGATTTCGTGAGGAAACTCTTCTGTTTCACGTAATCGTCTGCCGAGCCTTGCCAGATTTCTGCTGCACTCATAGGATGAATACCCATATTTTTTCAGCAGTTCCGCTGCATCTTCTTTCGCAAAATCATTTACCAGCTTATCCGGCCGATACAGATATATCAAGACTTTTTGTGCAGACAACCGAAGAGGAATGACTCGTATCCCCTTTGGTGCAAGTCTTTGGTTCAATCCCCGAACGGAAGAAATCAGTTCTTCCCTGTCTGTATAAGAACAGCTGAACAGATTGGCTGTCTTAAGACCTGCCAGTGTCGGTGAGCAATGACGGATAATGATTTCATCTGACATCTGATTTTCCTCCTTTGGTTTCTGATGTCCCTCTATAGTTAGAATTTTCTAACCCGTGTAAAAAAATAATACGCCCAGCGGGCGCTTTGCGCTTTGAGTTAGACTTATCTAACCTCCTTTTCTATATTAACTGTTTTGTTCCTGTTTGTCAATCCATTTTTCTTGCTTTTTCTGTTCCAAACATTCAAAAACGTTACTGTTCAGAAGTACATGAAACAGCTGTGCAAAAATAGGATCTCGTAAGCAAACTCTATTTTTTCACAGCGTCCATTGTCGTCTGAACAGTGACATTCTCATTTCAAAAGAAGCGCAGAGCTCACAATCACGAGAACAGAACCTGCATTATGTACAAGCGCTCCTACAACGGGATTCAGTACACCTGTAATTGCCAGAATAATTGCGATGAAATTCAAAGTCATTGAAAAAGCAAGATTACAACGGATGGTTCTCATCATGCGTTTTGAAAGACTCAGCAGATGAGGTAATTCACTGATTTTATCATTGATCAAAGCAATATCGGCGGCATCAACTGCGATGTCACTTCCGATTTGCCCCATTGCAATTCCGGCATATGCTTTTTTCAGAGCAGGGGCATCATTGATTCCATCTCCAATCATACAAACCTGTTTGCCTTCTTTTTGATACTCCTCTATTTTCCTTAGTTTTTCTTCCGGAAGGCAATTCGCATATACCTCACTAATTCCCATCCGATCTGCCATATACCTCGCGGCACTCTCATGATCGCCAGTCAACAAAACAGGAGTAACTCCACCTGACCTGATTTTTTGAATAGTATCATAAGCTTCCTCCCGGAGTGTATCTGCCAGAGCAATAAAACCGGCTGCTTCCCCTCCAATCGCAAGATAGATCAGCGTACATCCCATTCCGGAATAATGATCCGTCTGTTTTCTCATATCAATTTCCATTCCGCCGCCTTTGGCTGGGCGGCACAAATAGTAATGAAAGTGTTCCAACTCTCTACGTTGTGCTGTAGAATTGTTTGTAAGAGGCTATACTACAAAGCACGGGGGGAGGAGTTGTAATAACTTTC